>DNXB01000317.1 GCA_003506995.1 Verrucomicrobiales bacterium
GGTTGGCCCACTTGCGGAACTGCACCGCCCGCTCGTTCTCAATCTTGAACCCAACGGCGATGATCGCTTGCAGGTTGTAGTGCTCGACAGTGCGTTGAACCTGACGGCTCCCCTCGGTTTGAACGATTAAGTATTGCTTAACAGTTGCCGCTGGCTCCAGCTCGTTGTCGCTGAAAATGCGCTTCAGATGCTGGTTGATGGCCGGGATGGAGACATTATAAAGCTCCGCCATCATCCGCTGCGTCAGCCAGATGTTCTCATCTTCGTAACGCATCTCGACACTGGACTCCGAGCTCCCACCTGCTGCCACAAAGGTGAGGTATTCCGCAGCCGAGGAGCGAACCAAGGAGACCTCGGCTTTCTTCTTGGCGCTACTGCCGGTCGTGGATTTGCTTTTGCTCATGGCTGGGGTAGTCCGGTTTTTCGTGGCTCGTTCAAACACTTTGGCTTATCCCATAACCGGCACTGGATGCGTGTGCGCCCGTCCTCTGTTTGGTAGAGAACAAGACAGGACGCTGGAAGTGATGATTCAATCATTGGGCACATCACCTCCTTTCTGAAGTCTACGTCGAGTCACCTTGTGCGACGGCGCATTAAAGGTGACAGCCCTGACGTGATGCACCTGAATGCTTTCTAAGTCTATGCGAAGCGTGGGGGCACGCGTGTCTAAATCATGGTCAAAGGGATGGTCCATGCCAAACATCCAATGAGAAGCGCGATTCATGGGCTCCACCTGCTCTGTAGGCAGTGGCACCGTTTCCCACACTCTGTAATCAGGGTAAAAATCATCGGAATCTCTCGTCACGAGTTGGACGTCCAACTCGGTTCCTTTTGGCAGTTCAATCTCTTCGACTCTTGCTGCATGGTGGAACAAGACCACGTTCGATGATTCTTGACCCGTCTGAACAGAAGGAAAGATCATACCATCCAGCCGCGCTTCGTTGGCTAAGTAATCAGCCACAGCTTGAGTGGGAAGATATTCTGAGACCTCTTCGTGCGGCATGACGGCGCGGGACATCAGGTGGCTCAGCACCTCCAGAAAGTTGCTCCGCTGCATCTGCACAATCGTGGCAGGGTCGAAAATGCTCCCGCTTGCGGATACCGATCTCAAGGCAGTTAAATCGAGTAGCCGCAGGGGTCGTATGATGCTGAAAACGGCCAGAGCCACCTTGCTGCCGACAGGAGGACGAACTTCAGAGAGAGCCGTGTCAGCGTCTCGTGCTCCGTAGAACACTGCGATACCTCGCGCATTCATCCTTCCTGCGCTGGCAGCCTCTGTGGGCGGCGTGCCAAGGTGTTTCCACGGAGCTTTAAGAGCCTCCGCCAGTTCGTCGTCTTCACCCTCGAAGACCCGTGCGCGGTAGAGATTGGTAATTGGCATTGCAGGCCCTACGGTCACCACCACTGGTGCTCGACTGGTCGTTCGCAGTTCGGACACTCCGTTGAAAATCTGATCGAGGACCAGTTTAGCTGATGGTGAGAAGAAGCGACTTTGTGTCTTGAGGCCACGCTCGAAATCATTCCAAAGAACGAGAAACTCACCGTGACCCGCATTCTTTTCGGCATAGTGAGACTCGTCTGAAAAGGGACACTCTTCTCCCATTTGAGTCAGATCATGGTCGTAGTGGCGATCTTCTAGAACGGAACGAATGTCCTCTGCAATTTCCTCGCTGACATCAGCAGCGCTGAGTATTACCCATTTCGCCTCCTCCCCATCGCGATCCCATCCTACTTCACGCGACATTGCATATTCAAACCCGTCGGGTTCGGTGGCTGTGCGCTCGTAGTGTTCCTCGAAGGCGCGCTCAACGAGGTCTGCCACTTCCTCAATGGACAACGTGAGTCCCTCTTCGTCACAGTAGGAACAGAAGCCCTCGTCCCCTGTGATTTGGACAATGCTTTTGAGATGACCCTCTCCCACGCAACAAGCGCAGACACGGTTACTCTCTTCGGAATCTGGTTCAGGTAAACTCACAGAAATGCTTCGTTGGTGACTCGCCGCTGGTTTGTTTAAGTTTTGCCGTGCTCAAGTCGGACATACCTCCCGTCCAACATCTGCTCCCCAATCCGTGGCCGGGTGCAGGTTCTCAGGAGTGACCTTGTCGAGCAGGTCATCCAGCTTCAGGCGCTTGGGAGCAGCCCTCACTGTGAGGTCGGAGGGGCCAACCTTGAAAACCACGGCATCGCCTTCCTGAAAGTGAATCTGCTTCGCGACGGCCAGCGGGATGCGCAGGGTGAGGCTATTGCCCCATTTTTGAATCGTTCCGGTCATGCTCCTACATGGAGGCTGCTCATTCGGGGTGTCAACGCGGCAGTTTGAGGCGAACATGACTTGGCTTCCGGTTACGATGGATAATCGCAGGCGTGATGACCGTATTGCTTCACTCATGTCCCGCTTCATCCCCAATCGCACACCATGCGGCCAGACACGCCGGGAGTTTCTCTGGCAGGTCGGGGGTGGGTTTGCGGGGCTGGCGTTGGCGGATTTGATGGTGACTGATGCGCTCGCGGCATCGCCGCTGGCGGAGAGGCGGCCGCATTTTCCGGTGAAGGCGAAACATTGCGTGTTTCTGTTCATGAACGGCGGGCCGAGCCAGGTGGACACGTTTGATCCGAAGCCGGCGCTGACGAAGCACCATGGCAAACCTTACACGGGCGATGCGAAGGTTGGATCGAACGGGCGGGCGGTGGGGCATTTGATGCAGTCGCCGTTTGAGTTCACGCGGCATGGGCAGAGCGGGCTGCCGATCAGCAGCCTCTTTCCGCACACGGCTCGGCACGCGGATGATCTGTGCGTGATCCGCTCGATGCATGCGGACACGGCGGCTCATGCCTCGGGCTGTTTGCAGATGAACACGGGCAGCATCTTCATTGGCAAGCCGTGCCTGGGATCGTGGTTGAGCTATGGACTGGGCACGACGAATCAAAATCTGCCGGGTTTTGTGGTGATGACGGACCCGCGTGGCGGACCGATCGGCAGTGCGTCGAACTGGACGGCGGGTTACATGCCGGCGGCGTATCAGGGCACGTTGTTCCGCAGCGGCGGCTCGCCCTTGCTCGATCTGGCGACGCCGGAGGGCACGAGCGACCTCACGCAGCGGCGCAGTCTGGATTTGCTGAAGTCGCTGAACGAGGAGCATCTCAAACTGCATCCCGAGGAGACGGAGCTGATGGCGCGGATCGAATCGTATGAGCTGGCGTATCGCATGCAGACGGAGGCGATGAGCGTGGTGGATGTGGACAGCGAGGACGCGGCGACGCGCGAGATGTATGGCCTCAATGACAAGCGCACGGCGGATTTTGGCCGCAAGTGCCTCATCACGTGCAAGCTCATCGAAAAAGGCGTGCGCTTCATTCAGCTCTATTCCGGTGGCGGGCACATTGAGGACACATGGGATGGTCACAACGACTGCATTACCAATCACACGCTGCACGCGGGCGAGACGGACAAGCCCATCGCGGCGCTGATCGCCGATCTGAAACGCACGGGTTTGTGGGACGAGACGCTGCTCGTCTGGGGCGGTGAATTTGGCCGCACGCCGACGAGCGAGGGCGTGGGCAAGCCGGGTCGCGATCACGACTGGCACGGCTTTTCCATGTGGATGGCCGGTGCCGGTGTGAAAGGCGGCCAAGCCATCGGCGCGACGGATGAACTCGGATTCAAGGCCGTGGAGGATCGTGTTCACGTCAGCGATTTGCATGCGACCATCCTGCATCTCATGGGCATTGATCACACGAGGCTGAGTTTTCCGCATCAGGGGCTGAATCAGCGGCTCACGGGTGTGGAAGAACGACGCGTGGTGACGAAGGCGCTGGCGTGAGGGCCTGACTCGTTGCCGAATCTGAAACAAGCAGGGTTCTGAGGTTGTATTCACACGACCATGAATCTCTGGCTCAAACAGCGCGACCAGAAAGAGGCAAGCCCCGAACGTCGGCGATTGCTGAAGTCGTTGTCAGCGGGCGTGCTGGGTTTCAGCGCCCCGGAGTGGCTGGCGATGCAGGCGCGGGCGAGCAATTCGTCGAAAGCGGCGGTGGTGGGACAGGCGAAGCGGGTGCTGGTGATCTATGAGGAGGGCGGCATCAGCCAGATGGACTCGTTTGATCCGAAGCCAGACGCGCTGCTGGATCATCGGTCGCCCTTCAAGCCGATCCCAACGAGCGTGCCGGGCACGCATTTCTCCGAGCTGATGCCGCTAACGGCGAAGCAAGCGCATCGACTGTCGGTGGTGCGCAGCATGACCTCCGCTCCGACAGCGGGGCACAGGGAGTGTTGCCAGGAGTTCTTCAAAGGCTACCGCAACACGAACCCCTTCGACTTTCCCGACATCGGCTGCGTGGTGACGGAGCTGATGGGCACGGATCGGCCGGAGATGCCGGGCTACATTTTTTGTCCGGGCATCAACATGCCGAATGCGATCACCAGCACGGGCTTCCTGCCCGCGAGTCGTGCGCCGTGGAAGCTCGGCACAAAGCAACTCGGTGAGAACCTGAGTGATCCGCAGTGGAAAGTGCGCTCGCTGGAGCTGCAAAAAGGCCTGGCGCGTGAGCGGCTGCTGGAGCGGCATCGGCTGCTCGAATCGCTCGATGTCGGCGCGGTGGCGGAATCGACGGCGGGCCAGGTGATGAAGGGAAACACGCGGCACGCGCTCGATTTGCTGACCAGCGATGAGGCGAAGCTTGCGTTCGATCTTTCGCGTGAGTCGAACAACACACGCGACCGCTACGGACGCGATCATCGTGGGAACTGCTACCTGCTCGGGCGGCGCTTGATCGAGTCCGGCGTGCGTTTTGTCACCGTGACGTGCATCCAGCCGCCGGAGCATGTGAAACGGCCGGGTTATGGCCAGCCGGGTGGTGTCTTCCTGAACTGGGATCATCACGAAGGCATCTACAACAACGGCCCGTGTGGCGGACCGCAGGGGAACAGCAATCAGGAGCGCTACGGCCTGCCGCATCCGGTGATGATGCCGAGCCTTGATCGCTCATTCAGTGCGCTGATCGAGGACATGCATGAACGCGGCCTGCTGGCAGAGACGCTCGTGTGTTTCGTCACCGAAATGGGCCGCACGCCGCGCATGAACAAGAACGGCGGACGCGATCATTGGGCGCGTGCGATGTCCATCGCCTTCGCGGGCGCGGGCTGTCCCGGCGGCGCGGTGATCGGCGCAACGGATCGCGAAGGCGGCGATGTCACCGACGCGCTCTACACACCCTACGACTACGCCGAGACGATCTACCGCAAGCTCGGCTTCTCCGAGAATCAGCGGCTTGAAAAGCCCAATGGTGTCGCCATTCCGCTGTCGGATGGCGGGAAGGCGATTCGCGAACTTTTCACCTCATGAGACCGCTCGCACTGCTGCTGTTGTTTGCCTCCAACTCGCACGCGGAGCCCGACTGGGTGCTGGAAGGCAACGCCGCGTGGCAGGCGCGGGATTCACAGGCGGAGTGGGTATTCAAAGATCAGCTCTGGATCGGTGGCGGATGGTTTCAGTCGTTCGCCGAGCCTCCGCGTGATGTGTGGACCTCCGCCTATGGCAAAACATGGTCGCTGATTGAAAAAAGTGCGCCATGGCTGCACAGCGATCTGCCGATGAACATCACCTTTGCGGGCAAGATGTGGATCATGGGTGGCTGGTATAAAGGCAGGCTGCCAGGGCACTCGGCGAGCAATCAGGTGTGGTCTTCAAGCGATGGCGCCAAATGGGAGCAGGTGACTGCAAGCGCTGGCTGGTCGCCACGTCTCGCAGCGGGCCTGGTGGAGTATCGCGGGCGGCTGTGGATGCTCGGCGGCACGGAGAACTACTACTTTGGCGATGACACCAGTTTGAAAAACGACGTGTGGTCATCCGCCAATGGCAAGGCGTGGAAGCTGGAGACAGCGCAGGCCGAATGGTCGCCGCGTGCTTATCATCAGGCCGTTGTTCTGAACGACAAAGTCTATGTCCTCGGCGGCGGGAATTATACACCGACCTACCACGCTAAAAATGATGTGTGGTCGTCGAGCGATGGCGTGAACTGGACCTGCGAGACGCAGTCCGCGCCATGGGAGCCGCGCATGTGGTTCAGTGCGGCAGTCTATCGCGGCCGCATGTGGGTGCTCGGTGGCTGGTCGAAGGAGAAGGACAACTTCGGCGATGTCTGGCACAGCGCCGATGGCAAGAACTGGCAGCGGTTTGAAACGAAGACCTGCTGGAAGGCACGGCACGAGCATTCGGTTTTTATGTTTCAGGACAAGCTGTGGATCGCGGGAGGTCATGCGCGACCGCTGTCGAATGAAGTGTGGTCGTTGAGCCTGCCGAAGGCTTGGAAGCCATAAGGCGGCTATTCGCGAGTTCGGTCCCTGAACTCACGTAGGTTTCGTCATGCGCCCACATGGCATTTTCATCCTCGGATTTTTCGCGCTCGTTTCTTGCGCGAAGGCGGTGGATTATGCCACGCAGATCAAGCCGCTGCTGAAGCAGAAGTGCTATGCGTGCCACGGCGGTCTGAAGCAAAAGGCGGGGCTGCGGCTCGACACGGTGCATCTCTTGTTGAAGGGCGGCAAATCGGGTTCGGCGACGAAGCTCATCATCGAGCGTGTGACCGAGACGGATGAGCACAAACGCATGCCGCAGGAGGCGGCGGCGCTTTCGGCAGAGCAGATCGCGATGCTGCGGGAGTGGATTGATGCTGGTGCGCCCGGACTGGCCAATGAAACGCCGGAGGCCGATCCGAGGCAGCATTGGGCGTTTCAAAGCGTGCGACGACCAGCATTGCCCAAGGCGGCTGGCAGGAATGAGATCGATGCGTTCGTGAATGAAGCGCTGGAGGCGAATCAACTCACGCCATTGCCCGAAGCGTCACGATCTGTGTTGTTGCGGCGAGTTTACCTCGATCTGATCGGCTTGCCGCCGACGCGTGAGGAGCTTCACGCCTTTCTCACAGGCACTTCATCCGACGCTTACGAGCGCGTGGTGGACCGACTCTTGAATGATCCGCGTCATGGCGAGCGCTGGGCGCGGCATTGGATGGATGTGTGGCGCTACAGCGACTGGTATGGTCGCCGCACGGCCAATGATGTGTGGAATAGCGCACCGCAGATCTGGCGCTGGCGGGACTGGATCGTGAAGTCGCTGAATGCGGACAAGGGCTACGACCGCATGTTGTCGGAAATGCTAGCAGCGGATGAGATCGCTCCATTGGATGATGAGGCTGCGGTGGCGACGGGATTTCTCATTCGAAACTGGTATGCGCTGAATCCGAACCAGTGGATGCGCGACACCATCGAGCACACCGGCAAGGCTTTCCTCGGTCTCACCTTCAACTGCGCACACTGCCATGATCACAAGTATGATCCCATTTCGCACGAGGACTACTTCCGCTTCCGCGCGATCTTCGAGCCGCTCGGCGTCCGGCAGGATCGCTGGTCGGGCGAGGCCGATCCGGGTCCGTTCCAAGAGTATGTTTATGTGACGCAGCGCAAACCGAACCGCCTGGGCGCGGTGCGTGTCTTCGACAAGCAAAGTGATGCCAAGACGTGGTTCTACACCGGCGGCGATGAACGCAATCGCCTGGAGAACAAACCGCCGCTCACGCCGGGCATGCCGGTCTTTCTGAGCACAGAAAAACTGGCCATCCAACCTGTGTCGCTGCCCAAGGACGCCGTGTATCCTGGTTTGCGGCCTGCGATTCAGGAGACGGAACTGACGAACCGTATGAACGCAGTCACGCGTGCTGAGGAGGAGCTTCTCGCTCTCACCGCATCAACGGAGAGTGCTGCGACCGCTTTGGAAAAAGCGCGCAAGGCTCTCAAGGCGGCACGCGCGGCTCTTGCCAGCTCCATCGCGAGGCTGGCGGCGGATCAGGCGAAATTTGGCGACACTCCCGAAGCGCAAAAACTCGCGCTCGCACGCAAAGCGGGTCAGGCGGAGCGCGACGCGGGTGTGGCGGACGCGGAAGCAGTGTTGGCGACTGCGATTCATGCGATGAGCGTGCCGACGAGTGACGCGAAGGCTGCGGATGCCTTGAAGAAAGCCCAAACCAATGCGCAGGCGGCCTTGACCAAGGCGGAGGCTGCGCGCGCGAATCCGAAATCACCGGAAGCCTACGCCTCGATGACGAGCGTGTTTCCCGCGCAGAGCACGGGCCGGCGCAAGGCGCTCGCAGAATGGCTCACGCGGCGTGATCATCCGCTGACGGCTCGTGTGGCGGTGAACCACTTGTGGATGCGGCATTTCCAGGAACCGCTCGTGGCATCCGTGTTTGATTTTGGTCGCAATGGTGCGAAGCCGGTCAGCCCGGCGCTGCTCGACTGGCTGGCGGCGGAGTTGATGGAAAACGGCTGGAGCATGCAGCATCTGCATCGGCTCATCGTCACGAGCGCGGTGTATCGCCGTGCCTCAAGGAGCGGCGATTTGCAATCGCCGACGGCGGTTGCAAACCGCCGTTCCATGGAGACCGACCCCGACAATCATTTCCTCTGGCGCATGAATCCCTCACGCATGGAGGCGGAGGTCGTGCG
This sequence comes from Verrucomicrobiales bacterium, assembly GCA_003506995.1. Classification (GTDB taxonomy): domain Bacteria; phylum Verrucomicrobiota; class Verrucomicrobiia; order Verrucomicrobiales; family Verrucomicrobiaceae; genus Prosthecobacter. The sequence continues at coordinate 8,501 of DNXB01000317.1, forward strand.
CGACAGCGTGCTGCATCTGGCCGGTGCGCTCGATCCGAAGATGGGCGGTCAGGAATTGGAGAACACCGAGGCGGAGACCAGCGCACGCCGCAGCCTTTACTTCAGTTGCCATCCCGAAGTCGGTGGCCGCAGCGCCATGGCGGCGATGTTTGACGCACCCGAGCCGACGGACTGCTATCGCCGCACCAGCAGCGTGCTGCCACAGCAGGCGCTGGTGATGACGAACAGCAAGCTGGTGCATGATCACAGCGCCGCGCTCGCTCGACAGATTGGAGCGGACGCCCCCGATTTTATCATCGCTGCCTTCGAGCACATCCTGAACCGCACACCGACCGAGGTCGAACTGACCTCGTGCCGTGACTTTTTGAAGCAAGGCAGCAAGGAAAGCCTGGTGCGGGTGCTATTGAACCACAACGACTTCGTCACTGTGCGATGAACCGCTCGCTTTCATCTTTCACCTTCCCCTGCGGCCAGATCAGTCGCAGGCGCTTCCTCGCGGATGCGGGCATGGGGTTCACGGGGCTGGCGTTGGGTGGCACGTTGATGAGCGATGGCATTGCCAAAGCATCGCCCGCGCTGACGCCGCTGGTGCCGCGAGCGAAGTCGGTGATCTGGATATTTCTCTCGGGTGGCTACAGCCACGTGGAGACCTTCGATCCGAAGCCGGCGCTCACGAAATATGCGGGCATGACCTTTGACAAAACGCCGCTCGAAAACCCGCTGAACTCCGACAAGCATCACAAGCGATTCCGCTCGGTCGCCGCCCAGGAGATCAACAAACGCGACGTCTATCCGAGCATCTACCCGATGCAGGTCGGTTTCCGCAAGCACGGCCAGTGCGGCGTGGAGATCACCGACTGGTGGCCGCATCTGTCCAAGTGTGTCGATGACATCGCCTTCGTGCGGAACATGTGGACGACGGACAACGACCACTTCGCCGAAAACCAACTGCACACCGGACGCCATCGGCTGGATGAACAGCAGCCGTGCATCGGCTCATGGGTGCATTACGGGCTGGGCACGCTGAATGAGAACCTGCCGAAGTTCGTCGTGCTCGGCGGTCCCACGGACAGTACGAAGCGGCTCTCGATTGATTCGCTCTACCTCGGTCCCGATCATGCCGCCGTGCCGCTAACGCTCGATCCGAACAATCCGCTGCCCTTTGGCAAACGCGACTCGCGGCAAAGCGCGAACGAACAGGCGCGCGAATACCAACTCATCAACCGCCTCAATCAACTTACCGCTGTCGAGTATCCCGAGGATGCCTCGCTGCGCGCGCGCATTCACGCGTATGAGCTGGCGTTTCGCATGCAGATGGCTGTGCCCGAGACGCTTGATTTGAAGACCGAGAGCGATGCGACACGGAAGCTCTATGGAATCGACAAACTTGCCACCAAGGACGCTGGCGAGCGCTTCCTGGCCGCGCGTCGGCTGGTGGAGCGCGGTGTGCGTTTCGTGCAGGTGTATCCGTCGAACACTGGCAAATGGGACTCGCATTCGCAGTTGCAGAAGAACCACACGGGCTTGTGCGAGAGCGTGGATCAGCCCGTCGCTGGTCTGCTGAGCGATCTGAAGCAGCGCGGCATGTTGGAGGAGACGCTCGTCGTCTTCTGCACCGAGTTTGGCCGCACACCCGGCATGGAGACGCGCAGCGGACACAAGGACGGGCGTGATCATCACCCGCATGGTTTCACCATCTGGTTTGCTGGTGGCGGCACGAAGGGCGGCACGGTTCATGGCGAGACGGATGAACTCGGCTATCACGCCCAAGGCGAAGGCCACTACATCACCGACCTGCATGCGACGACGTGTCACCTGCTCGGCATCGATCTGCGCGCGCTGGAGGTTCCGGGGCGCAAGCGGCTGGAGATTGATCACGGGAATGTGATCCGTGAGGTGCTGGCCTGATAACCCCGCCGCTCGCCGCCCGTATGTTCAAACCTCATGCTCACAATCAACGGCACATCTCGCTCCAACTGCTCCGGCGTCACACGTCGTGAGTTGTTGCAAATTGGCGGCGCTGGTTTGTTTGGCATGACGCTGCCGGGCATTCTCGCGGCGCAGGAGGCACAGCAGGCATTTGCGGGTGGGAAGGCGAAGTCGGTGATCTTTTTGTTCCTGTTCGGCGGGCCGAGTCAGCTTGAGACCTTTGACATGAAGCCGGACGCGAAGCGCGAGGTGCGCGGGCCTTTCAAACCGATCAAGAGTCGCACCCCCGACTTGCTCATCAGCGAACATCTGGGACGACTGGCAAAGATCTCGCACAAATACGCGGTCATCCGTTCGATGACGCACAGCTACAATGATCACAGTGGCGCGGGGCACTATCTGCAAACGGGACATCGCTGGCATCTGCCGGTGGGCGGCGGCTTTTCGGCCACGCCGCAGGATTGGCCGTCGATGGGCTCGGTGGTGGAGCATTTGAGCCAGAAACTGCCCGGCGGAATGGAGCGCGATCTCGCCTCGTATGCCGTGCTGCCGAACCGGCTCGGCAAATTGCAGGATCGTGGGCAATACATTCGCCCCGGCGAATATGCAGGCTGGCTCGGCCAGGCCTACAACCCGATGACCACCGTCATCGACAAGAAAGACGTGAAGGACAACCCCTACTGGCGTGCCTGNNGTGAGCCGAATCCAGGAGCGCGTCGGTTTGCTGGATCAATTCGAGGCCGTGCGCACACGACTCGACATGGGCGATGGCGATGCGATGGACCTGCACCGCAAGCGGGCGATGGCGCTCATCTCCTCCGACAAAACGAGCAGCGCGCTCAACATCCGCGCCGAGGCTGAAACGATGCGTGACCGCTACGGACGGCATCTTTTCGGCCAGAGCTGCCTCATGGCACGGCGACTCGTTGAGGCGGGCACGCGCTTCGTCACGGTGCATTACGATTGCGCAGATGGCTACGGCTGGGATTCGCACCGCACGAGCGATGACGTGCGTGATCACCTGATGCCCACTTTTGATCAAGGTTGCTCGGCACTGCTCACCGATCTCGACGAGCGTGGCCTGCTCGATGAAACACTCGTCATCGCCATCGGCGAAATGGGCCGCACGCCGACGCCGAACGCCACCTGGGGCCGTGGGCACTGGAGCACTTGTTTTCCCGCGCTCATCGCCGGTGCGGGTGTGCGCGGCGGCATCGTTTATGGCAAGTCCGACAAGGAAGCTGCCTATCCTGATGACAAGCCCGTCTCACCCGAGGATCTGGCCAAGACGATCTACTGGTCCCTCGGCATTGATCCTGATCTCATGCTCATGAACCGCGAAAACCGCCCGATCCCGATCGTGGACGGCGGCAAGCCGGTGTTGGAGTTGTTTGGGTAGGGTAGGCTTTCTAGCCTGCCCTCATGGAGGCGACGTATATGACACAGCCTAGAAAGGCTATGCTACGAGGCGCTGTATTGCTTCCATGCGCATTTTCCTGCTCGCCTTCCTCGTCACCGCCTCCGTCTTCGCCGCCGATGCTTCCAAGGCTCCGCTAATGGCCGGAGCCGCCACCGCCAACATCACGCCGGAACTCGGCGGCAGTGTGGTGGGCGGTTTTGCGCCGTTTCCATGCACACACATTCATGACGAGCTGCACGCACGCTGCCTCGTGCTCGATGATGGGGAAACGAAGCTGGCGCTGGTGGTGTGCGATCTGCTCGGACTGCACCGCAGCGTGTCGTTGAAAGCACGCGAGTTCATCGAGGCAGAGACGGGCATCCCGGCGGCGAACGTGCTCATCTCCGGCACGCACACGCATTCCGCCGTGAACGCCCTCGGCGGCCCGGTGCGCGGCTACTATTCCGACCAGGAGCTGACGGACTACCAGAAGTTCGTCGCGCGCCGCATCGCCGACGGCGTGCGCTGCGCCATCAACCTGTTGCGTCCAGCCGAGATTGCCTTTGGCACCGTGGACGTGCCGGAGCATGTCCACATCCGCCGCTGGTTCCTCAAGGAAGGCAGTATGCCGCCGAATCCCTTCGGCAAGATCGACAAAGTGAAGATGAATCCCGGCGCGGGGAATCCAGCACTCGTCGAACCCGCCGCCGAGCCTGATCCGACAATCAGCTTCATCGCGCTGCGTGAACCGGGCGGCCGCCTGATCTCGGTCTATTCGGCCTACTCGCTGCATTATGTCGGCGGCGTGGGCAGCGGGCACATCTCCGCCGACTATTACGGCTACTTCTGCGAGGCATTGAAGCGGCTTCAGCCCGGCGGGAACGAGTATCCGGCCTTTGTCGGCATCATGGCCAATGGCACCAGCGGCGACGCCAACAACATCAACTTCCGCAACCCGCAGCCACGCAAACAGCCTTACGAGCAGATGCAATACGTTGCCAACGACGTGGCGGCGAAAGTGAACGCCGCGGTCAAAGGGCTCTCATGGCAAAACAGCGCCCCGCTCGCCTCGCGCTACCGCGAACTCGATGTGAAGTGGCGCAAGATCGAGCCGGAACTCATCGCCTGGGCCAAGGAAACCGAGGCGAAGGCTCCACGCATTCAAGGTGGCAAGGCCGATCTGCCTTTGGCCTACGCCGGACGTGTGCAGCGACTCGCCGAGGCCAGCCGGGAGACGAAATTCCCAGCGCAAATCCTCCGCATCGGCGACATCTGCATTGGCTCATCCCCCTGCGAGACCTTTGCAGAAACCGGCGTCGAATTCAGAAAGCGCAACCCGTTCGCGAAGTCGTTCATGGTCGAACTGGCTCACGGCTATTACGGCTATATGCCCACGCCGCGTCACTTTGAACTCGGCGGCTACGAAACCTGGCCCGGCACGAATAACACCGAGTCGCAGGCGTCCGTGAAGCTCATGAACGCGCTGCTGGAGATGGCAGGTGAGGTAAAGACGGAAACCAAGTGATCCACCGCCATCATGAATGCCGCGCCGTTTTTCCCAATGATGATGGCGGCGCTGCTGCCTGCGGTTTCATCGCTGGCGCAGAGCCAGGACGCGCCGTGGTATGAAGACCGGACGAACCTGCTCTTCTACCGAGACGAGCAGGGCAGGCCGCAGCCGGTAGAGTCACCCAAGGACTGGGCGCGGCGAGTGACGCACATCCGGGCGAACATGGAGCGGGTGATGGGAACGCTGCCGCCGAAGACCACACTGCCCGTGGACCTGAAGATCGATGCCGAGACGCCGCTGCGACACTACACGCGGCAGCATGTGACCTTTGTCGCCGAAAAGGGCGACCGCCTGCCGGGATGGCTGCTGGTGCCGGATGGCGCGAGCGCCAAAGACAAGCGACCCGCGATGATCTGCCTGCCGGGAAGCTCCGCGCCGGGCAAGGACACGCCCGCAGGCCTCACTGCGAGCGCGGATCGTGCGTATGCGCATGAGCTGGCGGAGCGCGGCTACGTTTGTCTCGTGCTCGACTACCCGCTGCTGCACACGGCGGAATATAAGACCGATCCCTATGCGCTGAAGTATGAAAGCGCGACGATGAAGGGCATCGTCAATCACCGGCGCGGCGTGGATGTGCTGCAATCGCTGCCCTTTGTCGATGCGGAGGCCATCGGCGTCATCGGACACTCGCTCGGCGGGCACAATGCGTTGTTCCTGGCCGTTTTCGATGAGCGGGTGAAGGCGGTGGTGTCGAGCTGCGGGTTCAATGTCTTCGCAAAACACAACGGCGGCGATGTGCGTGCATGGAGCAGCCGCTATTACATGCCGCGCATCAAGACGGTGTATGGCGATGTGCCAGCGAAGATCCCCTTCGATTTCACCGAAGTGCTGGCCGCGCTGGCACCGCGCGCGGTGTTTGTGAACGCGCCGCTGCATGACGCGCCGGACTTCGAGGTGTCCGGCGTGCGCGATTGCTTCACGGCGGCAATTCCGGTTTATCGCGAGGTGTTCAAGGCCGAGGACCGGCTCGCGGTGCGTTATCCCGATGCCGGTCACGCCTTCCCTGCGGCGGAGCGTCAGGCGGCGTATGCGTTTCTCGACAAGCATCTGCGACCTCGCGTTGGCAAAGTGGAGTTGAAGCGTGATCTCGTCGCTCACTGGCCTGTGGTGGACAAGGCGCTCGAAATTCCGGCCAAAGACGCGCCGCAGCTTGGTTCAGGTGATTTCACTTTGTCGATGTGGATTCAGTCGGAAGAGAATGCGGACCGTTTGTCAGGCGATCTCATGAGCCAATACGATCCCGTGAAGCGGCGCGGATTTCATCTCACGCTGAAGAGCAATCCTGGCGCGACGACGAACCAGGCGAACTGGCGGCACTTGCAGTTCGGCATCGACGAAGATCGCACCTCGGAGTGGCGCGATTGCGGGCGCCCGGGTAATGCGACGCTCGCCTTTGGACTCGCGGTGCATGAAGGCGCTCTTTACGCGGGCACCTGTGAGCCGGGGAAGAATGAATCGGGCCATGTGTATCGCCACGGCGGTGGTGACTTGTGGATCGACTGCGGCTCGCCGGACAAATCGAACTCGGTCACCGCGCTCGCGGTGCATCACGGCAAACTTTACGCAGGCACAGGCAAGTATCGGCTGGGCGGCTCATCGTTGAAGGAATCCGAGAACACCACGCTCGGTGGACGCGTCTTTCGTTATGAAGGCGGCACGCGCTGGGTGGACTGCGGTCAGTTGCCCGAGACAGAGGCAGTGGGCGGATTGGTGGTGTTCAAGGATCAGCTTTATGCCTCGTCGTTGTTCAAACCCGCCGGTTTTTTCCGCTATGAAGGCGAATCGCGCTGGACGACTCTGCCGGTGCCGCAGGGGCCTGATCTCAAGACGCAGGAGGCCGGGCCGAAGCGCGTGGAGGCGCTGACCGTGCATGACGGGTTCATCTACGCCAGCAGCTACGACGGTGGTCATGTGCATCGCTTTGATGGCAAGACGTGGACCGACTGCGGCCAGATCGGCGACAACACGCAGACCTACTCCTTCGCGCAATATGAAGGGCGGCTCTATGTCGGCACCTGGCGCAGCGGGCGTGTGTTTCGTTTTGAGGATGTCGGTCGCTGGACCGACGTGGGCCGCCTCGGCGAGGAACTGGAAGTCATGGGCATGACCGTTCACAATGGCCGCCTCATGGCGGGATCATTGCCGCTGGCGGAGGTGTATTCGTATGAAGGCGGCGACATGTGGAAGAAGCTCGCGCGGCTCGATCACACACCCGATGTCACTTATCGCCGCGCCTGGACGATGGCCGAGCACGATGGTCAGGTGTTTTGCAGCACGCTGCCTTCCGGCAAGATTTTCGCCTTCAGCGCAGGCCAGCAGACGGCCTGGGGCCACGCGCTCTCATCCGCATGGCATCACATCACCGCCGTGAAGTCGGCGCATCGGCTGACGCTCTATGTGGATGGAGAAATGGTTTCACAAACGCCTGCTTTTGATGCCACGAGCTACCAACTCGACACGAACGCTCCTCTGCGCATCGGCACCGGCATGAATGGGGTCTTGAACGGCCGGATCTCTGATGTGCGCGTGTATCGACGGACTCTGAATGCCCTGGAAATCGAGTCGCTGGCGAAACTGGCCCCCAAACCATGAAACACATCCTCACGGCTCTTCTGATTGGTCTCACTTCACCTGCGATTGCCACCTGGCATTCGGGCGCGGCCAAGGCGGACATCACACCGACCGAATCCGTGCCGCTGGCGGGTTACGGCGGCAAGACGCGCATGTCGCAGCGGGTGGAGCATGCGATCTGGCTGAAGGCGCTGGCGCTGAAGGATGATGCTGGAGCAGTTTCGGTGCTGGTGACGGCGGATCTGGTCGGTTTGAGCGAGAAAATGGTGGAACGTATTGCCAAACAAGCGCTGGAGAAGCATGGCGTGCCAAGGGAGCGGCTGATCTTGAACACGTCGCACAATCATTCGTGTCCGGTGACGGAGGATGTGCTGTGGTTGTATTATGAATTCACGCCGGAGGAAGCTGCGGCGAAGGATCGCTATACGGCGATGGTGTATGCGAAGTATGACGAAGTCATCGGAGCGGCCATCGCGGAGCTGAAACCGGCGGAAGTCGCGTATGAGCAAGGTTTGGCGGGTGTGGCGGTGAACCGGCGGCGTTCGCGTGGACCGGAGAGCCGTGCGCTGGGCGGTCAGGTGGATCAGGATGTGCCGGTGATTACGGTGAAGGCCGGCAATGACCTCAAGGCCATCGTGTTCGGCTATTCATGCCACACAACGGCCCTCGGCGGGCTGAGCATCAATGGCGACTACGCGGGCTTTGCGCAGCTTGAGCTGGAGAAGTCGTTTCCAGGCTCCGTGGCGATGTTTGTGCAGAATTGCGGTGGCGATGCCAATCCGCTGCCGCGCATTCGCGGAAAGGATATTGAGGCGACGGAACTGGCAGGCATGTATGGCAAGATTTTGGCTGAGGCGGTGCGCCAAGTCATCGCAGGCACGATGAAACCACTCAACGGGCCGATTCGGGCCGCGATGGGAGAGACAGAGCTGGAATTGCAGCCGGGGATTCCGCTCGATGAATTGAGACAACGGGTGCCAAACCTCACCGGCATGCCAAAACGCGAGTTCGAGCACTTCATTCGCCAGTATGAGACGCTCGGTTCGACGCCGGATCGCGTGAAGTATCCGATTCAAGTGTGGAGCATCGGGTCGGACTTCACATTCATTGCGCTCACGGGTGAGACGGTGGTGGATTACTCGCTCAAGTTCAAAGCGGCCTACGGCTGGAACAACACCTGGGTCTGCGGCTACAACAACGATCTGCTCAGCTACGTGCCCAGCCTGCGCGTGCTTAAGGAAGGCGGCTACGAAGGCGTGACCGGCATGTTTGAATATGGGCACCGCGCACCTTACACGGAGACGGTGGAGGAGCGGATCACGACGAAGGTCGAGGAACTCGTGAAGGCGGCGGCAAAGTAGCTTTGTTGCGCCGCAACAAAGAGCCGGACCCAGTTGCGGCGCAAATGGGCAACTCAACGGCTACTTTACCACCGGGGCCGTCTGCTCCGGCGTCACGCGACCGCCGGGGAGCTCCATGATCTTGATGTTCCGAAAATGGATCTCCGCACCCTCGGATTCGAGGCAGAGATAGCCTTTGCGCACGGTGGACTGGCTGATGCCATTGACGAACTTGCCGTTGATCGAGAGCTTCACCGTTCCATCGACGCAGACGACATCGTAGGTGTTCCATTCGCCTTTGCCTTTGCAGCGCATTTCATACGACATGCTGCGACGGCCGCGTGGATTATCAGGAATGCCTTCGAGGCCGTTGGCACCGAAGAGTTCGCCGGAGACGTAGCCGGGATGGTTTGGCTGGCCGTCCTTGGTCGGATGCAGGTTCGGCCATTCGAGTTCCAGCATCTGCACTTCCATGCCTTTGGGCAGCGGACGGTCCGGCGGTGTGCTGCCTTCGCTCCACACGAAGACGCCGGAGTTGCCGCCTGCTTGCGTGTGCTTCCATTCGATGTGCAGGATGAAGTTCTCATACTGCTTCTCGCTGCGCATCACGCCGATGGGCAGGCCTTTGCAAACGAGCAGGCCGTCTTTGACGCTCCAGGTCTCAGGGCTCGTGTTCACATCCACCCAGCCGGTCAGATCCTTGCCGTTGAAGAGATCGCGCCACTGCGGCACGTCCTCGGCGAAGGTGGTGGTGGCGAGGAGGAGCGGGAGGAGAATGCGTTTCACGTTCATGGGCTGATTCAAACGTGATGACGGCAGGTTTTCTTCGGGGGCGCCTGCGTGCTTCAAAGTGGTCCGCACAGTTCCCTGTGCGGTACGGGCGGAGATTTCGCAGTCGAAGTCCCTCATGAGCCGAGCGGACTGCGAGTGTCTGACATGGTATTCGCGGGTGTTTTGGCCTGCACAGCGCCGCACAGGGAACTGTGCGGACTACTTTACACCAGCCCGCCAATCGGCGAGCCCATGTAGAGCGTGTGCGGACGACCGGTGAAGTCTTTCCAGATCGTCTCGCGGGGCAGGCCGAGGGCTTCGTAGATGGTGGCGGCGAAGTTTTCCGGCGTCTGGGCGTCGCTGATGGGATAGCCGCCGATTTTGTCAGTCTCGCCGATGACGCGACCGCCCTGGATGCCGCCACCGGCGAGCAAGATGCTTTGTGCGTGACCCCAGTGATCGCGGCCGGGCAACGCGGTGGCTGAGATGCTCTTGATTTTCGGCGTGCGGCCAAATTCGCCGCCCATGACGATGAGTGTTTCATCAAGCTGGCCGCTGGCGTCGAGATCTTCGATCAAGGCGCTCACGGCCTGGTCCATCGGAGGCAGCAGGTAGTTCTTCAGGTTGCCCCACGCGGCCTGATGCGTGTCCCAGGTCTCGTTGTTGCCCAGATTCACCTGCACCATGCGCACACCGCTCTGCACGAGATTTTTGGCCATGAGCAGCGACCAGCCGTAGCTGTGGCGACCATAACGGTCGAGCAGCTTGGGATCAACTTTCTCCAGACTGAAGGCGTCATGCACCTTGCGATTGCTCAGCAGTCCGATGGCGGCCTGGCGTGTGGAATCAAAGGCTTCATCGCCCGCCAGCTCGGTGAGGTTCTGCGTCTGCTTTTCGAGCGAGTCTCGCAGCGAAACCCGATCCATCACACGGTCGAGTGTCAAACCCTGTGGCAGGGAGAGATGCGGCGCTTGAAAACGCAGCTTGTCGTCGGTTTCAAAGCCACGCTCGTGATGAAACAGATACTGCGGATAGGCCCCATAGTGCTTTGGATGATACGGCGACATTTCCAAGAACCAAGGATCATGCTGCGCGCCGAGCGTGCCTGCAAACTGACCTGCGAGCGTGCGTCCTTCGCGATGCACGAGTTTGTCCGGCAGCACGATGGCAGGCGGAAGGTTGTCTCGGCGTTTCGGCAGCAGTGCCGTGGCGAGCGCGGCGATGCTCGGGTGATCCGATTTTTGCGGCTTGGCAGGACTGAAGCCCAGCGGCGCGTCCGTGCGGCCTGTGAGCATGATGTGATGCCCCAGCGAGTGATCGCTGCTGCCATGCGTGAGCGAGCGCACGAGGGACCACTTTTTTGAAATCCGCGCTAGATTCGGCATGTGCTCGCAGATGTGCAGGCCCGGTGTGCGCGTGCGGATGGGCTTGAACTCACCGCGATACTCCATGGGCGCGTCCGGCTTCATGTCGAAGCTGTCCTGCTGCGCCAGACCACCGCTGAGGAAGATGTAGATCACCGACTTTGCCCGTGCTGGCTGAGTCGCCGCAGTCATGGCCTGCAAAGCCGTGAGATGATTCATCCCGAGGCCGAGCAAACCCACCGCGCCGGCCTGAATCATATCACGGCGGCTGACGGGATGGGCTGGATGCGGGAATGACATGCGCATCGAAATACGCCCGGCTTCCGCCCAGCCTTTCCGAGCACGTTACTTTCGGTTCCAGGCACCCAGCTTGACCTTGTAGTCGGCCGTGGGGGATTCCGCGCTCTTTTGCCGCAAAACCTTGGTCACGACCAGGACACCATCTTGAATGACCACTCGAAGATCGGCTTCATCGCCTTCTTTGAGCGCCAATCCTTCTGGGATGGTCGTTTTGATCGGATACATGGGGCTTCTTAAGCCCGGCAAGCGTCGCGAGCAAGCCACGTCTCCGCCTCAAATCAACTCCGGCATCGGCTGCCAGGAGTCGGTGAGATACTGCGGCCGGCCGGTCAGATCGTTGAGCGTGGTCTTCACGGTGTCGATGCCCATGTGCTTGTAGAGCGTGGCGAAGACCTCGCCGAAATGCACGGGGCGCTCGGTGGGTTCGCCGCCGAGCCTGTCGGTGGCGCCGATGACCTGGCCGGTGCGCAAACCGCCACCGGCGAGCAACGCGCCGCCGACTCGCGGCCAGTGATCGCGACCGCCGTCTTTGTTCACGATCGGCGTGCGGCCAAACTCGCCCCAGGCGACGACGGCCACGTCTTTGTCGAGGCCGCGCTCGTGCAGATCCTCGACGAGGGCGCTCATGCCCTGGTCGAACAGCGGCAGGTGGCGCAGGAGTTGCGGGTAATTGTTGTCGTGGAAGTCCCAGCGACCGAAATTCAACGTCACCACACGCGCACCGGCCTCGACGAGACGACGAGCGAGCAGGAAATGCTCCAGATTCATTGGCGCACCATCGCCGTAGTTTTTCGGATCACCTTTGCCGTAGCGTTCGCGCGTTTTGAGGGTCTCCTTGCTCAAATCGAGCGCGTTGAGCAGCTTGCTGGAGGTGAGGACGTTCAACGCCTGCTGGTTGAAGGCGTCCATGCTGCTGACAAGGCCGCTGGCGTCGATTTCGCGGCGGAAATTGTCGAAACCATCGAGCAGCGAGCGACGATCTTCGAGGCGGTCGAGCGTGATGCCGTTGAGCTGGAGGTCCTCCACACCCGCGCCATTCGGACGGAAGGCGGAGTGCGTGTTGCCGCAGTAACCGGGATGCCCCGGAGAGCCGTAGGGCGGATGACCGGCCTTGGGCGCGAGACCGACGAAGGCAGGGATTGCGGGATCAGCCTGGCCATTAAGCTTAGAAATGACCGAGCCGAAAGATGGCGGATCGGAAAGGCGGCCGGTGGGAGCATTGCCGCCGTTCGGAGGCGGCGCTTTGCCGGTGTAGCAGATGAAGCTGTCATGCGCGCCATTCGGCGAGCCCCACATGCTGCGGATCGGCACCAGCTTGTCCATGATCTTGGCGAGACGCGGAGCGTGCTCGGAGATGTGGATGCCTGGGACTGCGGTCTTGATGGGTTTGTAGGGGCCGCGAATCTCCAGCGGCGCGTCCATTTTCAAATCATACATGTCCTGATGCGGCGGAGCGCCGCACATGTAAATCATGATCACCGACTTGAAGCTGCGGCCCGTCCTGGCCTCTGCTTCCGCCTTCAAAAGCTCCGGCAAGGACAGCCCGCCCATGGCGAGACCGCCGATGCGCAGGAAGTCGCGACGCGAGACGCCGTCGCAGAGTTTGCCGTGGGATTTGCCGGAGAGGGTGAGCATGGGGACGCCAAAATAAGCACCGAACGTGCCGGAACTATCAGCAAAACCGCGTTAAGTGCCGGTCATGCGCCGCACGCTTCTTCTCTTCATGTCCCTCGCCGCTGCCGCCACCGCCGCTGATTTGAAATGGTCACAACTGCCGCCATTGCCTGATGAACGAGGCTTCGCCGGCTCCTTCGCTGGCGTAAGTGGTGGCTCACTCATCGTGGCCGGTGGCACGCATTTCATCGACAAAATGCCTTGGGAAGGCGGCACGAAGCTCTGGTATGACACCGTCTTCGCGCTCAACAAACCGGACGGACCGTGGCGTGTGCTCGGGAAGCTGCCGAAGCCGAATGGCTACGGTGTGAGCATCACCACGCCAGATGGACTCGTCATCGTGGGCGGCGGGAATGCGACAGAGCACTTTCGCGAGGTGTTCTGGCTCGACAACAACGTGGCTCTGGCACCGCTGCCGAAGCCTTGCGCGTTCATGGCGGGCTGCGTGCTGGATGATGTGATCTACATCGCGGGCGGCATTGAAACACCGGCCGCGACAAGTGCGCTGAACACGTTCTGGTCACTGCATTTGAAGAAACTCGGCGCGCAATGGCAGGAACTGCCCCCCTGCCCAGGCAAACCGCGCATTTTGAGCTGCATGGCCGCTGCGAACGGCGCGGTGCATCTTTTCAGCGGCGCTGCTTTAAAACCCGGCCCCGATGGCAAACCGGAACGCGAGTGGCTGAACGATGCGTGGGCCTACAAACCGGACACAGGATGGCAAAAGCTACCCGACATGCCCCGCGTGGCCGTGGCCGCGCCCAATCCGGCTCCGGTGGTCGATGGCAAAATTCTCATCATCGGCGGCGATGACGGCGCAAACGCGAATTTCGAGCCCAAATCGAAACATCCGGGCTTTCCGCGTGATGTGTTGGTGTTTGACCTGAAATCGCAGTCGTGGTCCAGAGCTGGCGAAGTGCCGTTTTCACTCGTCACGACGAACGCGGTTCTCTGGAACGATCAAATCGTGATTCCAGGCGGCGAAGCGCGGCCTGGGGTGAGATCGCCACAGGTTTGGAGCGCATCTCTTCGCTTGAAACCTTGAGCGTGAAACTCCAATGCAAAGCATGAGTCGCAACATCCTGATCACTGGCGCGAATGGGGCGCTGGGCCTTGCCATCGCCGAATATTTCCTCACGAAGGAGGCGGACTGCCGTGTGTTTTTGGGCGTGCGTGAGCGCCGTGAGCGCGCCGAGGAGCTGGCGACGCGTTTTCCAGGGCGCACCGATCTGATCACGCTCGAAATCACCTCGCCCGAGGCCTGGAAGACCGCGCTGGCTGAAATCGAGGCCAAAGCGGCTGCGCTGGGTGTTTTGATCAACAACGCCGGCTTCCATGAGGACGCGCTGCTGGCAAACATGTCGCAGGACCAATGGTCGCGCGTGCTGGATGCGAACCTGAACGCGGTCTTTCACGGCTGCCAGGCGGTGCTGCCCGCGATGATGCGGCAGCGACAGGGGCGCATCGTGAACATCGCCTCGCTGAGCGCCATCTCCTCTCCTGCCGGGCAGACAAATTACGCGGCGGCGAAGGCGGGCGTGATCGGGCTGACGCAAAGTTTGGCGAAGGAATCCGCCCGCATGGGGATCACGGTGAACGCGGTCTGCCCCGGCTACATCGAGGGCGGCCTGCCCGCCGACTGGACGCCGGAGCACCTCAAAGCGCTCAAAATGCAGCTTCCGATGCGCCGTTTTGCGAAACCTGCCGAGGTGGCGGCGGCGGTTTTCTTTCTTGCCAGCGCAGAGGCGAGCTATATCACTGGAACTGCCCTCAAAATCGACGGCGGCATGCTTTAAGCTGTCACCGTCGCCTCCCAAAACGTAATCCCCAGCATGCCCACCCGCCAGCGCCTCAAGGAACTCATGATCAGCGAGCTGATGCTCGACATGACCGCAGATGACATCGGCGACGACACCCCGCTCTTTGGCCCCGCAGGCATCGGGCTGGACTCGGTGGACGCGCTGCAGCTCGTGGTGATGATCGAAAAGCACTTCAACTTCAAGATGGCCGACCAGGACCAGGCGAAGCGCATCCTGCACAGCGTGAGCACGATCGCCGAGGCGCTGGAGCAGAAGGCCGTCGCCTGATTCCGCCCCCTCCTGTGTTTTGAAGCGGCTGCTCTCCATCTCCCTGCGTCTGGCCATCAGCGGAGTGCTGCTGTTTCTGCTGTTCCGGGAGCACAACCTCATCAGCGAGATCGCGCCGCGCTTTTGGACGCTGCTGACGAACTGGCCGTGGATGCTGGGAGGCATCGCGTTTGCCTTTCTTTCCCTGCTGCTGACCGCGCTGCGCTGGCACATCCTGCTGCGCGGCTTCGCGCCGGGCCTGCCCTTTGCCGTGGTTCTGCGGGCGGAGGTCGTGAGCGCGTTTTTCAACATCAGCTCCCTCGGCGTGGTGGGCGGGGATACATACAAAATCATGTCGCTCTCACGCCGCCTGCCCGGGAAGACCATGCCGGTGGGCATCTCTTTGGTGATCGATCATCTGACCGGGCTGGTGGCCGTGGCACTGCTGTTCGCGGTGTGCATTTCCGCCAAGGCCGCGCAGTGGCCGGATTTCGGCCCGAATGCGCGCATGCTTGTCATCGGTTACAGCATGTATGTGGGCGGGGCGGTCGTGGGGCTGCTGCTGTCATGGATTTCCTTCAAGCCTGCCCTGCTGGCCTGGGGGCGGCGCACCTTTCCGCGCACCATGGGGCTGCCGATTTTTGAAGGCGTCATCTCGCGCATGGCGCAGGTGCACGGGGTCTTCTCCAAGCTGTGGGGACGCACCTTGTCCGCCACCGTTGTGGCCGTGTTTCTGCATGTGGCTTTTTTCATGAGCTTCTACTGCGGCCTGCGCGCGGTGGGCGGCGCGGCGCCGGTGCTCGACGTGCTGACCGCCATGCCCATCGTCGATGCGGCGGCCTCGCTGCCGGTCTCGGTATCAGGACTCGGCGTGCGTGAGCGCACCTTCGAGGCGCTGCTGGCAGGCATTGCCGGCGTGCCGGACGCCGTGGGCATTTCCGCCTCGTTGGCGGGCTGGTTGTTTAATCTGTTTTGGGGTTTGGTCGGTGGAGTGCTGTTTCTGCGTTCTCGCGGTTCGTCGCCGTCCGCACAGGAGGCGCGCGCGGCATGAAAAATCCGCCGCGCATCGCCATTTCTCTTGGCGCGTCCTTCATGGGCTATGCCACGCACGCGGGCTTCATGGCGCGGCTGCACGCGCTCGGCGTGCGCCCCGTCGCCGTGGCCGGCTCATCCGCCGGCGCCATCACCGCAGGACTGTATGCCGCCGGGTTGGAAACAGATGCGATCCGCCAGGCCGTGCTCAGCCCGCGCCTGTATCTCTCCTTTGCCAGCCGCACGAAATGGGTCTGGCATCAGTTCGTGGAGGTGTTTCGCCATCTCCATCCCGGCTTCCTCAATCCCATCGGTGCCATCGGCCACTTTGAGTCTCTCGTCGGCCGGCGCGGCATCGAATCGCTCACCCAGCCGCGCCTCATGATCGCGATGAGCGATCTGTCGCGGCACGAGACCCTCTTCGCCACCCAGGGGCCTCTCGCCCGCGCGATGGCGGCCAGTTGCTGCGTGCCGATGCTTTTTTCACCGCTGGAGTTCGACGGACGCCACTGCACGGACGGCGGCGTCGCTCATGAGTTGCCTGTCGATCCATGGCTCGCTGACGCCGGCATCGACCACCTCATCCTGCACCGCATCACGCAGCCAGCGGGCAAACCACCGCTGCTGCTGCCGGGCAAGCTGGCCGCGACCATCGCCGCGTCACATGAGTTCATGGGCCGCCAGATCCTGGCCGACCGCATGACACTGGCGCGCCTGCATGGCAAAAAAATAAGTGTTGCCACCACCACGCATCCGCGTCCGTCCCCGCTGTTTCCGGGCCGTTTGAAAAGCGGTTACGCGCTGGGCGAGGCCACGGCGCAGCAGCTCTTCGATGAGGAGCTGGCGGCGCTGCTTTGATCAAAGCGAGCGCAGCATCGCCAGCGTCTCAATGAGCTGTTTGTGGCCCTCTTTGGCGGTGAGGCGCGGAAATTTGCCCTGGATCATCACCAGCTTGCCGTTGCGCGTCAGCATCAGCTTCCGCTCCTTGATTTCGACATCGCTGATGCCGTTGTGCGCGGCGGCGAGGCGGATGGAGGCGCAAGTGATCAGGTTGGTGACTGCGTGGGGCAGCTTTTCGCCGAATTGATCCCGCCATTGCGCTTCGAGGTCGTCGAGTTCCTTGCGCGTCATGATCTCGCCGAGCTGACGATAGGCGGTGATGCGCGTTTTCGCGTCCTCGATGAAGGTGGAGGGCAAAAACGCGGGCGTGGCTCCTTTTGCGGCCTGGAGCATCATCGCCTCGCTCATGACGAGGAAGTCGGCACGCAGACCGACCTCGACCGGTCGCGCGACGCGGCGGCCCTGCATCCGCGCGACGCTTTGTTTGAGCATCTGGCAGTACAAATCGAAGCCAATGGCGGCGATGTGGCCGCTCTGCTCGGTGCCGAGCAGATTGCCCGCGCCACGGATTTCGAGGTCGCGCAGCGCGATCTTGAAGCCGCTGCCGAGGCCGGCGTATTGCTTGATGGCGTTCACACGCTTGCGGGCGTCGCCAGCGGTGACGGCATCTCGCGGCAGCAGCAGATACGCATGCGCCTGCACACCGCCGCGTCCCACACGACCTCGGAGCTGATACAAGTCGGCCAGACCGAAGCGATCCGCGCGGTCGATGATGATGGTGTTCGCATTGGGAATATCGACACCGCTTTCGATGATCGTCGTGCAGACGAGCACGTCCGCGCCGCCGTCCACAAAGGTGTGCATCACGTCCTCCAGCAGCTCGCTGTCCATTTGGCCGTGACCGATGATGACCCGGGCCTTCGGACACAGA
The DNA here is from genome assembly GCA_003506995.1 of Verrucomicrobiales bacterium. Classification (GTDB taxonomy): domain Bacteria; phylum Verrucomicrobiota; class Verrucomicrobiia; order Verrucomicrobiales; family Verrucomicrobiaceae; genus Prosthecobacter. The sequence continues at coordinate 26,288 of DNXB01000317.1, forward strand.
TCGCGGATGCGCTGCGCCGCTTTCTCGATGGTCATGACGCGGTTGTGCAGGAAAAAAACCTGCCCGCCACGCTCGATCTCGGAATCGACGGCCTGTTTGATCACCCGATCGTCATACGGGCAGATTTGCGTCATCACCGCCTGCTTGTTCGGCGGCGGCGTCTCGATGGTGCTCATGTCGCGCATGCCCATGAGCGCGAGGTAAAGCGTGCGCGGGATCGGCGTGGCGCTGAGCGTGAGCACATCGACGAGGCGGAAGAGGTCTTTGAAGCGCTCCTTGTGCTTCACACCGAAGCGCTGCTCCTCGTCGATCACGGCGAGGCCGAGATTCTTGAAGCGCACGTCTTTCGAGATCACGCGATGCGTGCCGACGACGATATCGACCGTGCCTTCGCTGATGCCTTTGATGATCTCGCGCTCCCGGTTTTTTGGTGTGAGACGGCACAGCATCTCGACCGTCACGGGAAACTCGCTCATGCGCTGGCGGATGTTTTCGTGATGCTGGCGGGCCAGAACGGTCGTGGGCACCAAAATGGCGACCTGACGGCCACCCATGACCGTTTTGAACGCGGCGCGGATGGCGACCTCCGTCTTGCCAAAGCCGACATCGCCGCAGACCAG
>DNXB01000591.1 GCA_003506995.1 Verrucomicrobiales bacterium
ACCGACACCGGCGGGTCGATCCGCCAGCCTGCGGCTCTATGTGGCTGTGTGGGCATCAAGCCGACCTACGGACGCATCTCACGCTTTGGTCTGGTCGCTTTCGCCTCCTCGCTCGATCAAATCGGCCCTCTGACCAAGACCGTTGCAGATTCCGCCCTGCTGCTGAACCATCTTTGCGGTCATGATTCGCGCGACTCCACCTCGCTGAATGTCGAGACGCCTGATTTCACCGCCTCATTGGGAAAAGACATCAAGGGCCTGCGCATCGGCCTGCCCAAGGAATATTACATCAATGGCATTCACCCAGGTGTCTCGGCCAGTGTGCAGGCCGCCATTCGTCGGCTGGAGTCCTTGGGGGCAATCATTGAGGAAATCAGCCTGCCTCACACCGAACTCGGTGTGGCCACCTACTATGTGCTCGCTCCGGCGGAGGCTTCCGCAAACCTCGCCCGCTTCGATGGCGTGCGCTACGGCCACCGCAGTGCCAGCGCGGCGGATTTGATGGAGCATTACACCCGTTCACGCTCCGAAGGCTTCGGCCCCGAGGTGAAGCGCCGCATCCTGCTCGGCACCTACGTCCTCAGCTCCGGCTACTACGACGCCTACTACATCCGCGCTCAAAAGGCCCGCACCCTGATTCGCGACGACTTCACCGAAGCCTTCAAGAAGGTCGATGTCATCCTCTCTCCCACCAGCCCCACGCCCGCGCACAAGCTCGGTGAGATGAAGGACAATCCGCTCGCGGCCTACCTGGAGGACGTCTTCACCATTCCGGTGAACCTCGCCGGTCTCCCTGGAATCAGCGTGCCATGCGGCAGTGTCGAGATGGAGGGCAAGGCGCTCCCGGTCGGCCTCCAAATCGTCGGCAAGGCCCTGGATGAGGCCACCGTGCTGCGTGTGGCGCACGCGTTCGAGCAGTCGTAGCCTCGGTTTTCAGCATTTCCGGCCCCTGATTTGCTTCTGCAAGCATTTGCGGCTTGTCGCTTCGCGGCGGCTTGCCTAACCTCATTTCCATGTCGCAGAAAAAAGAAGCCTGGGGATCACGTCTCGGAGTCATCATGGCCGTCGCGGGCAGCGCGGTCGGTTTGGGCAATTTTCTGCGCTTCCCAGGCCTCGCGGCACAATACGGCGGCGGAGCCTTCATGCTGGCCTACGCGATCTCGTTCCTCATCATCGGCCTGCCCATCGGCTGGGCGGAGTGGGCGATGGGGCGGCATGCGGGGCAGCTCGGCTACAATTCCGCGCCGGGAGCCTTCGCCTGCATCATGCGCCACCCTGCGGCGAAGTATCTCGGCATCATCGGCGTCATCGTGCCCGTGGTGATCTACATGTATTATGTGATGATCGAGGCTTGGTGCCTCGGCTACGCGGTGAATTTCTGGAGCGGCAACTTGCACCTCAAGGACGCGACCGAGACGGTGGGCTACTTTGCCAAGTTCACCGGCGCCACGGGCGACGCTGCGGCGCTGGCCTTCTCCTGGCACAGCGCGCTGCCGTGGCTGCTGGGCGTGTTCGTGTTCAATTTCTACCTCATCTATCGCGGTCTCTTCGGCGGCATCGAGAAGATGTGCAAGATCGCCATGCCGACGCTGATCGTGCTGGCCATCATGCTTCTGGTGCGCGTGCTCACGCTCGGCGCGCCGGATGCCGCGAAGCCGCATGACAACGTCGTCAACGGCCTCGGCTACCTGTGGAACCCCACGAAGGTCATGGTGGTCAAAGCGCAGCCTGGGCCGGAGGACAAGCCGCGTGAAGTCGTCGGCGCGACGGCCATTGAGGCGGCGAAAGCCGAGATCGCGGCCAGTGGCGGCACTTTGGAGCTGCGCGAGGTCGGCGTGATCAAGCAACTCGCCAATCCGAGCCTGTGGCTCGCGGCGGCGGGACAGATTTTCTTCAGCCTCTCGGTCGGGTTCGGCGTGATCATCGTGTATGCGAGTTACATGAAGAAAAACGACGACGTGGTACTGAGCGGTCTCACCGCGAGCAGCGCGAACGAGTTTTGCGAGGTGGCGCTGGGCGGTCTCATCACGGTGCCTGCCGCCGTGGCGTTTCTCGGCGTCGCGGGGGTGGCCGGGCAGGCGGGGGTGGGGCTGGGCTTCAAGATTTTGCCGCTGGTGTTCTCGAAAATGCCTGCCGGGGCGTTTTTCGGCGGCGCGTTCTTCTTCATGCTGTTCCTGGCGGCGGTGACGAGTTCCATCTCGATGCTGCAACCCGGCATCGCCTTCCTGGAGGAGGCCCTGGGGGTCGGTCGGCGTGTCTCCGTGGCCATTCTTGGCCTGCTGACGACCTTTGGCACCGGCTTCGTGCTCTACTTCACCGCTGACCTGAAGGCGCTCGACACCCTCGACTTCTGGGTCGGCACCTTCCTCATCTTCATCCTCGCCACCATCCAGATCATCATCTTTGGCTGGAAGTGGGGCATCGACAAAGGTTTCGACGAGCTGCACCAGGGCGCGGCGATCAGGGTGCCGTGGATTTTCCGTCCGATCATCAAGTGGATCTGCCCGGGCTTCCTGCTGCTCATCTTCGCCCTCTGGCTGCTGAAGGAGATCTTCGGCTTCGATCTGACCACCGGCACTGCCGGAGCCGTGTCCTACTACGTCACTGATCTGTTCGGTGACAAGGCCAGCACGACCGCACAACTCAGCATCGCCCTCGTGGTGGCCATCTTCATCTTCTTCGGCCTCTTGAGCGGTCGCAGCCGCGCCTACGCCCGTGCCCAGCAGGGACTGCCGAGGGAGGATTCCTAAATTCCGTCATTCGTCATTCCACATTCGTCATTTCACCCCATGACCACTGCCGGCCTTCTCGTCATGCTGCTCTCCGTGAGCATCGTCGTCTCCCTCTTCTCGTGGTGCATCTGGAAGGTGCTCACCACGCCGCATGAGACGGAGAAAATCCACAGCATGGAGTTCGAGACGCCGGACATCCGTCAGGACAAAGGTTCCTGAACTGCTGAGATGTACTCCCGCACAGCCCGCAGGGTTTCACCTGCGACATCGGCGCGGGCCTTGGCAAACGGCGGCCTGAACCAAGGAAAACTGCCCAGCAGGTCGGGCGTGACCAAAACCTGCCCGTCCGTGCCTGAACCGGCGCCGATGCCAATCGTGCTGGCTTTGACGAGACTGGTGATTTGTGTGGCGACTTCGGGCACGATGCTCTCCAACACCATCGCCACGGCTCCGGCGTCATCCAGGGCATGTGCGTCGGCGATGAGGCGGTCGATCTGCTCGCTGGTCTTGCCCTTTTTCTTATAGCCGCCTTCCTCCTTCACGCTCTGCGGCAGCATGCCGATGTGGCCGACGAATGGAATGCCTGCGGCGATGATGGCGCGGACTTGCGGCAGCATGGCGACGCCGCCTTCGAGCTTCACGGCGGAGGCACCGCACTCCATGAGGCGTTTGGAATTGGCCACGGCCTCTTCCGGCGTGCGATAGCTGGCGAAGGGCAGGTCGGCGATGACCGGGGCGCGTTTCACGCCCCGGCAGACGGAGGCAGTGTGGATGAGCATCATGTCCATCGTCACACCCGTGGTGTCCGGCAGGCCATGCACCACCATGCCGAGCGAATCACCCACCAGAATGAGATCAATGCCCGCGTCATCGAGCATGCGACCGGTGGGATAATCATAGGCGGTGAGAACGGCGATTTTGGGGCCGGAGAGCTTGCGTTGAGGCAGTTCAGACAGGGAGGAGAGCATGGGCGGGGGGATGATTCGTGCCCAAAGCGTTGATTTCAAGCCGTGGAATGTCCGCGTTTGGCGCTGGAGGACAAAGTTTTTGCTGTCATGGGCATTTCGCCCTTGCGCCTTTCGCGGTGAACCGTTGAAATAGCGCTCGGAAAT
>DNXB01000520.1 GCA_003506995.1 Verrucomicrobiales bacterium
AAATCAAAAATCGTAAATCATAAATTTCGTATGCCGCTTATCGAAATCAAAGGTGCCTCCAAGGGCTTTGGACCTCCTGACAATCGCACGGAAGTGCTCAAGAACATCAATCTCTCCGTCGAGCAGGGCGAGTTCGTCGTCATCGTCGGTTACTCGGGATCGGGCAAATCCACGCTGATCAATCTGATCTCCGGCTTGGTGAAGCCTGACACGGGCACGGCCATGATCTCAGGTGAGGCCATCACCGGCCCAGGCCCTGATCGTGGCCTGGTGTTTCAAAACTACTCGCTGCTCCCCTGGCTCAACGTGGAGGAAAACATCGCGCTCGCAGTGGATGAAGTTTTCAAAGACTGGACCAAGGAGCAACGCAAGGCGCACATCGCGAAATACATCGCGATGGTCAAGCTGACGCCTGCGGCACACAAGCTGCCCAAAGAGCTCTCAGGAGGCATGCGCCAGCGTGTTTCCGTGGCCCGCACCCTCGCCATGCAGCCGAAGGTGCTGCTCATGGACGAACCCTTGAGCGCTCTCGATGCTCTCACTCGCGCCCAGCTCCAGGATGAGATCGCCGACATCTGGCTGAACAACAAGACGACCGTCATCTGGATCACCAACGACCCCGACGAGGCCATCCTCGTCGCCGACAAGGTCATCCCTCTGCTGCCGACATCTCCTGCGACTCTTGGCGAGCCGATGATCGTGGACATGGAGCGTCCGCGAGATCGCAGGGCCATCAATCACGACGCGCGCTTCAAGAAGCTGCGCACGCAGCTCATCACCACGCTCCTCGACGCCAAAGGACGCACGAAATCGAAAACCAGCGTGAAGCTCAGCCTGCCCGACATCCTTCCTGAAGACCTCAATTACGTGAACTCGCTTCAATTCCTCAATCGCAGCGGTCCGAAGCGCCGCTCGGACAACCAACGTGAAGAAGTGGAGGTGGCCGCATGAAAACCGCACCCATGCTCGAACTGGACCGGCTCTGGAAGATCTACGACACGCCGAAAGGCCCCGCGACGATCGTCAAAAACTTCAACCTCAAGCTCAAGGAGGGCGAGTTCACCACGCTCATCGGTCACTCCGGCTGCGGCAAGAGCACCGTGCTCATGATGGTCGCCGGTTTGAGCGAACTCAGCAAAGGCAACATGATTCTGGCCGGCAAAGAAGCGGTCGGCCCCGGCCCGGATCGCGGCATCGTCTTCCAGGCGCCCTGCCTACTGCCGTGGATGACCGCCTTTGAAAACGTCATGCTTGGTGTGAACCAGGTCTATTTCACCGCCAGCAAGGCCGAGCGCCGTCAGATGACCGAGTACTACCTCACCATCGTCGGATTGGGTGAGGCGATGCACAAATATCCCCGTGAGCTCTCGCAGGGCATGCGACAGCGCGTCGGCATTGCCCGCGCGTTTGCCCTTCAGCCGAAAATGCTGCTGCTCGACGAACCCTTTGGCATGCTCGACTCGCTCACACGCTATGAGCTTCAGGAGGTGCTGCTAGAGCTGTGGCGTCGCAACCGCATCACCACGCTCATGGTCACGCATGATGTCGATGAGGCCATTTTCCTCTCAGATCGCGTCGTGATGATGACCGACGGTCCCGAGGCCGAGGTCGGCGACATTTTGAAGATTCCCTTCGAGCGCCCGAGAAGTCGCAAGGAGATCATGGAAGACCCGCGCTACTACGAGCTGCGCGAGCGCCTCATCACCTTCCTCAACGACAAGTCGCACATCCGCCCGAGTCGCGAACCTGCGTTCAAACCCTCTCCTGACATGGCCGCCGAACTGGACGCCCATGCCTTCCCTTTCCCTACAGCCGCCGCGTAGCCAACGAACACCACACCCCATAAAACACATGAAAAGGCTCATCCCGATATTGCTGGCGACATCCTCGCTAGCTCTCGCTCAAGCTCCCGCTGCGAAAACCGCACCACCGCCACCAGTGCCAGGCTTCACATTAGTCCCGCCGCCGCCCACCTACGCGCCCATCAAGTTCGGCAAACTCGCTGTCGATGTGCAGGAAAAAATGCGCTTCGAGGTCCGCGATAATAACTTCGATTTCAACAGTGCCATCAATGGCCCGCAGGACGCTTCATGGCTCCTCCAGCGCTTTCGCTTGGGTCTCGGTTACGATGTGAACCCATGGCTCAAATTCTACATCCAGGGCCAGGACGTGCGCGAACTCGGCGGCAGCCGTCCCAATGAGATCGGCGTGTCCGCTGCGGAGGGAGATGACGTTTTCGATGTCCTCAAGGCGTATGTGCAGATCGGAAACATCAAAAAAGGACTCAGCAGCACAATCGGCCGTCAGTTCCTCAGCTATGGCGACCAACGTCTCGTCGGGCCGCTTGAGTGGCTCAACCAGGCGCGCACGTTTGACGCCGTGAAGCTCCGCTACACCGCGCAAAAGTGGTCTTTGGACGCGTTTGTCTCCTCCCCGGTCGCGTTTCGTGACCATATGTGGAACCAGTCGCCGTTTCTCGACAACGACGAGGCGCAGAATGACGTTTTCAGCGGTCTCTACTTCTCCACCCTCTTCGTTCCCATCAACAAGACCACTGACTTCTACGTCTTCCACAAGAGCGATGATGGCAATGCCAGCTTCGGCCCAGTTCTTGGAGACACCAGTTTCCTGACCTTTGGCACCTTGTGGAAAGGTGACCCCGCCAAACTCGGCGGCTGGGACTATGAAACCGAAATGGCTTATCAAACCGGTGAGGTTTCTGGCCGGAATCTGAGCGCTTTTGCGGGGCATTGGGGCATCGGCCACAACTGGCTCAAAAACTCATGGAAGCCACGCATCGGAATCCAATACAACTACAGCACCGGTGACGGTGATCCGAACGACGGCGACTTGAGCACGTTCCAGAACCTGTATCCCACGAACCACCTGTTCTACGGCTACATGGACACCACGGGTTGGATAAACATGCATAATCCGCAGCTTAACATCAGCTTCTCCCCCACGGCCAAGCTGAAGGTCATGGTGGACTACCACCTCTACTGGATGGCGAACACCGCAGACGCATGGTATCGCGTGAACGGCGTCACCCGTGTGCGTCCGGTCAATGCCGCCTCGACTTCGGCCAGCAGCTTCCGCGGCCAGGAGATCGATCTCACCGCCATCTACAAGCTCAACCCGCACACTGCCATTCAGGCGGGCTACTCTTACTTCATGGCGGGTGACTACCTCGCCAACACCGGCGCCTCCGACGATGCCCATTTCGGCTACGTCCAGCTTCAGATCGATTTCTGATCTGACTTCTCCTTTTGCCCGCATGCCCGGGAGATGACACCCGGCATGCGGGTCAAGATGGATGAGAACCATTCATCAATATCATAAAAAAGATTCAAGACGCTATTTGATGGCAGGGTCAGAGTTGGCACGCCTGCGGCTAGTGAGATGGGAGCAACCAAGCTCCTTGATGAAATTTTCCGACCTTAAAACCTGCGGCCACTGGCCCACGCTGCTCACCGCCTTCCTCTACTTCGATGTCAGCTTCATGGTCTGGACCATCCTTGGCGCGCTTGGCGCGCAGATCGGCAGCACGCTGCATCTCACCCCTGAACAAAAAGGCCTCATGGTTGCCGTCCCCTATCTCTCCGGCGCTTTCATCCGCATCCTGCTTGGCATGCTGGTGGACCGCATCGGCGCGAAGAACACCGGCATCATCGCCCAGCTCATCGTCATCGCGGGCATGACCACCGCCTGGCTCACCGGGTTGCATCAGTTCTCCCACACGCTCATGCTTGGCTTGGTGCTTGGTGTGGCGGGCGCCAGTTTCGCCGTGGCGCTGCCGCAGGCCGGCCGCTGGTATCCGCCGAACATGCAGGGCCTCGTCCTTGGCCTTGCTGGAGCCGGGAACGTCGGCGTCGTCATTGATGCGATCCTCGCGCCACGACTCGCTGCCGCGTATGGCTGGAATGCCGTGTTCGGCCTCGCGCTCATCCCGTTGCTGCTTGTGCTCGTCGTCTATATGATTTTCTCCAAAGAAGCGGTCGTGAAGGTGAAAAAGAAGACGCCGAAGGACTATGTGAACCTGCTGAAGGAAAAAGACGCGCACTGGTTCTGCTTCTTCTACACCATCAGCTTCGGCGGCTTCTCCGGCCTGGCCGCATCGCTCATCATCTACTTCACCTCCGAGTTTCATCTCACACCAGTCGCGGCAGGCTCGTGGGCCGCCTTTTGCACGCTCGTCGGTGCGCTGGGCCGCCCCGTCGGGGGTGCGCTGGCCGATCGCCTCGGTGGCATTCGTGCGTTGCATGTCTTCTTCATCGTCGCCGCGCTTTCACTCGTGCTGGCCGCCTATGCTGGATCACTGCCGCTGTGCGCGACGGGCTTCTTCCTCGCCTCCGGGGCGTTCGGCATGGCCAATGGATCGGTCTTCCAGCTCCTGCCGCAGCGTTTTGCCAAGGACATCGGTGTCATGACCGGTCTTGTCGGCTGCGGCGGTGGTCTTGGTGGCTTTTTACTCGCCAGCTCGCTCGGTTATTCCAAGGGCCTCACCGGCACCTATCACGTTGGCCTGCTCGCCTTCGCCGCTCTCTGCATCCTCGCCCTCATCGGTCTCAATCTCGTCAAACTGCGCTGGCGCACGACTTGGGGCGCGATGGCTGAGGCCCGCATCTGATTCAAAGCACGTTTATAGCGATGAAAATTCTCACCACCAGCTACGGCATGGCCAGCGAAGAGGGAACTCCCTCCTCGGACGCCTTCGACGTGCGGTCGTGGAATCAAACGGTCATTGCGGTGCTCAGCGATGGTGCAGGTAGCGGCGAACCCGCGCGTGAAGCCGCCCAGCGTGCTGTCGGATCGCTCATCGAGCATTACAGCGCCCGCCCGCGCGCATGGTCGCCACAGCAGGCGCTCAGCACGTTTGCCCGCGTCCTCAACCGCACACTGTATCAGGAATCGCAGGTGCGTTACGAGCGCACCGAAATGGTTGCCACGCTCGCCGCCGTGGTCATCGAGGGAGACACTCTCCATGGCATCAATCTGGGTGACTCCACCGTCTGTCTCTGGCGCGATGGCACTCTGCGCACGCTTTCCACCGCGCATGTCGAAGCGGAGCGCTCCCACATCCTCACCCGCGCCCTGGGCATGAGTGAGGACGCCGAGCCGTTTTGCTTCACCGCCACCCTGCAAGACGGCGATGTCGCCATGCTTTGTTCCGACGGCGTCTCCAATCACATCTCCAACGACGATCTCACCGCGGCCCTTGCCCTCCGCAGTTCCGCGCGCAGCATCGTGCTGGCCGCGCGCCAGAAGGCGAAGGCGGAAACGCTCGACGACATGAGCGCCCTCGTGCTCGACATTCATCAAACCGGCCGACTTCACGCCATGAATGCCCGCACCCTGACCATTCCCGCCGCTTTGAACAAAGGGGATCAAATCGACGGCTACGAGCTGCTGCGCTCTTTCTATGGCACCAGCCGCGTCTGGCTGGCTGAAAAAGACGGCCAGCGCGTCGTCATCAAGTTCGCTCCCGTCGAAGCCATCGACAGCCCGCAGCACCTTGAGGCATTCACGCACGAGACCTGGAACGCCACCCGTGCGCAGTCCGCGCACTTTGTCCGCGCTTATGAGCCGACCGGACAGACCATGCGCTACTACGTCATGGAGTTTGCCGACGCGCCCAGCCTCCATGCCGTGCTGCGTGAGCGCATGCTCTCCGTGGACTCCGCCATCGCGCTCGGCAAATTCCTCGGCGATGCCGCGCAGACACTGCTGCGCCTCGATCTCGTTCATGGCGACATCAAACCGGAAAACATCCTCTGCATCGGCGACTATACGAGTCTGAGCTTCAAGCTCGTTGATCTCGGCAGCGCAGCCGCCATCTTCTCCGTCTCCTCACGCGCAGGAACGGCCAGCTATCTCGCTCCAGAGCGTTTTCACAGCGCGCCCATCAGCGAGCGCACGGAGATCTTCGCCATCGGCGTCACGCTATATCAGGCGCTCACCGGGAAACTGCCCTACGGCCAGATCGAGCGCTTCCAGACGCCTGTTTTTCATCACGCGAAGCGCCTTTNNAATCCAAACATCCCTTCATGGCTGGAGGCCGTCATTCACCGTGCCATCGCCATCAAGCCGGAACGCCGCTATCAGCACTGCTCCGAACTGGCGCACGATCTCGCGCATCCCGACCGCGTGCAGCCGTTCTTTGAGAAAGACACCCCGCTGCTGGAGCGCAACCCGCTCGCCTTCTACAAGACCGGCTTCTTCATTTTTCTGATCACCACGCTCTGGCTGGTATTCAAGCTGCTCAGTCAGAAGTGAACCTTTTTCCTCCGCCGCAATGACACACGTCCCCCTCATTCCTGACAATGCTCCCTTCAGCGTCGAACAACGCGCCTGGCTCAATGGCTTTCTCGCCGGTGTGCTGAATCGTGGAGTTCCCGCCGGCATGTCTGCCCCGGCGGAGTCAAAACGCCCGCTGCTCATCGCCTTCGGCAGTCAGAGCGGCAACGCGGAAAGTTTGGCCAAGCGGCTGGCCAGGGAAGCAACGAGTCGGGGTTTCACGGCGCGAGCCGCGGGCCTCGATTCGTTGCAACCTGCCGATCTCGTCAAAGAACAGAACGTCCTCGTCATCACCAGTACCTGGGGTGAGGGCGACATGCCGGACAATGCCCTCTCCTTCTGGGACAGCATCAACCAGAATGGCAGCAGCCCGAAGCTCGACACCGTCAAATTCAGCGTCCTCGCCCTCGGCGACAAAAACTACGGCGACACCTTCTGCCTCGCCGGCAAGAAACTCGACGCCCGCCTCGCCGAACTCGGTGCCACACGCATCACCGAGCGTGTCGATTGCGATGTGGACTTCGACGATCTCGCGAAGAAGTGGTCCAGCGCCGCCTTCACCGCATTGACCGGTTCCACCGAGGCAACGACTGCGATGGCTGAGCCCGAAGAGACCGGCTTCACCAAGAAAAACCCTTTCCAAGCCAAGCTCGTCGCCAACGTCAATCTCAACGCCCGTGGCAGCGCTAAAGACACGCATCACATCGCTCTTTCGCTCGCTGGTTCCGGCCTCAGTTATGAAGTTGGAGATGCCCTCGGCGTCTATGTCCAAAACTGTCCCGAAGTTGTCGATGCCATCATCGTCGCTCATGGTTTCGATCCCAATGCTGAAGTCGCATTGCCCGATGGCGGTGCTGCTTCACTGCGCGATGCGCTCCTGAAGCACTATGAAGTCCGCAATCTGCTCGGCAAAACTCCCGGAGCTGGTCTCACGCTCGCCGCCTTCATCGAAAATCTCCGAAAGCTCCAGCCGCGTCTCTACTCCATCGCCTCCAGCCTCAAGGCGTATCCTGAGGAAGTGCATCTCTGCATCGCCGCTGTGCGCTACAGCGCCGATGGTGTGCCGCACAAAGGAGTCGCCTCCACCTTCCTGTCCGACCGTCTCGCGCTTGGAGACACCACCGGCATCTACTTCCACGCGGCGAATCACTTCCGCCTGCCTGCTGACACCTCGAAGCCGGTCATCATGGTGGGCCCCGGCACCGGCATAGCGCCTTTCCGCGCCTTCCTCGAAGAACGCGAGGCCACCGCCTCCCCTGGAAAAAACTGGCTCTTCTTCGGTGATCAAAAACGCGCCACCGACTTCCTCTACCACGACCAGATCATTGAGTGGGTCCAGAAAGGCCATCTCACTCGTCTCGACACCGCCTTCAGCCGCGATCAAGAGGAGAAGATCTACGTCCAGACCCGCATGATGCAGGCCGCCAGCGAACTTTGGCAATGGCTTGAGGAAGGCGCGCACTTCTACGTCTGCGGTGATGCCAAGCGCATGGCCAAAGACGTGGATGAAGCCCTGCACAACATCATTCAGACCGCCGGAGGCAAATCCGCCGACGAAGCCGCAGCTTACGTCGCCCAAATGAAAAAGGAGAAACGCTATGCCCGCGATGTCTATTGAGCCTTCACAGTTTCAACTCGCCGAGCAAAGCCTCCACGCTCAAGCTTCGTTGCAACGCGATCTCGTGCAGAATCGAGGAGAGCGTGCCCACCTTGATAGGCTTGTGATTCGGCACAGTCACCGAATGCGTTCTCGGAGAATCGCATTTCAGGATCATGTGGCTGCCCGCCTGCCGCTCCAACAAATAACCGATGCGTTTCAGCCCGCGCAGCAGCTCGTCTCCGGTCAGGTCGCGGGGCAGTTTCATGCCGCCTCTAAAATACGGTCCTCTTCCAGGTGGAGCCGGATTCGTCCGGGTTTCAGTGAAGCGTCTGCAAAATGGCAGTTCACCGCATCTTTCACCATGGATTCGAGCTCCTCCCAGGAATCCCCTTGTGTCGCGATCAACCCCTCAGGGAGGCGGCAATTGGCAGTGAAACCGCCTTCGTCAGCCGGACGCACTTGGAAAACCAGTTCGAGATCGTTCATCCCATGAGTATTGCCTCCGAACCTCCCAAATCAAGTCCAGTGATGGCCTCATCACCGGCCGAGGGCTTCTCCCCGGAGCAACAACGTTATCTCGAAGGTTTCTTCGCCGGCATCGCCGCTGGTGGCGTGTCCTTCGGCGATCTCGCGCCTGCTCCTGCCGCCGCACCCGCAGGTCCGTCGCTCGACGACCTTACCAAGGAAGAGCGCATCAAGCGCGAGCTGCATCCCTTTGATGCCATCGAGCAGCTCGTCATGGATGCGCGATGGAATTCCAAACCCGAGCCCGAATCGGTTTTTCGTTACAAGTGGAACGGCCTGTTCTGGCTGAACCCGGTCAAAGATGGCTACATGTGCCGCCTGCGCATCCCGGGTGGCGTGGTGAAGAGCTACCAGCTTCGCGAGATCGCCGCCATCGCGCGTGAACTCACCACGGGCTACATCCAGATCACCACGCGGAATAATTTTCAGATTCGTCTCATCGAGCCGAAAAACTGCCCGGAAGTGCTGCGTCGCATTCAAGGCTGCGGTCTTCATTCCAAGGGCGCGGGCGCGGACAACATCCGCAACATCACGATGAACCCGTGCGCTGGTTATGATCCGCATGAGATCATCGACGTGCGTCCGCTCGTGAACGAGCTCGCCACGCTCATCATCGGCACGAAAGAGTTCTACGATCTCCCGCGCAAGTTCAACATCGCCTACGATGGCGGCGGAATCATTTCCGCCGTCGAGGACACCAATGACATCGGTGCCAGCGCCGTGAAGATCGGTGAGAACAGCGAAGGCATCGAGCCTGGCGTCTATTTTCGCATCGCCCTCGGCGGTGTCACCGGCCATCAGACCTTCGCCAGTGACTGGGGCGTCATCGTGAAGCCCGAGCAGCTCAATGATGTCATGGTCGCCCTGCTGCGCGTCTTCATTAAATTCGGCGACCGCACCAACCGCAAGAAGGCACGCTTCAAGTATGTCATCGAAGACAAAGGTCTCGATGGCGTTCTCGCCGAGACAGAAAAGCTGCTGCCCTTCAAACTGACGCGTCTTGCTCCCGATTCTGCCATCCAGGAGAAGCGCACGTTCTCACAGCAAGGTCACTCGCACGTCGGCACCTACCCGCAGAAGCAGGATGGCCTCGTGTATGTCGGTGCCACCGTTCCGGTGGGGCAAATGACCTCCAAGCAGCTCGAACGCGTCGCTGATCTCGCGGACAGCTACGGCAGTGGCGAAATTCGGCTCACCGTCTGGCAGAACTTCATCATCCCGAACGTCAAAACGGCCTATGCCGCCACCGTGGCGAAGTCCTTGAAGAAACTCGGCTTCCCCTGCGAAACTTCGCATCTGCGCAACGGATTCATCGCCTGCACCGGCAACAAGTATTGCAAATTTGCCGCCAGCGACACGAAGGGCCACGCCATCGCCATGATGGACTATCTCGACAAGCGCGTGAAGCTCGACCAGCCGGTCAATGTCCACTTCACCGGCTGCGCCCACTCCTGTGCCCAGCACTTCATGGGCGACATCGGCCTGCTCGGCACCAAGGTGAAATCCGAGAGCGGCGAAGGCTACCACATCACCGTTGGCGGAGGCTTTGGTGAGAACCGCAAAATTGGTCGTCAGATCTTCAGCGGTGTCGAATTTGAAAGCCTCGGCATCACGCTTGAAGCGATGCTCAAAGGTTATCTCGACAAACGTGAAGGCGACGAGTCCTTCCACGCATTCTGCAATCGCCACACCGTGGGCCAGCTTCAGGAGGTCTTCAGCATCTGAGCCATGATGTGCGACCTGGAGCGCTCGGTTTCGTCTGGTGGCTCCGCCGTTGGCATTCTTGAGGCGACCCTTCGTGAACAACAGACGCTCCGCACACCCGTCGCCCTCTTCTCCGACGAGTACGACTCCAAATCTGTTCGTGAGCGTTTCACGCATCTCATTCCGCTCTCGAAGCCGAATCCTGGCGAGCAGTATGGCTTTGAAGTGAATCTCGATGCCTGCACCGGCTGCAAGGCCTGTGTGGCGGCCTGCCACTCGCTCAACGGCCTCGATGAAGGCGAATCCTGGCGCGACATGGGACTGCTCGTCGGCACACGAAAGCAGCCCTATCTGCAAACCGTCACCACCGCGTGTCATCACTGCGCTGATCCCGCCTGCGCTGAGGGCTGCCCGGTGCTCGCTTATGACAAAGATCCTGTCACCGGCATCGTGCGGCATCTCGATGACCAATGCATCGGCTGCAGCTACTGCATCCTGAAGTGCCCGTATGACGTGCCGAAGTTCAATCTGAAGCGCGGCATCGTACGCAAGTGCGACATGTGCCAGGGCCGCCTCGCCGAAGGTGAGGCGCCCGCCTGTGTGCAAGCTTGTCCGAATGAGGCCATCAAGATCAAGGTCGTGAAACTCGATGCCGTGCCGGATCGTGGTCAGATCATCACCGGTGCCTTCGATTCGAGCTACACGCGGCCCACCACGGCCTACATCTCGGAAAAGCCGGTTCCCTCAGCCGCCAAAGCGGCGGATGCAGGCCGCATCGAACTCGATCACGGTCACGAACCGCTCGCCTGGATGCTCTTGCTCACGCAGATGAGCGCCGGAACCTTCATCGGCTGCTCCGTGGCGATGTGGATGAACGCGCTCACCTTGCAGCAGGCCGCGATCACGAGTGCTGCGGCGCTGGTCATCGGTCTCGCTGGCATCGCCCTGAGTGTGTTGCATCTCGGCCAGCCGTTGAAAGCATGGCGTGCGTTCCTCGGCTGGCGGAAGTCTTGGTTGTCGCGCGAGATCATCGCCTTCGGCGCTTTGCCTGGCGGTGGTGCTGTGATCGCGGCGACGTGGTGGCTTGGAAATCTTGAATGGATGCGCCTTGCCGTCACAGGCACCGCTGTCGCAGCCTTGGTGGCCGTGTGGTGCTCCGTGATGGTCTATGTGGACACGCGCCGGCCGTTTTGGTCGCTGACCATGACCGCAGGCAAGTTCTGCGGCACGATGCTGCTGCTTGGAGCCTGCGTTTGCTCGGCGGTGTGGATCTGGTTCGGCATCGTGGCTGTTTACTGGGCGATGGCGATCAAAGTGCTGCTGCGCTGGAGCCTTTCGATCTGGGAAATCTCGCGTTTTCGCCTCGCTTTGGAGGATGAAACCTCCCCATGGCACAAATCGGCGCGTGTGATGCAGAAGCATCTGTCGCATCACCTCGAAGTGCGCGGTCTATCCCTCATCATGACGGGTCTCATGATTCCTGTGCTGATTTCCGCCGGTGCTTCCGC
Source organism: Verrucomicrobiales bacterium (assembly GCA_003506995.1). GTDB lineage: Bacteria > Verrucomicrobiota > Verrucomicrobiia > Verrucomicrobiales > Verrucomicrobiaceae > Prosthecobacter. Next base: position 11,632 of record DNXB01000520.1, read on the forward strand.
GCACTGGATGCTCCTGCTGTCGCTGCTGCTCACCTTTGGCAGCCAGCTCATTGAGCGTCGTTACTTCTTCACCGCCGCCGCAGGCTTCAAAATGCCAGGAAACTGACCATGATCACCGCACCTGCCATGACCTTTCGCGAGTGGGATGGACCGCTCACCTCCGATCTCGTCCGTGAGCCGGCAAAGTTCGGCCTCGGCCAGGTGCCGTCGCGTTTGGTGCCGGACGCCACCACGAAGGCCATCTGTGGCTTTTGCTCCACGGGCTGTGGCTTGAAGATTCATCTCAAGGACGGCGAGGCGATCAATCTCACGCCTGATCCCGACTATCCCGTCAATCTCGGCACCGCCTGTCCGAAGGGCTGGGAAGCTCTCACGGTGCTCGATGCGCCGGATCGTGCCACCATGCCGCTGCTGCATGGCCAGCCGGTCGATTGGGACACCGCGCTCAAATACTTCTGCGAGAAGATGCGCGAGATCCTCGACAAGCATGGTCCAGAGGCCGCCGCGTTCCTCAGCACCGGCCAGATCATGTTCGAGGAGATGGCCTTCCTCGGCGCTCTGGCAAAATTTGGCATGGGCATCCTCCACGGTGATGGCAACACGCGTCAATGCATGGCCACCGCCGTCACCGCCTACAAGGAGAGCTTCGGCTTCGACGCGCCGCCCTTCACCTACGCCGACTTTGAGGAGAGCGACGTGCTCGTCTTCGTCGGCGCGAATCCGTGCATTGCGCATCCGATCATGTGGCAGCGTGTTTTGCGCAATCAGCGCAACCCGGAGATCATCGTCATTGATCCACGCACGACGGAGACCGCGATGGCGGCCACGCAGCATTACGCCATCAAGCCCAAGAGCGATCTCACGCTGCTCTACGGCATCGCGCATCTCATCATTCGCGATGGCGGACTCGATCAGGCGTTCATCCGCGAAAACACCAACGGCTTTGAGGACTTCGAAAAATTCGTCGCCGACTTCACGCCGGATCGGGTTGCTGAAGAAACCGGCATCAGTACCGAGCGCCTCGTCCATTTTGCAAAAACGATCATCACTGGAACGCCCCGCGTCTCCTTCTGGTGGACGATGGGCGTCAATCAAGGCCATCAGGCAACGCGCACGGCCCAGGCCATCATCAATCTCGCGTTGATGACGGGCAACATTGGCAAACCCGGCACGGGAGCCAATTCAATCACCGGCCAGTGCAACGCGATGGGATCGCGCTTGTTCTCGAACACCACGACCCTGCTCGGCGGTCACGATTTTCGCAATCCGAGGCATCGTGAGAAGATCGCCGCCGCCACGGGCATTCCCGTGGAGCGCATCCCGGACCGGCCCAGCCTCGCGTATGATCAAATCATCAAAGCGGCGGACGAGGGCACGGTGAAGGCCGTCTGGTTTGTCGCCACGAATCCAAGCCACTCGTGGATCGACCAGAACGAGATCAACCGCATCCTCGACAAGCTCGACTTCCTCGTCGTGCAGGACATGTACTGCACCACTGAGACCGCGAAACGCGCTCATCTCGTGCTTCCAGCCGCCGGTTGGGGCGAGAAGGAAGGCTGCTTCATCAACAGCGAGCGCCGCATCGGCTACAGCCCGAAAGTACGTCGCGCACCCGGACAGGCACTGGCCGATTTCCACATTTTCCGTCTCCTTGCCCACTACTGGGGCTGTGAGGATTTGTTTCGCGGCTGGCAGACGCCAGAAGCGGTCTTCCGCGTGTTGCAGCGCTGCTCGGAAGGGCAGCCATGTGACATCACCGGCATCGACGGCTATGAGATGGTGCGGAAATCAGGCGGCGTGCAGTGGCCGCTCAATCGAGTTCAAGGTTCTGAGTTCAAAGTTCAAAGTTGGAAAGAGCGGCGGCTGTTTGAGGATGGGAAGTTCTTCACGCCGGACAAGCAGGCGAAGTTTGTGTTTGATGCGCCCGTGGCAGCGCCGGAGCAGCGCAGCGCGGAGTTTCCGTTCATTTTGATGACAGGCCGCGGCACGAGCGCGCAGTGGCACACGGAGACGCGCACCGGGAAATCAGCGGTGCTGGCGAAAATGATGCCAGAGGAGTTGATGCTCGATCTGAATCCAGCCGACGCGGCCAGGCTCGGCATCCGTGATGGCGCGAAGGTGCGCGTCATCTCCAAGCGCGCTGAAATCACTCCCAAAGCCCGCATCACCTCCTGCGTGAAACCCGGCGAGGTTTATCTGCCGATGCACGATGCCCGGGTGAACCAGCTCACGCACGCGTCGTTTGATCCACACAGCCGCCAGCCGAGCTACAAGCACTCGGCGGTGCGGGTGGAGGCAAAGTAGTCCTGTTGCTGTGCAACATGCTTCGGAGCAGTTGCGAAGCAACTGCGCTACTTTTCAGAACGGCGGCGGTGGTGGGAAACCGGGTGGCGGCGGGCGCATGCCCGGACCGCCGCGTCGGCCACGACCCCCAGGCGGCGGGCCGAATCCGCCGCCGGGCGGACCGCGACGTTCAAAACTGGCGTCCGGCGTGCCGGCAAACTGGCGCGGGATGAAGGGATACTGCTCCGTGAGCACATAGTGATAAGTGCCCTGCGGAAACTCAGGGGTGTTGCCGAAGCGTCCGTTGCTGGCGTCGAGATCGCCGGTGCCTGCCGCCCATTCGTAATCCTGCACGAAGGAGCCGTCGTATTTGCCGCCGGGTGAGCCTGACGGGCGCTTGCCGGATTTGATGACATGGCCGGAGGCGAGTTTTTTTAGCGGGCTGCTGGCATCATTCGGGTCGCTGTGGCCCCAGGGGCCGTAGATGGGGAAACCGTCGGCCGCCCAGCCGACGAGTGTGACCTGCGGCTTGCCGCCGCTGAGTGCGTCGATCAGGCCGGTCGGGATGCCGTGGTAGTGATAAGCGCCGGTGGGCTGCACATGGGCATTGCTGGAGTCGAGGCCGAGATTGATCGCCCCACCATGCGGTTCGTACTGCCATCCGCTGCCGGGATCGCCTTTCCACCATTCGGCGGCGAAGGGATCGAACACGACGCCGTTCACCGCGATGCCAAAGGGCTGCATGCGGTAGGGCACGGGCTGGGGCGCGAGCTTGGGATTCAGCGGCACCTTGTAGTCGTAGTGCTGCGCGGAGATGGAGTTGGGATTGTTGCGGTTGGGGAACTGGCCCGGCTCATGATCGGGAATGCCATTGGCCTGAATGCGGCGGTACTGGCCGTCCTCGGTGATTTTGACCTCGCTGGGCGGCAGTTTCGACGAGGCGGCGAGCGAGACCGAAACCACGGCAAGAAACCCGAGGCGAAGCGTCAGGGCAGGGGAGGAGACTGGGGAGTGGTTGAGCATGACATCGGGTAGAAGCCTGCGGGAGTGTGTTTGTTACAGAATAAATGAGTTTTGGGGGACGGGAGTCGGTAGAGGTGAGTTCCGCCATTCTCCATTCTTCCCTCCAGAGCCGCTGCTGCCGCGCACACTTTGCGGCTGAAAAAAATCGCCCGGCAGCAAAGCAGGACGGCTGTGGCGACAGCCCGGCCTTCTCTCGGGTGTGCGTTGGCAGAACGAGCGTTGAGTGTCGGGCGGGCTTGCGCCCACATGGTATCTACGAGGAGACGCATCCAAAAAAAATCGCCCGGCAGCGTGGGCTGCCGGGCGATGTAGGGAGCGGATGAAACGAGCGAGGCTCGATTTAGACCTTCTCGGAGCTGTAATCCCAGCCGTCGCGGACGGCGGTGCGCTTGAGGAGCTTGTTGGCGTCGGCGTTGTCGGATTCCTGCTTGCTGCTGTCCCAGTTGATGACTTTGCCTGGGTTGGCGATGGCGAGATTGCCGAGGAGGCAGAATTTCGTCAGCGGGACTGAGTAGTCGAAGTTGCTGCCGCAGATCTTGTTCTGCTCGATGGCGCGGACGAGCTCAAGCTGCGGCTCGCCTTCGGCGATGGACTGCTCGATCTTCAACTCAGGCGATTTGCCGCCGAGGAAGTCGGTCATCTTGGTGCTCGGGATGAGGCGCGGGCTGCCGCAGTAGTCGTCGGTGTTGAGGATCACACCGGCGTCGCCACGCAGGATGAAGCCGCCTTTGATCTTGTCCCAGTCGCGGTCGGCCTCGAGTTCGGCCGGACGCTCGGGTTTGCGGCTGCCTTCATACCAGTGCAGTTTGATCTCGCCGTACTTCTCGGTCTTGAAGTAGCAGACGACGTGGGAGGACTTCGGCCAGCTCACATCGGTGAGTTCATCGCACTCGGCTTCCATTTTATAGGGCTCGCCAAGACCGCAGGCCCAGAAGGGACCGTCGAGCAGGTGGCAGCCCATGTCGCCCATGGCTCCGGCGCCGTATTCGGCATGGCCGCGCCAGGCGAAGGGATGCAGACCGTTGGTGAAGGGGATGGACGGGCATTGCGCCAGCCAGGACTCCCAGTTGAGGCTCGCGGGCAGCTCACCGGGGGTGTACTTGGCCTTGGCCTCGTTTCCCTGCGGCCAGATGGGGCGGTTGGTCCAGACGTGGATTTCTTGGACGTTGCCGACGATGCCCTCGCTGACCCACTGCTTGAGGAAGCGGATGCCTTTGCCGGTGTGGCCTTGGTTGCCCATGTTCGTCTTGACTCCCATTTTGCCGGCGGCCTTGTGAAGCTCGTTGGCCTCCCAGATGCGGTTCACGAGGGGCTTCTGCACGCAGACGTGCTTGCCACGCTTGATGGCCTCCATCGCGGCGGGGTAATGCGCGTGATCGGGGGTGGAGACGGTCACCAGGTCGATCTTGTCGCCCAGGGTCTCAAACATCTCGCGGAAGCTCTCGAACATCTTCGCGTCAGGATACAGCGTCTGCGCCTTCTTGAGGCGGTCACGGTCCACGTCGCAGATGGCGACGACGTTCGCGCCCTTGGCCGCGATGCCGATGTCAGACGCGCCCTTGCCACCCGCGCCGCCGATGCCGGCGACGTTGAGTTTTTTGACGCCACCCTCCTGGCCGAGGATGAGGTTGGGGAAGAAAATACCACCAGCGGTGGCGGCGGTGTTACGGAGGAACGTACGACGGTTGGGGAAGAGCGAGGGCTTCATGGTTGGATTAATGGGCCACGAGGATAGCGGCGAGGGCGGAATGAACGCAATGAGAATGTCATCGTGAGAAAAAAACGCCCGGAGGCAGGAGAAATGCGGACGGGGCATTCTTTGTGCTTGGCGAAAGCCGTGCCAGCCCGCTAAAACGACACATGGACTTCGCCAAATTCGCCTCTGAACTCACCGATCTCGTCTGGGGGGCTTCCTTTGCCTCCATTTTTAAACTGCAAGTGTCTGGTTGGGCTGGCTACATTTTGGACATTCCGATCCTCATCGTGCTGCTCTTTGGCACGCACTTGTTCCTGACCTTCCGCACCGGTTTTATCCAGCGCTTCATGCCGCAGGCGATCAAACTGTCCTTCTCACGCAAAAAAGAGGGCGAGGGCGATGTGTCGCAGTTCGGGGCGCTCATGACCGCGCTCGCGGCGACCATTGGTGCCGGCAACATCATCGGCGTGGCCAGTGCGGTGGCCACCGGTGGTCCTGGCGCGGTGTTTTGGATGTGGCTGACCGGCGTGTTTGGTATCGCCACCAAGTATTCGGAAGCCGTGCTGGCGGTGAAGTATCGCGTGCAGATGCCGGACGGCAGCTATGCCGGCGGCCCGATGTACGCGCTGGAGCGTGGCATGGGCCAGAAGTGGCTGGGCATTGTCTTTGCGGCCTTCACCTGCATCGCCGCCTTTGGCATCGGGAACATGTTCCAGGCCAATGCCGTCGTCGAAACACTCAAGGAATGGGTGAAGCCGGGGGTGGAGGCTGAAAGCGTCCTGCGCTGGGTGGCTGGTCTGGTGATGGCGGCGATCACGGGAGCCGTGATCCTCGGCGGGGTGAAGAGCATCGCCAAAGTCTGCGGGTTTCTCGTGCCGATCATGGCGGTGGGCTACCTCATCGGCTGCATCCTGATTTTGATCAAAAACGCCAGTCTCCTGCCCCAGGCGTTCAGCGACATCTGGAACGGTGCCTTCGCCGGTCAGGCGGCGGTGGGTGGTTTCCTCGGCGCCACGATCAAGCAGGCGGTGCAGTCAGGCATTGCTCGTGGTTTGTTCTCCAACGAGTCGGGTCTGGGCAGCGCCCCCATCGTGGCGGCGGCGGCGCAGACGCGGAATCCGGTGCGGCAGGCGATGGTGTCCTCCACCGCCACCTTCTGGGACACGGTGGTGGTCTGTGCGATCACCGGGCTGGTCATCGTCAGCAGCGGTCACTGGAAAGAGGGCATCGCCAAGGGGGCGCTGACCAACGCGGCCTTTGAAGAGCTCCACACCATCGGTCCGATCTTCCTGCTCTTCGGCCTGATGACCTTCGTCTTCTCCTCCATCCTCGGCTGGTGCTATTACGGCGAAAAAGCCGCCGAATACCTCATGGGAACGCGCGCGGTGAAGCCTTACCGAGTGCTGTGGGTCATCATGGTGCTCGTCGGTTCTGTGCAGCCCGCAGCGGCGGTCATGGACTTTTCAGATGCTGCCAACGGACTGATGGCCATCCCGAATTTGATCGCCCTGATCTGCCTGAGCGGCGTGATTGCCGCCGAAACGAAGGCGCACCGCGATGATCTGACCGGGAAGAGTTGAAAAAATCCACCCTCACACTTGCAACCACGGCGGGCACCTCTATTCTTCGCGCCCGCCACCCACTGCCTCATGGTGTAATGGTAACACAGCAGATTCTGAATCTGTTATTCAAGGTTCGAATCCTTGTGAGGCAACCAACCTCAAAATCAACGAGTTACGTCTCGGGATTCACCAAACTAAGAATCTAGCTAAGAATACGACGCCGACGATCTCGCGCCCATTGGTGAAAAATTCTGCCTGCCAAAACCCATTCATAGAGTCGGCTGGCGTCGTTGTTTGTCACCCCCTCCCCCGCTTCTTTTTGAAGG
>DNXB01000058.1 GCA_003506995.1 Verrucomicrobiales bacterium
ATGCAGACGAGCGTGCCGGAGCTGGTCGATCTCAAACAGGAAAGCCAAGCCACGCTCGACATGTATGGCCCCGAGGTGCTCAAACCGGGCAGCTTTGCCGCCAGCGCCATCCTGGCGCGTCGTCTCATCGAGCGCGGCACCCGCGTGGTGCAGGTGCTGCATCGCGGCTGGGACCAGCACGGCAATCTGCCGAGCGACATCCGCCTCCAGTGCCGCGACACCGACCAGCCCATCGGCGCTCTTTTGGCCGATCTGAAGCAGCGCGGCCTGCTCGACAGCACGCTAGTCATCTGGGGCGGCGAATTTGGACGCACCGTCTATTCGCAGGGCGGCCTCTCGCAGACGAACTACGGCCGCGACCATCACCCGCGAAACTTCTGCATGTGGATGGCCGGGGGCGGCATCAAAGGCGGCACGACTTACGGCGAGAGCGATGACTTCAGCTACAACATCGCCACCGACCCCGCGCACCTGAACGACATCAACGCCACCATCCTCAACCAATGTGGCATCGACCACGAGCGCCTCAGCTACAAATTCCAGGGTCTCGATGCACGCCTCACGGGCGTGGAGAGCCAGCATCCGATCAAGGAGATCATCGGGTAACCGGGGGTGACTGCCCGTTTTGTCCTGGGAACTTGGTTCGCCTCCTGCTTCGGTGCCAAAACTACCGTTTGAGCGCCAGCCGCATCCGTGTATGGAGCCCGCCCCCGGAGATTTCTGGAAACCCCTCTTGAAAAATCCCAATTAATTAGCAAAACTTAAATAATCTACTCTCATGGACGAACTCAACATCGCACGCATCATCGGACGCGAAATCATCGACTCTCGTGGCAACCCCACTGTTGAAGTGGATGTGTATATCGAAGGTGGTGCCATGGGCCGTGCGGCAGTCCCCAGCGGTGCCAGCACTGGCGAACACGAAGCCCTTGAACTGCGCGATGGCGACAAGAAGCGTTTCCTTGGCAAAGGCGTGCTCAAAGCCGTCGATGCTGTGAACAACGAACTCGCTGACGCCCTCATCGGCGCTGACGCTGCTGACCAGGTCGGCATCGACAAGGCGATGCTCGAAGTCGATGGCACCAAGACCAAGTCCAAGTGCGGTGCCAACGCCATCCTCGGCGTTTCCCTAGCAGTTGCCAAGGCCGCCGCGGCCACTCTTGGCGTGCCGTTCTACAAATACATCGGCGGCCCGAACGCCAAGGTGCTGCCAGTGCCGATGATGAACATCATCAACGGTGGTGCGCATTCCGATGCTCCGATCGACTTCCAAGAGTTCATGATCATGCCGAAAGGCGCTCCGACCTTCTCAGAAGCACTTCGCTATGGCGCGGAAATCTTCCACTCGCTGAAGAAAATCCTGCACGATCTCGGTCTCAGCACCGCCGTCGGTGACGAAGGCGGCTTTGCCCCGACACTCAAGAGCGCCGACCACGCGCTCGAAGTCATCGCCCAGGCAGTGGACAAGGCTGGCTACAAGCTTGGTGAGGACATCTTCATCGCCCTCGACGTGGCCTCCTCCGAGTTCTTCGACAAGGCAAAGAACAAGTACGTTTTCAAGAAGTCCGACAAGTCCGAGCGCAGCGCCGCCGAACTCGTGGCCTACTATGCCGAGTTGAAGAAGAAGTTCCCGATCATCTCCATCGAAGACGGCTGTGCCGAAGGTGACTGGGCAGGCTGGGACATCATCACGAAGGAAATGGGCGCCACCACACAGCTCGTTGGCGACGACCTTTTCGTCACCAACGTCGAATTCCTCCAGAAGGGCATCGACCTCGGCGTGGCGAACTCCATCCTCGTGAAGGTGAACCAGATCGGTTCCCTCACCGAGACCCTCGACGCCGTCGATCTCGCCCACCGTCATGGTTACACCGCCGTCATGAGCCATCGCTCCGGTGAAACCGAAGATTCGACCATCGCCGACCTCGCCGTCGCCACGAACTGCGGCCAGATCAAGACCGGCTCCATGAGCCGCTCGGACCGCATGGCCAAGTACAACCANNAGCTCCTGCGCATCGAGCAGGAACTCGGTGAGAACGCCATCTTTGGTGGCCGCATGAAAGTCTAAACGCCGATGAACTACCGTGAACTGCGCGCATCCGAACCCCAGGGCACCTGGGAGACCTGGATGCGCGCCGTTCTCAAGGTGGCGCGGTTCGTTCTGCTGCTGCTCACCATTCCCGTGGTCTATGTCCTGTGTGACAATCCCCTGGACAAGCAGGCCGCCATGCGCGGCAAGCTCGAACAGCTCCAAGCCGAGCGCGATGTGCTGAAAAGTGACCGCGACAAGCTCCTGCGCCGCATGGAGTGGATCAAAAACGACAATGCCTACCTCGAAATGGCCGCCCGTGACCGCCTGCACCTGCAAAAGGAAGGCGAGTACATCCTGCGGTTTGAGTGAGCGGTGATTTTTTTTGTCGCATGGAACGCTCGGCGGCCAGCGGCATCCAGACCCTTGCATCGTGCGGCCCGGTGTGGCAAAATGCCGTCATGACAAAAGCTCACGACGAAATCATCGACTTTATCGCGGCTGGACCCAGTAGCAAAGCTGTGATGAGCTTTGCCGCGTCGGCTGAGATCAAGCAGCGGGTGGAGAGCCTGATCAGCAAGAAAAAGCGGGATGGACTGCTGCCAGAAGAGGAGGAGGAGCTGGCTGACTACGTTCAATTAGAGAAGCTCATGCGGCAGGCAAAAGCGAGAGCCAGAATCTTGGTCGAACGTGAGTGAGACTTACATTGGAGCCGAACTTCGGCGTCTCGTTGTCTCTCGCGCCCGCCGGCGTTGTGAATATTGCCTCGTGTTCGAGGACGATACCTATGTGGGCTTCCAGATCGACCATGTCATCAGTGAAAAGCATGGCGGGCCGACGGCTGCCGACAACCTCGCTCTGGCATGTCTGTTTTGTAACTTGAACAAAGGCAGTGACATCGGTTCGCTTGATGAGGCAGGTTCTTTCACCCGCTTGTTCCATCCGCGTCAGGATCGATGGGACGAGCATTTTCGTTTCGAGGGGCCGCGAATTGAGGGTGTGACGAGGATAGGAGTGGCAACGGCCAGGCTTCTGCGTTTCAACGACGAGAGCCGCGTGCAGGAACGCAGGGCGACGATGTCGTTGTAGAATGCTGTCAGAGTTTATCACAGGCGGTCTTGCCCGCTTCTGTTTTGACATTTGAAAAACGAAAGGATTACCTCATGTGTGCGACACACTATGCCGGACGACGATTTGAAACAGGCCGCACAACTGCACCGCCGCTGGCGTGGCATTGGTCCGATCTTGTTCGCGATTTTTTACAGCCTGTTCTTTGCCGCTCATTTGAAGCTGGAGAAGACGGTGGTGTATCTGAAGGATGATGTGGTCTTTGCCGCGAACACGGCGGCTTTTTTTTACCGACCTGACTTCGGAACCGGCGCAGGCGGGTGCGCGTGGCTCAGGGCAGGGGAGCGCCTTCTTGCTGTTGCATCATCATCCGGCGCGGGTGCTGGCTGTGGTATGGCTGCTGTTCTCTGACAGCCCCGGTGCCGCGGCGAGGCATGCGGTGGCGGCCATGACATCTGCCGCTGGAGCGCTGACCGTGGTGCTGCTTTACCTCACGCTGATGTGCTGCGGCGTGGCGCGTCTTCGGGCGGTGTTGTTTGCCAGCGTGCTTGGGGCCTCGACGGCGGTTAGTTTGTTTGCGGCGCTGCCGCTGCCGCAGATTTTTATCGCACTGGGACTCATGGCGGCGCTGGCTGCTGTGGCACGGGGGCGTACGGCATTCTGGTGGGAGTTTCCAGCGGCGGCGTTTTATGCGTGTTGTTGCTCGTTGTGGAATGTCATTCCCATCCTGCTGCTGGTGTTGGTGGGCGCGGTGCGGGATAGTCGTGCAGGTGGCAGTGTGCGGCCGCTTTTCAGCGGCTTCATCAGCGCGGTGCTGCTCCTGCTGGTGACGTTGGGCGCCATGAAACTTCAAAGCTGGGCCTATCCGGGTAGTGGAGTCGTTTCACCTGTCGCAGTGCTGCGTGAGTCGGTGGAAACGCTGAATCAGGCATCGCGGCAGGCTGCCGATGTCCCCTGGGCGGCCAGGATGCAGGATGTGTGGTTCGCCAATGTGATTGCACCGACCGTCACAGCGCTCGATAAGACAGATCCAGGCCGACGTGTGGTCACGCTCGCCGAAGGACGCTGGTTGGAAATGGATGTTCAGCATGGCATCGGGGCGGTCTGGTTGCTGCTGTTGCTCCTGGGCCTCCTCGGCCTGCCCTGGGCGATGAGATCGAGCGCAACTGCCGTGGCGGCGCTGTTGCTCGGCGGTTGGCTGGTGTTGTTTTATGGTGCGCTTGAAGCGCCGGGTGAGCGCCTGCTACACTCGGCCCTGTGGACGCTTGCGGTCATCGCGCTCGTGGGTCTGGGCGTTGAGCAGCCTCTGCGTCGCTGGTCCGGGCTGCAATGGCCGGTCATGGCGGCGCTTGGCGTGTTTCTTGTGCTGCAAACCGCACACAACGGCCTTTTCATCGCCGAGGTCGCCAAACGGATCGCGCTTTAGCTGAAGACCGGCAGCAGCGCACCGACCACCAACACGATCAGCAGCGCCAAGGCGACCCACCACCACACATTTGAGGTGAGCGCTTGTTTGGAGCTTTTGCCGCCAAATTCCCGCGCGACGAAGTCTTCGTAATCGAACTCGTCATCCGGCAGATCCAAGCCGTCCGCGTCGGTGTTGCCGCTCCAGCCGGATTTTTCACAGGCCCCGCAGTCATCGCAGGCGGAGGCACCTCGTCTCACCCATTCGCCGCAGGCCGGGCACTGGCCGGGAGGCTTGAACCGACCGCTCATGGCGCGGCAGCGGGCAGGCGGACCAACGGCGCTTCACTGGCATGGTGTCGCGAGTCTGAAACTTCCAGCCGATGAAACGCGCTCGTGTCCACCAGCCCGCCGAGATTGAGCAGGGGCATCCAGCCGGCCTGTCGTGAGGACATGGCGTCCGGTCCGCGACGCAGCGGGGTGAGCATGACCAGCACCGTCGCGAGGGTGACTGCGGCGGCGAGGAACTGGCTCCTCGTGATGGGACGCTGCCGTTTCATAAAGTGCGGCTATTATTTAACTTATGTGAAATATTGTCAACAACGTCTCTGCATTCGCCTTTTTGCTTGTTTTGGGCCTTTTTCCCGCCAGCGGTGGGCCGCGTGATTTGGATTTTGACCGCCGGTTATGGCGATGGACACAACACTGCGGCGCGTTCCGTGGCGGAGGCGCTGACGCGTCTGTGCCCCGGCGAGGTCATCGAGATGACGGACCTGCTCGACGAGGCCATGCCCCGCACCGCCGCCGTGACGAAGGCGCTCTACCAGCAGGCCATCACGCATTTTCCCGCCGCCTGGCGCGTCACCTATGAGCTGATGGGCAAGCGCAGCGTCACCGGGCCGGACTCCGTCTGGCAGGCGGGGCTGCTGAACCATCTCAAAAAGCGTCTCAACGAAAAGCAGCCGCGCCTCATTGTCAGCACCTACCCGCTTTACTCGGTGCTGCTGGAGTCGCTGGCGCGAAAGCAGGCCGTGCCGCCGCTCTGCACCGTGATCACGGATTCCATCAGCGTGAACCGCATCTGGGTCATGTCCGGCAGCGATTTGTTCTGCGTGGCCGATGACGAGACGAGGAAGGTCGTCGTCGATTTCGGTGTGCCGGAGTCGAAAATCCGCGTCACCGGCTTTCCCGTCAGCCTGGCCTTCACCGAGCCGCTGCCGGAACAGCCGCCGCAGAAAGCGGCACGCATCCTTTACCTGCCCTCCACCACCGGGCGGCATGTGCGGGCCACGCTGGAGGCGCTGAAACCGCAACTGCTGGTCGGAACCAAGCTCACGCTGCCCGTGGGCAAGCACGCCTCGCGCCTGCATCACATCCTGCGCCGCTTCACTGACTCGCTGCCGCCGGAGGCCGTGGAAATCATAGGCTGGACCAAGCGCATTCCCGAATTTCTTCGCACGCACGATGTCGTCATCTGCAAGGCCGGCGGTGCCATCCTGCATGAGGTGCTGGCGGCGAAAATTCCCGCCGTGATCGACTACGTCGTGCCCGGCCAGGAAGAAGGGAATGCCGAGCTGCTCACCAAGATCGACGGCGGTGTCGTCACCCGCACACCGCAGGAGACCGCCGCTGCGGTGGAAAGTATTCTCATCAACAACGCCACCGTGGGCCGCCGCATGCGCGCCAGCATGGCAAAGCTCAGCGTGCCGGATGCCGCGCTGCGCACCGCCCGTGCGGCGCTCGCCGTCGCGAAATCCTGAGCCCATGCATGTTCAGCCGCCAGTTTCCGTCGTCTGCGCCATCATCGTGCGTGGTGATCGTGTCCTGCTCGCCCAACGTCCGCCGGACAAAAAACTCGGCGGCCTGTGGGAGTTTCCAGGCGGCAAGGTCGAGCGTGGTGAATCCGCCGAGGCCGCGCTGCATCGTGAATTGCAGGAGGAGCTCGGCTGCACCGTGAGCATTCTTCAAACGCTGCCTGCGGTGACGCATGAATATCCTTGGTGCATCGTCGAGATGGTTCCCTTTGTTTGCGAACTGACTGCCGACAGCCCGGAGCCGCATCCGCATGAGCACACCGGCCTTGTGTGGGTTGAGCGCTCGCAGTTGGCGGGTTATCCGCTCGCTCCGGCCGACGTGCCGCTGCTCACGTTTTTGGCTTAGCGGCTGCGCGTTTCGGCTTGCCCCACGCACCACGCTGCGCGGCTCTGGCTTCTTTTTCAAAGGTGCGCAGCCTTGCCTCGAAATCGAACTCGCGTTGGCCGTCCGGCATCATCGTGCCTTTTGTGTGGATGCGGCACAGGCCCGCCTTCACCAGCTTTGCCGCCAAGTCCTCGCCATCCTCGAACAGGACCACCGCATAGACACGCTCGCTGTCATACACACGCTCCCAGCGCGTCTGCACCGTGAAGCGTTGCTCGCGCAGCCGTGTTTCGGTGAATGACTTTGCCTCCAGGCCCACGTTCAGTGTCTGCGGGATGCTCAAGCCGCCGAAATAACCCGCCTGATCCTTCAAACGGCCCTCCACCAGCTTGTACTGCCGTTTCTCCGGGCAATCGACGAAATACAGCCGCAGCACCTGCTCACCGCCGTCATGCGTGATCTTGAAGCTGTCGCCATCGTTGTTGGCATCATCCACGAGACGGGCGTTGACGAGCGTAACGAAATGCCCGTCCGGCTCCGGTGTTGGCGCTGCCGGTTTGTCACGAAAGTGATCCCACAACTGCAACACCACCACGAGCGTCCACACCAGCGCCCACAGGTTTCTCGACAGGTTCGAGCGCGTCCGTTTCATGTCCCACGCTGGTTGCCAAACAGGTCGATGTGCAGCCGTGGCGTGTAGCGCCAGCCGGTTTGCTTGCAGACTTCTACCAGCCACGCCTGCCGCAGCCGCAGCACCTCGGGTTTGATGCCCTCCGGCATCAGCAGAATCTTCTCCGGCGGCGGCGGCACGCCGATGGCGTTCACCACCGCCCGCACCTCATCGACATCCGCCTCGGTGGCGACGACGAATTTAAGCTGAAAATCATACATCGAGCACCACGCCCGCAAAACCTCCGGCTGAAGCCGCAAACGCTCATGCTTCTCCACCCATGCCTTGCCTGCCAAGGCCTCATCAGGCGTCGAATGCGCCAGCTTCGGGCTGACCGACGCCAGATCACATGCAACGCCGTCAGGTGCGATGGTTCCGGCCGTTTCAATCGTGATGTGCTTTCCCGCCTCGCGCAGCTTCGCCAGCAGCAGCGGCATTTCCTTCGCCACCATCGGCTCCCCTCCCGTCACGACGACAAACCGTGTCGGACACGCCTCCACGGCCTCCAAAATGGCCTCCACATTCATCTCATCGCCCTCCGGCTTCCACGAAGCATAGGGCGTGTCACACCACCCGCAGCGCAGATTGCACCCCGAAGTCCGCACAAACACCGACGGCACGCCAACGAGCGTCCCTTCGCCCTGCACGGAGTAAAAAATCTCGGAGATCAGCATGATGAGAGAATTCTTTGATGCATGTGGCGAGCTTTGCGACGGGATTCTGCATCATGGACACTCGATTTACCGCAGAGCAAAGAGGCAGAGGGTGCAGAGTCTGAATCAATCTCTGCCTTCTCTGCTCCTTTGCCCCTCTGCGGCAAAAACGAGCGTCTCAGCCGCTTTCGTTACGCAGGCTTCCACTCCGCCGCATGCCGTGCGAACGCCTTTGCGGCACGCTTCAGCGCCTCGTCGATGTCGGATTGCGTGTGCGCGAGGCTGATAAACCAGAGTCCGCGTTCGATGGCGCGGACGCCTTCTTCCAGCAGGCAGCGGCGCAGGTGCGCCCAGCGGGGGGCGTCCTGGCGGCGCACATAGTCGCGGTAGCTCGTGATGGGGCCTGTTTCAGCGCCGGGCTTCAGCATGGCGGCGTGGAAGACGAGGCCGGGGCCTTGCGGCTGGAGCGGGATGTTGTGCTGGGCGGCGAGCTGGCTCAAACCGGCCATCAACTGCTCGCCAAGAGCAATGACACCGGCGGGATGCTTGTCGCCAAGCGCGATGACTTCATCCAGGCACCATTTCGCGGCGGCAAGGCAGAGCGGATTGGCGTTCAAGGTGCCGGCGTGGACGACCTCGCCGCTAATGATCTTGGCGAAGAATTTTTCTTTGCCGACGAGCGCCGCGAAGGGCACGCCGCCCCCGACGGCCTTGCCGAGGATGGTGAGATCGGGCGTGAAGCCGTAGTGCGTTTGGGCGCAACCGGCGCCGAAGCGGAAGCCGGTGATGGTTTCATCGGCGATCATGAGGATGCCGTTTTCATCGCACAATTCGCGGATGGTCGAGAACATGCCGGGCGCGGCAGGCATGCAGCCGGTGTTACACAGCACCGGCTCGAAGATGATCGCGGCGATCTGGCCGTGATGCTCTTTGACGCGCTGGCGCAGGTGCTCGGGATCATTCCAGCGGGCCACGACAAAGGTGTTCAGCACCTCGGGAATGACACCCTGGCTCGGATGCAGTCGCGTGGGGTCGTCCTCGCTGCCCCATTGGTCCGGCGGCGGGGCGAAGCCGACGAGTCCTTCATCCGCCCAGCCGTGGTAATGCCCTTCAAATTTCAAAATGAGCGGACGGCCGGTGTGCGCACGGACCAGGCGCATCGCGGCCAGCACGACCTCGGTGGCGCTGTTGTTGAAGCGCACACGCTCGGCTCCCGGGATCATCTGTTGCAGCCGCTCGGCCACGTCGATCTCCAGCTCGCTCTGCGCGGCCCAGTGCGTGCCTTTGAATGCCTGAGCGGAGATCGCCTCGGCCATGCCTTTCGGCGCGTGGCCGTAAAGGATGGCACCCTGGCCGATCTGGAAGTCGATGTACTCGTTGCCATCGACATCAAACAGCCGCGAGCCGCTGCCGTGGTCGAAGTAAAGAGGCACGGGAGCCTCCATCTTGCGGATGCCGCTGTTCACGCCGGCGGCGATGCTGCGCTGGGCGCGGGCGAAGAGCTCCGCGGACTTGGGGAAAGTGTAGGGCATGGCTGTTGGATGGAATCAGTGCAAGGGCGAGCTGTCATAGATCACCACGCGATCCCAGAACGTCTTGCACGCGTCAACGAAGCGTAAATGCTTGGGGCACTCTTTCTGGTAGAACACATGATCCGCCATGTTTTTGAAGTGCAGTGTCAGGGAGTAACTGAACGAGTGATCACAGACTGGTCGCTTCTCCGTGTCCGCCGGCTTGCCGACGAACCCGTGCTCCAGGTAATCAATTTCCAGCAGATGCATCAGCTCCGTCTCGAAAGTGGAGCATTGTTCGGTGGTGAGGTCGGCTTTGAGCCAGAAAAAGACGTTGTGAATCATGGTGGCTGGATTGCTACGCGGTGCGAACATGCGTGCAATCGCCAAAACGCTGGTTTCGCCGGTGGACCAGGCCAGGTGAGCGTCTTGGGGTTTCAATCCGCGCCCCCCCGTGAAGGGGATGCTGCGGCACCCGCTTTCGCTGATGCTGCAAAGGTTTCAAGGCCACGTTCCGCGAACCCTGTTGCCAAGGGGGCTGAACGTACCATTAAAAATGTCAAAGAACAGTGCCAGGCCCGAATGGCACTCACTTAAGCTGCGGC
>DNXB01000522.1 GCA_003506995.1 Verrucomicrobiales bacterium
CCCTTTCTTCGATTCCGGTCATCTCCGCGATCTCCTGCCACTTTAGCCCCACGAAATAGCGCAACCCTACGACCTCGGTGAGGAACGGCTCCTCTTTCGCCAGCCGCTCCAGCGCCTCATCCAGCGCCAGCAGCTCCTCCTCGGGCATGGGCGCGGCGATCTCCACGTCGTCCAGAGCCACATGCTCATGGTTTCCGCCGCGCTTGAGACGGCGTTTGTCACGCGCGCGATTGATCAGGATGCGCCGCATGGCCTGCGCCGCCGCGCCGAAGAAGTGACGGCGGTTTTCCCAACGCGGAGCGGCGTCTGTGGACACGCGCATCCACGCCTCATGCACCAGCGCCGTCGCCGTCAGCGTCTGCTGGGCATTGGCCGCCACCATCCCGCGAGCCAGCTTGCGCAGATCATCATAGACCTGCGGCAGCAGCTCCGAGGAACTGGCATCAGCTTTGGCAGGCGGGAGGTTTTCATCCACACGCACATGATGTCCGAGCGCGCCCGGCTGTCAATTCACGGAGCACTCGTCTCAGGGCTTCACCGGAATGTTGTTCCTTTGACACGCTCTGGATGCACGACGGCTGCTCGAGTTCGGGCATGATGGAGGACATCAAGGCCGCAAACCCGGCATCTCCGTCAAGTTCCACACTTTCACTTCGCCATTCCAGCCACTGGTGGAGAGGTGGCGGCCGTCGGGACTTGGCGCGAGGCGGCAGATCCAGTCGTTGGCGGCCTGCCAGGAGTGCAAAACACGATCTCTGCCGGCATCAATGACGCGGACGACTCCTTCCTGGCCGGCGGAGAAAAGACGGTTTCCCAGAGGCTGGCTGGGTGTTGCGGCAAAGCGCTTGCTTGCAAACACCGAAACAAAACGTTGGATGCAACCAATCTGCTCTTTTCTTGGAGAGATAAGTTTCGTTGACTCACGGGCAGGATCGTCCCAATTCCAATCTCGCGCCTGCCCAGGCCGATGAAGGCAGCGGCGCGTGAGCCGACCTTCAACTGAGCGACCTGACTCCCCTCATGAGAATTTGCTGTATCGGTGCCGGCTATGTCGGCGGACCCACCATGGCGATGATCGCCGCCAAGTGCCCCCACATCCGCGTCGATGTGGTGGACCTCAACGCCGACCGCATCGCGGCCTGGAACTCCGACGAGCTGGCCATTTATGAGCCCGGACTTGATGATCTCGTGCGCCAGTCACGCGGGCGGAACCTTGTTCTTCTCCACAGCGGTCAACGAGTGCATCCATGATTTCGACATCATCTTCGTCAGCGTCAACACCCCCACCAAAACCTTCGGCGTCGGCGCGCACAAGGCCGCCGACCTGCGTTTCGTCGAATCCGTCGTCCGCACCATCGCCGAGGTGGCGGAATCACCGAAGATCATCGTCGAAAAGAGCACCATCCCGGCGAAGACCCCCGAGGCCATCCAGACCATCCTCGGCGCGGGCGCCAAAGGCATGAAGCACCAGGTGTTCTCCAACCCTGAATTCCTCGCGGAAGGCACGGCGGTGAAGGGTCTGAGCAATCCCGACCGCATCCTCATCGGCGGAGAGCAGAGCGAGGCCGGCCTGGCCGCCGTGGAGTCACTGGCCAGCGTCTATGCCAACTGGGTGCCGCGCGAGCGCATCCTCACCACCAACCTGTGGTCCTCCGAGCTCTCCAAGCTCGTCGCCAACGCTTTCCTCGCGCAGCGCATCTCCTCCATCAACAGCATCTCCGCGCTGTGTGAAAAAAACCGGCGCGGACGTCGATGAGGTCGCCCGCGCCATCGGCTCAGACTCGCGCATCAGCCCGAAGTTTCTCAAAGCCTCCGTCGGTTTCGGCGGTTTCTGCTTTCAGAAAGATGTGCTCAATCTCGTCTATCTCTGCGGCCACTTCGGCCTGCCTGAAGTCGCCGCCTACTGGGATCAGGTCATCAAGATGAACGACTGGCAGAAGCACCGCTTCGCTGAACGCGTCCTGCGCACGTTGTTCAACACCGTCACCGGCAAACGCATCGCCGTGCTCGGCTTCGCGTTCAAGAAAGACACCAACGACACCCACGAGTCCGCCGCCATCTACATCTGCCGCGACCTGTTGGAAGAACGCGCCTCCATCTCGATCTACGACCCGAAGGTCACCATCCCGCAGATGTGCAAAGATCTTGCCATCCAGGACGACGATCCGAATGTTGAGTTCGCCACCAGCGCCGCCCAGGCCGCCAAAGGTGCGCACGCGCTGCTGGTGCTCACCGAGTGGGATGAGTTCCGCCAGCTCGACTTCGAGGCCATCTACCAGTCCATGGTCAAACCGGCGTGGATCTTCGACGGCCGCAGCCTGCTGGACCACGCCAGGCTGCGCCAGATCGGCTTCAAGGTTTACAGCATCGGCAAGCCGCTGCCGCAAGAGGCGGCAAGGTGATTTCGCAGGCTCACGCTCGCGTCCTCAGGATGGGCAAGCCGCGCTGAAGCAATGGAGTGTTCACCCCATTGTTGTTCTGAACCAACGGGAGCAGTATGACATCCCTTATGATGAACAATCGCTGCGGCGACATGGCTCAGGCGTTTTTTGGCGTGCTATTGCTGCTGATCTTTTTCAATGGCTGCGCATCTCCAGAACAACGGCAGGTGAAGCGCTCGCGTGAGCATGCGTTCATCGCGTACTGGCCGCCGCCTGCTGGGAGCCAGGGGCTGCGGCTGGCGGTGAAGGACAATATCGACATGCAAGGCCGGGTCACCTCGGCGGGATCGGAGTACATCGCGAAGAGCAGTGCGCCAGCGGCGCGGGACGCGCCGTGTCTGGCGCTGGCGCGCGAGCGCAATGTGCAAATCGTGGGGAAAACGAATCTCACCGAGTTTGCGATCACGGTTTCCGGAAAGAACAGCTTCTTCGGCACGCCAAAGAGCCGTCTGGATGGCAGGAACAAGGTGATTCCAGGCGGTTCATCGAGCGGCTCGGCAATGTCGGTGGCCACGGACATGGCGGATGTGGCCACCGGCACGGACACCGGCGGCTCCATCCGTGTGCCGGCAGCCTGCTGCGGGGTTTACGGCTTGAAGACAACCTTCGGCCTTGTTTCGACCAAGGGCGTGTTTCCTATCTCGCCGAAGCATTTGGACACCGTCGGGCCGATGGCTCGAAACATCAGCGATCTGGCCCAAGGCATGGACCTATTGCAGCGAGGCTTTGCGTCACGTTACAAAGAGGCTGTCGCTGACAAACCCTTGGCCCACCACATCACCATCGGGCGGCTGTATCTCGATGGCACGGACCCGGAGATCGACCAAGCCATTGATGCGGAACTGGCGGCGAAGCATTTCAAGGTCATCAGGCTCAACAAGAGCTTCCAGGCCAAATGGAAGCAGGCGGAGGAGGACGGCAAGGTGGTGGCGCTGGCCGACACCTGGCAAAACGATCAAAAGTATGCCAATCAGAAGGGTGTGAGTCTTGTGACGAAGCTGGTCATCATGTCCGGTGAGCTGGATTACAAAGGCGACTACAAAGAAGCGCTGAAACGCAAAGCCGCCTGGCAGCGTGAACTCCGCCAAGTCTTCAAGCAGGTGGATTTCATCGCCGTGCCGACGCTGCAAGGACTGCCGCCGAAGTTGCCCTTCTGGGGATCGGATGTGGTGTTTGAATGGCGGGTGTTCGACATGCAGAACACCGTTGGAGTGAACTTTGCTGGCAATCCGGCGCTGGCGGTGCCGATTGCGATGCCAGCCAAAGGCAAGACTATTCCTGTGACCAGCCTGCAGCTCGTCGGGCCGCGTCTGAGCGAGGCGGAACTCTTAAACGCAGGCCGACTCATCGAAAAAAAACTCTAACATCATGCACCTTTCATTTTCACTCATCATCGCAGCCTTGCTGCTCATCTGCCCGGCGAGCCACGCCCAATCCGCGAACGACCTCATGGGCAGCGGCGATGCCTTTGACCGTAAATTTCAAGCCGACAAGGCGCTCCAACATTATCTCCCTGCCGAAAAACTGGAGCCGCAGAACGTGCCGCTGTTGTTGCGCATCGCGCGGCAGTATCGCCATCTCATGACCGACGCCACGTCGATCTCGGAAAAGCTCCGGCTCGGCGGCATGGCCCTCGGTTATGGCAAGCGGGCTGCGGCGCTCGCGCCAAATGATTCCGAGGCACAGCTCTCCCCCGCCATCACCTATGGCAAAATGCTGCCGCTTCAGGGCAGCAAGGAGCAGGTGGACGCCTCGCCGCGCATCAAGGCGGGCGCCGACAAGGCGATCCGACTCGATCCGCGAAACGATGTGGCCTGGCATGTGCTCGGTCGCTGGCATCAGGCGCTGGCCAACGTCGGCGGACTCAAGCGCGCTCTGGGCGGACTCATCTACGGCAAGCTGCCCACCACCACGAACGAAGCGGCCGTGACCTGCTTCGACAAAGCCATCGCCATCAATCCCAACCGTCTCCGGCACCACATCGAGTTGGGGCGGACCTACGCGCAGATGGGCAAGAACGCCGAGGCGCGGCGGTTCATCGAGAAAGGTCTCGCGATGCCGAACATGGAACACGACGACCCTGAATTGAAACAGCGCGGTCGTGAGGCGCTGGCGAAGCTGCCGTGAAGAGTGGTCCGCACCTAGCGAAGCGAATCCACTGTGCGGCGCTCCGCAACGCCACTGTGCCCCGCCTGATCCCGAAGCCGTCGGTATACGACGCGCCACTGCGTAAAGTTAATCAGGAGCCTTCGACCTACAGCACAGAGGATTCGATTCGCGGCGCTTCGCTAGGTGCCGACCACTTTGGTAGATCAGCCAGCGATCCATCAATGAACGTGTGATGCCAGAGCTGCGTCGCGACGACAGCCGCGAGACCCATCTCCACCGACAGCCTTGGCATAGACCCCACGCGCATCTCACGAAACGCCTTCCGCCAATGCCGCACCTGGGCGACATCGAAGTAGCCGGTGCGTCGCAGCGATTCCTCGCTCAGCAGTTCGGCGACAAACTTTGGCTCAGGATCAATGTGGAAACTGTCCAGCGGCGCACGAAAGATGACCTTGTGCCTGCGAGCGATCTCTTTGGGCAGCCAGCGCTCGGCAACAAGACGCAGCAGATGCTTGTCGCGAAAGCCGTTGAGCTTCCAGCGCGGATGCAGCTTGGCGGTGAAGTCGAACACATCTTCATCGAGAAACGGATAGCGCACCTCGACTGACGAGTGCATCGCCACGCGATCTCCCTTCGCTTGCAGCAAGTGTCCGGCCAGCGTGACTCGCGCACCGACCCACAGACTGCGATTCATTGGATCCCAGTGCCTGGCGCGATCCAGATTCATGCCCAGACCGGCCCAGGGCCGCGCTTTAGCCAGCACCTCGCGCATCGGCTCGCCGTAGAAACGCAGTTTCGAGAGCGCCAGCACACCGTAGCTGTCGATCCACGCATTCGGACCGCCGACGGCATCTTCCCACATTTTCCGGCTCGTGGCGGGATAGTGCGGCACCTTGCTGATGCGGAGAAAGGCACGGCGCACCTTGTCGCTCAAGCGCAGGCCAGGAATGACATCCATCGCATTGAAAATCTTGGCGATCTTGTACCAAGGATAACCCGCCAGCCATTCATCCGCGCCTTCGCCCGTGAGCACCACTTTTTGGCCGTTGGCATGAACTCGCCTCGCCAGCATGAGCAGCGCCGCGCAAGAGGTGTCGATCACCGGTGCCTCGGCGGCCTGAATGAGCTGCGGATACATGTCCAGCGCATCGCTGGCGCGAAATTCCTGTACGATGGGTGCCTTCGTGCCGATGTGCTTGGCTGTGCTATTAGCCGCGCTGAGTTCATCGAGCTTCGGATCGTCCACGCGGATCGTGTAGGTGTTGATGGCGGTGCCTTTGAGCTTGCAGGCCATCGCCACGATCATGCTGGAGTCCAGTCCGCCCGAGAGATACGCGCCCACCGGCACATCCGCGCGCAGGCGCTTGTCCACGGCCTTGAGCAGGACATCCTCAAACTCATCCACCAGCTTGCTTGGGTCAGTTGTGGGATCTTCATCGCCCTGATTCGGGAAATCCATCGTCCAGTAGGCACGCTCCTGGATCGGCTCTGCCTCACCCGGCGTGATTTGCAAATAGTGCCCCGCAGGCAGCAGCCGGATGCCTTCAAAACACGTCGTCGGCCCCGGCATCGCGCCAAAGGTGAAGATGTGATCGAGTCCGTGCAGATCCGCCTTCGCCGTCACCATGCCCGAGGCCAGCAGTCCTTTGATCTCGGAGGCAAAGAGGAGCCAGTCGCCCTGTCGAGTCCAATACAGCGGCGAGATGCCGAAGCGATCCCGCCCCAGTGTGAGCTGATGCCGATGCACATCAAACAACGCCACCGCGAACTGCCCGCGCATCCGCTCAAACATGCCTTCACGACTCTCCTCCCACAGATGCGGGATGATCTCCGTGTCGCAGTGCGTGTGCAGATGATGCCCGCGTCCCACCAACTCCGCCCGCTTCTCGGGGAAATCAAAGAACTCGCCATTGAAAACCGTGAACGCGCTCTGGTCCTCATTGCACATCGGCTGCTGACCATCGGCCAAGCCAACAACACTTAGCCGTCGCGAAGCCAGCGCCACACCCGGCCGATGCAGGAAGCCCTCCTCATCCGGCCCGCGATGCATCAGCGCCCGCGCCATACGTTCGACCACGCCTTCGGACACCGTTCGCCTACCGGCCAGGTCCATCACGCCAGCAATGCCACACATAGGCGACTTCTATCGTGCTGCCATGGCCTGACAGGCAATGCTTATCTGCCCAGGTAGGGTTAGACCCCATCGTCGCTGAATCGTAGATCGACTGGCAGTCGAATGGCACTGATTGCAAGTCCAGTTGCCCCAACTCCTTGATGGTGACGAAAAGAAGCAACTCCTGAACTCAGAACAAACCCAGTATGAAATGAATGATTGATTGAATTCTGTTTACGGTGTCGCATTGTGACTTCATCGATGACAGCAAAAACGCTCACACTACGATTGTCTGTTGCCGCCTACGATCGGGCTACGAGCCTAGCTCGAACACGCAAGCAGAGTCTCAACCGCCTGTTTCAGGAAGGCTTGGAACTGCTTGATCACAGAGAACGCGAACGGCAGCTCTTCGATGATTTTTCAATGATCGCCGACTCAGGCCCCACCGAGACGGATGTTGATTTCGCCCTAGACACACAAACCCAAGCCGCGTCTGAACGATGAACCGCGCTGATGTTCGGCGGGGACAAATCTGGCTGGTGGACTGGTCGCCAGGCCGTGGTTCGGAGCAACTCGGCAAGCGTCCTGCGCTAATCATTCAGACTGATGCGGCGAACGCCAATCCGCGTTACCCGAACACGATTGTGCTCACCCTCAGCACCAAGGGGCTGAATGTCGCAACTCACGTCCAACTTGATCCTGATCGAACGAATGGTCTTCGAGAATTGAGCTGGGTGAAATGCGAGCAAATCCTGACCCTATCCAAAGACCGGCTGGTCACGCTATGGGGGACGATCTCCGTTGAAGACATGCGAAAAGTGGAGGCGGCAACGAAGACAGCGCTTTCGCTGATTTGAACCCCTGACGACCTGTTAAAAAGGGACAGCGTGCTCGGCGCGGCCCACCGTGGTCAGGCATGCCCGAGCTATCGGTCGTTTGGGTGATCACAAGCAATGCCCGCTCAACTGGGTAGGGTTTCACCCCATGGCGGTTGAACAGCGGGTCGGGTAGTGAGTGAACCCACACCTGATTCGGATCGAACGGTGGAGGCGGCTTCATGCAGCGGGGCCGTGAACTCTTTCCCCTACTGAACATGCCCACTCCCGTCCATCCTGCTCCGCCGCCCTCGCCTGCAACGCCAAACAAGGAGGGCATCGCGATCATTGGCATCGGCTGCCGTTTCCCTGGCGGGGTGAATGACGCGGAGTCGTTCTGGAAGCTGCTCGAAGATGGGCGCGAGGCGGTGTGCGATGTGCCGGCGGATCGCTGGAATGTGGAGCGCTTCTACGACGCGGAGCCGGGCATCGTCGGCAAGACCGTCGCCAAGCGCGGCGGCTTCATCGACGGCATTGATCAGTTCGATCCGCAGTTCTTCGGTATCTCGCCGCGTGAGGCGCCTTACATTGATCCGCAGCAGCGCTTGCTGCTCGAAACGGCCTATGAGGCCATTGAGGATGCTGGCGTGGTGCTTGATCTCGACCAAGGCACGGACATCGGCGTCTTCGTCGGCATCTCGCACAATGATTACCAGGGCTTGCAGCACACGGCCACGGATCGTGCGGGCATCAGCGCTCACACACCCACGGGCAGCGCGCACAGCATCGCGGCGAACCGCATTTCTTACTGCCTCCATCTGACCGGGCCGAGCATCGCGATGGACACGGCATGTTCATCAGCACTGACCGCCGTGCATGTGGCCTGCGAGCACATCCTGGCCGGACACTGCAAAACAGCGATGGCCGGCGGTGTGACCGTGATGATCACGCCCGATGGTTTCATCGGCTTTTCGCAAGCCGGAATGCTTTCCCCCGAAGGCAAATGCAAGGCCTTTGATGCATCGGCGAATGGCTTCGTGCGCGGTGAAGGCGCGGGCATGGTGCTCTTGAAAAAGCTCTCTGAAGCCATCGCCGATGGCGATCCGATCCATGCGGTGATCGTCGGCTCAGCGGTGAATTCAGATGGTCACACGAATGGCATCTCACTGCCGAGTCCTGAAGCCCAGGCGCGGCTCGTGCGCGATGCGTGTGTGGTCGCTGGAGTCAAGCCATCGCAAATCGGCTACGTCGAAGCTCATGGCACCGGCACGGCGGTCGGAGATCCCATCGAAGCTCACGCACTGGCTGAAGCGCTCTGCGCCGACCGCACAGATGACAATCCGCTCGTCATCGGCTCGGTGAAAACGAACCTTGGTCATTTGGAAACGGCCTCTGGAGTCGCAGGCCTGGTCAAAGCGGCACTGGTGCTCAAGCATGGCCGCATTCCAGCCAGTCTCCACTTTGACACGCCCAATCCACACATCGACTTCACCGCGCTGAAGCTGCGCATGCCGGTGGCGAACGAAGCTTTTCCTGGCAACGGCGCCACGCGTCATGCGGGCATCAATTCCTTCGGCTTTGGCGGCTCCAACGCGCATGTGATTCTCTCAGAAGCTCCGAAATTGGCACCTCGGGCGCATGTGAGTCCTGACACAAGCCGCGCCTGGCCTTTGACACTCTCCGCACGCTCGGAAGAAGCGCTGCGTGCCTCGGCATGGCAGTTGAGCGTGTGGCTGGATGATCATTCCAAACTGAATGGCAGCTCGCCGCTGCTCCCAGACCTGACTTACATGCTAGGTGCCCGGCGCAATCATCACTCGCATCGCCTCGCGCTCACCGCGCGAACGCTTGGCGAGATGGTGCAGGAACTCAGCGCCTTCTCGACCGGGCAACCCGGTCCCCGCATGCGCACAGCCTTCACGCCGCGCCGCGAACAGGCTGCGCGTGTTGTCTTTGTCATGAGCGGCCAGGGCCCGCAGTGGCAGGGCATGGGCCGCGAACTCATGCAGCATGAGCCGGTCTTCAAACACATGATCGAGGCCTGTGACAAGGCCATGCGTCCATGGGCCAAGTTCTCACTGATGGACGAACTCAATCGTCCCGAAGCTGAGACAAAAATGCAGCGCACCGAAATCTCGCAGCCTGCGATCTTTGCCATGCAAATGGCGCTCGCCGCTCTTTGGCAGTCGTGGGGCATTCAGCCTGCGGCAGTTGTGGGACACAGCGTGGGTGAAATCGCCGCCGCATGCATCGCAGGCATCCTCACACTGGATCAAGCCGCGAAGATTATCGTGCTGCGCGGGCGTTTCATGGACGAGTGTGCTGCTGCTGGCGGCACCATGCTCGCCGTCGGCATGAGTCCTGATGAAGCTCGCGCGGTGATCGCCAAACATGACCGTACGGTAAGCATCGCTGCGTTCAATGGCCCTCGTTCCCTCACGCTGTCAGGCTTGAAGACCTCGCTGGAAGTCATCGCCGCCGAGTTGGAATCAAAAGGCATTTTCGCCCGCTTCCTGCAAGTCAGTCATCCCTTCCATCACGCGATGATGCAACCTGCCGCCGATGCCTTGAAAGCAGCGCTTGGCGATCTCACACCGAAAGCGGAGTCTCTTCCGTTCTTCAGCACCGTCACCGGTCAGCGTTTTGATGGCGCATCATGCGATGCAGGTCACTGGTCACGCGGCGTGCGGCAACCTGTCGAGTTCGCCTCTGCGATTGGCGCATTGTCAGAGTTCGGTGTCGATGCCTGGCTGGAAATCGGCGCGCATCCAGCACTGGTGCGTTCCATTCAGGAATGCCTTGGCGATAGCGGCGGCAAAGCAGCCGTGCTGGCATCAGCGCGTCGCGAGCGCGAGCACGAATCCTTGCTCGAAACCGCGATGGACCTGCATCTCGCCGGTGTCGTGCTCGACTTCAAGTCGCTCACGCCATCGCGTCGTCTTCTCACGCTGCCGACTTACTCATGGGACAAAGCACGCTGGTGGAATGAATCTGCCGACATGCGCGAAGGCCGTCTGGCTCCTGGCGGCCGAGGTTTGCTCGATGTTCGTCTCGCCCGCGCCACGCCGACATGGATTACGCGTCTGGATAACCGCCACATGGCCTTCCTGAAGGATCATCGTGTCGAAAACCTCATCATCTTTCCCGCCGCAGGGTTCGTAGAAATGGTGCTCGAAGCCGGTGTGCAGTTGTTTGATGGCAAAGCCTTCGTCATCGAAGATTTCGAGATTCGCAAGCCCCTCATCCTGCCCGATCCGCCATCCGGCCTGCTGCTGGAGCTGACGTATGACCTCACGGAGCGCACTTTCTCGATTCAAAGCAAATTTGAAAGCGGCGCCTCATGGTCCACGCACGTCGTCGGCTCCATGCGCGGCGAGCGCACCGAGTCATCCTTCGCCACGTCGGCTTGGGAGACATCCACTTTGCCAAACGTCGGCCTCGATACCTTCTACGGTCACATGGCCGACATGGGCCTGCGCTATGGCGAGGAATTCCGCCCGATTCGCGAGCTTTCAGCAGGCACTGGCAAGTCCTCAGGCCGTGTTTCGTTGGGCGCTACGATTGCACCGCGTGCGGCCGAGTATCCGCTGCATCCCGTGCTCTTTGATGGAGCGCTGCAAATNNTTTGCCCGCATCTTGTTCCTGCGTTCGCCGGGAGCTTCCAGCCTCGTGCGTGCCGGTGTGAAACAGGCTAACGACGAGTTTGTCGAAGGTGGCATCGAACTCTTTGACGAATCCGGCAAACCCTGCGTGCGCATCGACGGCTTCCGCGCCATCAGCGTTGAGGGAGCCAAGCGCACCGGCAAAACCGGCAAAGGCCGCGATGTGACCTACCACATTGCCTGGGAGAATCGTCCCACTGGACCACGCCCCACTTCTCCTGCTCCCGTGGCATTGAGTCGTCTGCATGAAGCGGCGCAGCATGCGCTGGATGAAGTGCTCGACATGCGTGGCCGTGGCAATCTGGATGCCGCGAGTGCCGCAGGCGACAAACTCACCGCAGCGCAAGTCGCGAGCGGCCTGCGAGACATGGGCGCGGGCTGCACTGAGGATGAAATCTTCACCGCCGAGTCACTCAGCGTGGCGGAGTCCATGCATCGCTCATTCGAGCAACTCTCGGACAACTTGGTGTCATTGAAGCTGCTCACGAAGGAGCAAGGCGGCTATCAAACCACGCCCGAGTTCACCGCAGCGGCAGACACCGCGTCAGAACTGCTCAGTGAGAGCCTCGGCAAGTATCCAGGCCATCTGCCGGAGGCATTGCTCTGCGGTGCAACGTGCGCGGAACTCGGCCCCATCATGCGTGGCGAAAAAGAGGCCGTGCAGGTCTTGTTCACGAGCGGCGGCGCTGATTTGCTCGATCAATTTTATGGCGACGGCCTCGTCACCAGTCCCTGGCTGGCCGCCATCGGCAGCGCGGTGGCGGAGGCTGCGCGTCAGCTTCCTGAAGGGCGCGGACTGCGCATTCTGGAGATCGGCGCTGGCACCGGCGGCCTCGCATCCCAGGTGCTGCCGCTCATTGAGCGCGGCGTGCATTCGTATGTCTTCAGCGATGTCTCCGCCGCCTTCTTCCCTGCGGCACGTCAAAAGCTGGCCGCATATCCCGAAGTCGAGTTTCACACCTTCGATCTCGAAAAACCAGGCAACGAGCAGGAGTTCGATCTCGGCACCTTCGACATCATTCTCGGCACCAACGTCATCCATGCGGTGAGCGATGTGCGCGTCGCACTGCGCCACATCAATGACCTGCTCGCCCCTGGTGGCAGTTTGCTCTTTGTCGATGTCGCCACGCCGCATTTGTGGCTGAACGCCGTCTTCGGACTCACCAGCGGCTGGTGGCGTTTCACAGATCGTGATCTGCGTCCGCATCATCCGCTGCTTGAGCGTGAGCAATGGCAGAAAGTGCTCAGCGAGACCGGATTCAGCGAAACCGCGTCACTCTCCGGCCTGATCCGCTCCCAAGGAGGCGAAAGCCTCATCGGCCTCATGGCGCGCAAGCCATGGAGCGAGCCAATCGCGACAGCACCGGCGATTGTCGAAGCGCCTGCCGAGAAGTCCTGGCTCGTCTTTGCTGACTCATTCGGTCTTGGTGAGAACCTCGCTTCGCAACTCCGCCTCAGCGGTGTGCGCTGCCGCATCGCACATCGTGGCGCTGCCTTCAAATCAGAAGGAGTGGATGCATTCACCCTGCGAGCCGAAGCGCCCGAAGATTGGAAGCAACTGCTGCAATCCTGCACTGATGAAGCACCGGAGCGTTTTGTCTTCCTGTGGAGTCTCGATGAAATCGACCCAGGAGCAGACATGCTCGGCACCGATGGTTTGTTCCATCTGACTCAGGCAATCGAAGTCATCGCTCCAGCGGCTAAACTGCACTTGGATGTGATCACACGCGGCGCACAGGCCGTCGGACGTGATCATTCCATCTCCCTCGCGCAAGCTCCCTCCGTCGGCCTGATGCGAGTGATCGCCAATGAGCACAACAACTTCACCTGCCGTGGCATTGATCTTCCCACCGAAGCTTCAGCCACGGACAACGCTCTGGCTTGGAACGAACTACTTCAAGAAGACGCCGAACGCGAAATCGCTTTCCGTGGCGAAGCACGTTATGTGAGGCGCATCACTCGCGGTTTGGAGCCGAGGGAGCAGGTTTTGGATCGCAACGTGCCGCTGAGGCTCGAATCCCGTGAGCGCGGGCTGCTCGATGCACTGCGTCTCGTTCCCTTCGCACTGCCGCCTTGTGGCGCAGGCGAGGTGGTGATTGAAGTGAAGGCCGCAGGCATGAACTTCCGCGATGTGCTCAAGGCGCTGGCGCTTTATCCCGCCGAGACAGCCGATGCGCGCATCTTTGGCGATGAAGTGGCCGGTGTGGTGAAAACTGTCGGCGCTGGCGTCACGCATGTGAAGGCCGGTGACCGCGTGTTTGGCCTCGCCGTATTCGGACTCGCCACTGACTCGATGGCGCGTGCAGGTGATGTGCGCATCATCCCCGACGGCCTGTCGTTTGAAGAAGCGGCGACTCTTCCCGTGGTCTTCATGACGTCCTGGCATGCCTTGAAAACCGTGGCGCAGTTGCAGCCGGGCGAGCGTGTGCTCGTTCATGCAGGCGCAGGCGGCGTGGGCATGGCGGCGATTCAAATCGCGCATCATCTCGGCGCGGAAGTCATCGCCAGTGCTGGCAGCGCGGCCAAGCGCTCGCTGCTCACCGTTCTCGGTGTGAAGCATGTCATTGATTCGCGTCGCGCTGACTTCGCAGAAGCCGTGATGGAACTCACCGATGGCAAAGGCGTGGATGTGGTGCTGAACGCACTCGCCGCCGAAGCCATCCCGATGGGCCTCTCCTGCCTCGCGCAGTTCGGGCGATTCATCGAGATCGGCAAACGCGACATCTATCAAAACAGCCGCATCCCGCTGTGGCCGTTGCGGAAGAACGCTTCATTCCATGTCGTCGCGATGGACGCGATCTTCAGTGGCGATGAAAAACGCACGCGCCAGATTTTGGAAACCATCGCTGAGTTGGTCGAACAAAAGGCGCTGCAACCGCTGCCCTTCCGCTCCTTCCCAGCCTGCCGCATCGACTCCGCCTTCCGTCTGATGGCGCAGGGCAAACACACCGGCAAAGTCATCGTGTCCTTCCCCGAGCCATTTGTCGCGAGACGTGGCGAACCGCTGGTCCCCGCGTTTGAAGTAAAGCCGGATGGCACTTACCTGATCACCGGTGCTTTTGGCGGCTTTGGCAAAGTCATGGCTGAATGGCTGGCCGACTGCGGTGCCAAACATCTCGTGCTCACCAGCCGCAACGGCGCTGCCACACCTGCGGCGGAGGCCTTCCTCATCAAGCTGCGTGCTCGCGGCGTCGATGTGCAGGTGGTCAAGGCCGATGCTGGATCAAAGGCCGACGTGAAGAGCCTGCTGGGAGATATTTCATCACTTGGCATTCCTTTGAGAGGAGTGTTTCATCTCGCCATGGCCATTGATGACGCGCCCATGGCTGCGCTCACGCGTGATCGCATGATCAAGGTGATCGCGCCCAAGGCACATGGCGCGTGGCTGCTGCATGAAGGCACGCTGGGCATGGACTTGGACTGCTTTGTGATGTTCTCCTCGCTTGCGAGTGTCTTTGGCAATTCCGCGCAGGCCAACTATGCCGCCGCGAATGCCTTCCTTGATGCGCTCGCTTATCATCGTCAGGCCATCGGCCTGCCTGCGCTTGCGATCAACTGGGGCGCGCTTGGCGGTGAAGGCTATGTGGCCCGCAACGAACGCGTGGCCGAATATCTGGCCCTTCACGGCACCACGCCGCTGTCACCCGGTGAAGTCGTCACATTGGTGGAGTCCTTCATCAATGCCGGAGCCACGCAGGCCCTGGCCATGCGTGTGGACTGGTCGAAGTGGCGTCAATCCTACCGTGGCGGCCAGGAAAGCCCGCTGCTGGAGCGCATCTACGCCGCTGGTGTCGATGCGCCGGAAACAAGCGGTGCCAAAAGCGACTGGCGGCTCAAGATCGAGTCTGCCGCGCCTGCGGACCGCACCGAAGTCATCGGTCAGGCAGTGCGCGATGTCGTGGGCTCCGTCCTGCGCGTGAAACCCGAAGGTCTCCGCTTTGACCAACCCCTCACCGACCTCGGCCTCGATTCGCTGATGGCCGTCGAAATCGAAAACTCCATCGAAAGCTCCATCGGCGTCGCCTTGCCACCGGCGAGCTTGATGAAGGCCCGCACCATCGGCCAAATCGCCACCTTGATTGCCGAACACATGGGCGCATCCAAAGGTGCCACGCCTGTTCCCGCCATGATCGTTGTCGAACCAGCAGCGGCGGAAGATGTCGATCTCGACGCGATTTCCGATGACGATCTCGATCAGTTGCTCGGCACCGCGGCCACGGATCGTCCGATTCTCATCGAAGCAGCCGTGCTGGAGGTGCGCGTTTGAGCGCCATTGTGACCGAGGACAAACGTGCGCGACTCAAGCGCTGGCTGGACAGTGGCAAGGCGGCGCTGCATCCGCTGACTTTTCCGCAGCGCGAGCTGTGGGAAACATCGCCGCAGCCAGTTGGGGACAAAACCAACACGATTTGCTGCCTCATCGAGATCAAAGGCGCGATCACCGCGCAGGACTGCACGGCGGCGATGCAGCGTGTGGTGAACCGGCATGAGGTGCTGCGGCTGTCGTTCCTGCCGAGCAAAGGCCAGGCGGTGCAGATGATCCAGGCGCAGAGCGAGCCGGTGATGCGGTTTCGTGACCTGCCGTCGTCATCAACGAGATCGGATGCTGTGGATGCGGCGGCGCTGGAGACTTTTGACGCGCCTTTCGATCTGGTGCAGGGGCCGCTGTATCGCGTGGAGGTTCTGCGGCGCTCGCCGACGGATCATGTGCTCGTGGTGGCGATTCATCATGCGATTGCGGATGGCTGGTCGCTCGGCGTGCTGGTGCAGGATTTGTATGCGGCTTATGCACAGGTGCTGTTAGGCGCGAGCGGCGGGCTGCCGCCAGTTGCGTTGTCCTACATGGCCTGGGGGGCTGCTGAGCGTGCTTTGTGGCAGCCTGCGCTGCTGGAGCAGCGAGCGGCATTTTGGAAAACGCATCTCGCTGGCTCCACGCGGCTTTGGGATGATCGCGCGGATGCGCTGGATGAGTCGGATCAATTGCAGCGGCGTATTGCCGATGTTTCCGCCGAGCTTGGTCTCGCGGTGCGTGAATTGGCTCGACGCACGAGTGCCACGCTGTTCAGCACTTTGCTTGCGGCGTTTCAGATCACGCTGTCGCGCTGGACCGGCGTGGCGGACATCGTGGTGGGCACGCCGGTGGCGAATCGCGCACGCCAGGAGGTGCGCGAGACGATGGGCTACTTCTCCAGCATCGTGCCGCTGCGCGGGCAGGTGGATGACAGCCGCTCATTCTCCGACAGCCTCCGCGCCGTGCATCAAGCGACGATGGATTGCTTTGCCAATGCCATGCCGTTTGCCGAACTCGTGGCTGCGCTCAATCCGCCGCGACTGCCGGGCCGCAATCCCATCTATGAAGTGCGTTTCGCGCTGCAAAACCAGCCCGTGCCGGATCTCGCGGTGGCTGGATTTTCGGTCCAGCTCAAGATCCGCGCCACGGGCACGCCGCGCTTTGATCTCGCCTGTGAAATCACCGAAGCAGGCAATGGATTGGAAGTGGTGTGGCTGTTTCGCTGGAGCCGCTTTTCTCAATCTGAGATCGAGGAACTGCACCGACTCTTTCTCACCGTCCTCAGCGCCGTCTGCACCACGCCGGACAGCCGCACTTTTATCTGAGCCATGATGAACACACATGCACCGCATTGGCTGAGTCGCTCAGCATTCCAGATCCTGGTCTTTCTCGTTCTCCTCACCGAGATCGCACTCGGCGCGGCCTTGTATCGTGAGGCATCGCTTTGGGTGGTGGTGCCGCTGGTGTTGCTGGCGAGTCATTTCATGCATGGCGCGGCTGTGGGGCTGCATGAGGCGACGCATGGGGTGCTGAGGAAGAACAGGCGCTTCAATGAGTTTGATGGCGTGCTGTTGGGCGTCTTCAGCTTCATGAGCTTCAGCCTCTATCGGGCGGCACATCAGTCGCATCACGCTTACTTTGCCACGGAACGTGATGAGGAACTGTGGCCGTTTGTTTTCACCAGCAAGCCACGCTGGGTGCGAGTGCTGGCGGCGGTGCTGGAACTGACAATGGGGCTGTTTTTCACGCCGTTTTTGTTTCTGCGTTCCTTCCTGCGCAATGGCTCACCGGTTCGCAGCAAGAAAGTGCGGCGGCGCATCTGGATGGAGCTGACGCTGATGGTCGTGGTGTGGAGCAGCATCATCGTCGCAGTCTCTTATGCAGGGAGTTGGCGATATTTTCTGTGGATGTATCTGGCGCCGGCGTTTGTGGCCGCGAACCTGCAAACATGGCGGAAATACATCGAGCATGTCGGTTTGACCGGCGGCACGGTGAACAGCGCGACTCGAAATATCATCGCGGATGGCTGGTGGGGGCGGCTGGTGGCCTTCACGCTGCTCCATGAGCCTTTTCACGGCGTGCATCACCTGCATCTCAGCCTGCCCCATGCAGAGCTGCCGCTGCACGCAGATGAGCTTCAGCCGATGACTACAGACGAGCATGCGCCTTTCCCCAGTTATCGTCATGCTGTCATTCACATGCTTTGCAGCCTGACAAATCCGCGCGTGGGAGCGCAGTGGAACGCCATCAAGCCATCCTGAAGCCATGAAGAACTCAAACACCTGCGTCTATGAAGCGGTGGCGCTGAAAAAGGACTACGACGACGGCCAGGTGCAGGCATTGCGCGGTGTGGATTTCCGCATCGAGCAGGGCGAGTTCGTCGCCATCATCGGCTCCAGCGGCTGTGGCAAAACCACGCTGCTGCAGATGCTTGGTGCGCTGGACAAGCCCAGCACGGGCAGCCTGCACTATCGCGGCAGCTCGCTGCCTGATCTGGCTGATCCATCCGTTTATCGGGCGCGTGAGATTGGCTTCATTTTTCAATCGTTTCATCTGCTGCCGACCTTCACCGCGCTGGAGAACATTCAGATCCCAATGCTCGAAAGCGACCTGCCTGCCTCCGAGCGGCGCGGGCGGGCACTCACACTGTTGAAGTCGGTGGGTCTGGAGCATCGTGCGCGGCATTTCCCCTCGAAGCTCTCGGGTGGCGAGCGTCAGCGTGTGGCCATCGCCCGCAGCCTGGCCAACGGGCCGTCGGTGTTGCTGGCGGACGAGCCCACGGGCAATCTCGACAGCGAGAATGCGCGGATCATTCTCGATCTCCTGGTGCAACTGCATGAGGAGCAAAAGATGACCCTCGTTCTGGTCACGCATGACATGATCATCGCCCGCAAGGCCGCGCGCAATTTGCAGATGCTCGATGGACGCATCGTCTTCGATGGCATCCCCGGCACTGCCGCTCCTTCCCCATGACTTTCTTTTCCATCGTCGTCCGCGGCCTCACGCGACGCCCTGTCCGCACCGGACTCACCCTGGTGGGCATCTCCATCGGCATCGCCGCCGTGGTGGCGCTCGTCGGCATCTCGCGTGGCTTTGAAAAGAGCTGGGAGACGGGCTTGAAGGCACGAGGCACGGACATTGTCGTCAGCAAGATGGGCAGCTCGCTGGCACCGAAGCCGTTCAGCGATGCAGTGGCCGAGTTGATCGTGAAGCTGCCGCATGTGGCGGCCATCAGCTCGCAGTTTGTGGAGCTGCTGAGCATCGAAAGCTCGCAGATGATGATGCTGTCCGGTCGTCAGTGGGATGGTTACGCGTGGAAGAATCTCAAGCTGATCTCAGGACGCATGCCGCTCGATGACAAAGAACAGGCCGTGGTGCTCGGCCAGACTGCGGCGGAAGTGCTCAAGAAGAAGATCGGCGACCCGCTGCAGATCGAGGCCGCTGAACTGACCGTCGTCGGCATCGTCGATGGTGGTGCGGTGGTGGAGAACGGCTCGGCCATTCTAGCGCTGCCCCTGCTTCAGGAGATCATGAGCGAGCAGGGACGGATCAATGTCATTGACGTGCGCGTCACTCCTGGCACCAGCGAGGATGAATTGAAGCAGCTCTGCGTGGAAATCGTCCGCGCGGCCCCCGATGTGACCGCGATGGCGGCGGGCGAGCATTTGAGCAACAGCCAGAGCTTCCGTATGGTGAAAGCCATGAGCTGGGGCACCTCGCTGCTGGCCGTGCTCGTCGGCGTGCTCGGCGTCATGAACACCATGCTCATGACCGTCTTTGAGCGCAAACAAGAGATCAGTGTGCTGCTGGCGCTTGGGTGGAAACCCAGCCGCATCGTGCGCATGGTGCTGTGGGAGTCGGCGCTGCTTGGTTTCCTCGGTGGCATCGCAGGTGTGCTCATCGGCGTCGCTGGCATCAAGCTGCTGCAAAACACGGAAGCCATCCGTGGCCTGCTCGAACCTGATCTCGGCATTGGCCTGCTGCTCACCTCCATCGTCATCGCCGTCGTTGTCGGCGTGATGAGCGGTCTCTACCCCGCCTGGCGCAGCTCCCGCATCACCCCGGCGCTCGCGCTGCAAGGCTGAACTTCTGAATTCCATGAAAACTCTCCACACACTCATCACCTGCGCCCTGCTCGCCTTGTCTGCGAATGCCGCAGACACCGCCTCCGAACTCGCCGCCAAACTCAGCGTCGCGCAGCAAGACGGCTCGTCCTTGGTGCGGCTGAAAATGGAGGCGAGAGGCGTCACGCTGCAACTCCAGATCAAACAACGCCGCACCGCCAGCGCAACGGAGGTCGTCTATCAAATCCTCTGGCCCAAAGAGCGCCTCGGCGAATCCGTGTTGCTGAAAAAAATCGGCAATCAGACCGCCACCGGCACTCTTTTTGTGCCTCCGGCCACTGTGCGTCAGCTCGACATGAAAGACGCGCTGTTTGGCAGTGATGTGTCTTATGCCGATGTGCTCGAAAACTTCTTCGCCTGGCCGAACCAGGCCATTGTCGGCACCGAAGTCGTGAATCGAGTGAGCTGCCAGATCCTCGAATCCAAACCCGGCAAAGGCCAGCGCTCCAACTACGCCGCCGTCCGCACCTGGGTGGACGCGAGGCGCCTCGTCCCACTGCGCATCGAAAAGCTCAATGAGGCAGGCCAGGTGATGCGGCGCATCGAATCCGGGCGCATCGTCACCGACGACATCGGCCGTCATGTGCCGACGGGCCTCACCGTGAGCGACCCGACCAAAGGTTCATCGACTGAACTGGACGGCTCCAAGCTCAAACACGACGTGACTTTCACCAAGGACGAATTCACCCAGGAGGGTCTCAAGCAAGTGATCACTCCACGCTCCTCGTCAGAGTAGAGGAAAGCCTTTTCACTTCGCCGGGCTTGGGATCGTCGTCGCGTCCTTCGGCGGATTGCGACCGATGAATGGATGCTGCTCCAGATCGAAAACCTGGCCGCTGATTGGGCCGCATTCGTCCGCAAGGAGCCAGGCGGCGCAGGCGGCGATCTCCTCGGGCCAGAGGATGCGGCCGGCGGGGGCATAGACCTTCGGCAGATCGGCATACCAGTCGTCTTTGAGGCCGTGGGAGCGCTTTCGTTTGGCCTCGTTTTCGGTCAGCACCCAGCCGGGATTGATTTGATTCACACGCACTCCGTCCTCGCGCATGAGCGTGTCGCCGAGATTGCGCGTGAGGGTCATCAACGCGCCTTTGGAGACGCTGTAGGGCATCAAATTCGGCTCGCCGCTCCACGCATTGACGCTGCCAATGTTGATGACGCTGCCGTGTGTTTCGCGCAGATGCGGCAGCGCGGCTTGCGTGATGAGATAAGGCACGACGCAGTTGATTTCGAGCATGCGGCGGAACCATTTGGCGTCGGTGTCGTGGATGTTGCCGA
This sequence comes from Verrucomicrobiales bacterium, assembly GCA_003506995.1. GTDB lineage: Bacteria > Verrucomicrobiota > Verrucomicrobiia > Verrucomicrobiales > Verrucomicrobiaceae > Prosthecobacter. The sequence goes on from DNXB01000522.1 coordinate 20,831, forward strand.
GGCCGACCTGCGCGGCGTTGTTCACCACGGCGTCGAGTTTGCCAAAGGTTTTGACCGCGTGCTGCACGAGTGTTTGCGGCGCATCTTCATCGGCGAGATTTTTGATGACAAGTGTGGCGTTGTCAGCGCCTAGTTCGGCGATGGTTTGATCCCCGAGGTCTTGTTCGAGGCCGTGGATGAGCACGCGCGCGCCCTCGGAGACGCAGCGTTTCGCGATGGCCTTGCCGATGCCTGTGACGCTGCCGGTGATGAGGATGACTTTGTTTTCGAGGCGCATGGGCTGCCAAGATAACGAGGCCGGCAGGTTTTTCACCACGACAAAGTGTGTGTTAAATGCGACACACACTGACGAATTTTCTGGCTCAACGAAGTGTGATGGCTACTTCGCCGACGTCTTCGCCACGCGATCCACTTTGCGATACAAGAACGCATCACTCGTGAGCAGCGAGGTGATGAGCGCTTTCATGCTGCCGCCGCTGTCGCGGTAGGCGGCGTGGGCGGCTTGCAGCACGGGGGCGTCGTTGAGGGTTTCGTTGCGACCCATCCAGAAGCGGAAGGCGTGGCGGATGAAGACCTGCTCGACGCGCTCGCTCTCGGCGAGTTTTTGGATCATTTCGAGGGCGTTGTTCACGGGGCCGTCGAGCGCGGGATCGCCGCTGTCGATGATCTCGCCGGTGGCATCGACGGGCTTGTCGAGCTCGCTGGTGCGGAAGATGCCGGCGTGGTTGTACATCTCGAAGGGCAGGCCCAGCGGGTCCATCTTCTCGTGACAGGTCCAGCAGTACTGCTGCTTCGTCACACGCATGCGCTCACGCAGGGTGTTTTCCGGCTCGACCGGGAGCTGGGCATCGACGGTGATGGGCACGTCGGGGATGCCGCCGCCGAGCAGGCGTTCGCGAATCCAGATGCCGCGATGGATGGCGTGGTTGTCCATGGCGTCGGACTGCGAAACGAGCCAAGCCGGATGCGTCAGGATGCCGAGGCGCTGGCCTTCAGGCGCAGTGGCCAGGATGCGCTCGGGCTTCATGGAGCCGCTGCCGAAAGTCGGGCGGCTGACGCGGGCGTAGGTCTGCGGGCCGCTCAGATTGGCCTCGGCCACTTCGACGTTGGGACCTCCGCCGCGTTTCCGTTCTCTCCTGGCGTTGTCGATTCGCTTCTCCGCCGCCGCGAGCAGCTTGTTTTGCTGAGCGAGAGACTTCGGTGTTTTTTTGTCCTCCGGATTGTCCTTCACCTTGGCTTCCAACGCGGCGACCTCCGCCTTCAGCAACTTGAGTTCAGCCGTTTCTTTCTGCGTCAGCTCTTCCTCGGCCTTCTTCTTCGCGACTGCGGCCACGGCTTGCTCTTCCTTCGTGTGTTTCCTGCCAAAGTAGGTGTTGTCCGTCTGCGTGGCCACGACGCGCTGGGTGGTGAGCAGTTCCTTGAGCACGTTCTTGTCCTCTTCCAGGATCAGCTCGATCAGACGGTCCGTGCTGGCCGTCGCGTCAAACATGGCGCGGTAGTGGGATTCACCCCGAGCAGAGATACCCGTCGCAGCCAGTGCGCGAGTGTCTTTGCAGATGTAGCCGGCCTGGTCGTAGTCGAAGTAGTCGCGGAAGAACTGCAGCACGCGCGGCCTGCGAATGCTGTCGTCGTCGAGCATGCGCGTGACCTCACGTTTCACATCCTCACGCGTTTTCATGCGACCTCCGATGATCGCCTGCCTCAGCGGTTCGTCGGGCCTGATGTAGCGCAGCGCGTGGTTCACGGCCAGGCCCAGCTCCCAGTCTTGAAGCATGACGCGGCCGTGCTGGTCAAGCTTGCCGGTTTCCGCCAGCTCGGGACGGAACAGCGCGTCGCGGTCGAGAAAAATCGACGACAGGCCCATGAACACGCCGTCTTCCTTGCCAACCTTGGCGATGCTGTCTTTGACGATTTGCAGGTAGTTGTCGGACTCGGCCTTGCTCGGCGGGCGAAAGGTCAGCGCCTCGAAAAGATACTCCACGGCGGCACGCAGGCGCTCGTCGGTGACTTCGAGATCCTTCATGAGATCGAGCACCGGGGTCAGCGGACGGAGGACTTTCGTGCTATAGACGATGGCCGTTGGCAGCCCTCGCAGGTCGCCCTTTGGCTTCACCTTGTCGTAGGTTTTCGGGTCGTCGGTGATCTGTTCCGGCATGCCGACGAGGCTGAGCGGTCCGTAGGCCATGTATTGCAGGATGTCCTCCGCCTTGCCGAGAATCTGCGTCGCCTCGGCGCTGTTGACCGTGTGGAAATCAGGGTAGTTCTTCAGGCCGGCCTTGCGGGCCGAGGAGAGCACCACGGGCACGCTTTTCACCGCCGTGGCGTAGGCCACCGTGCCTCCCGCCCACTGAAGGATCTGGTCCGTGCCGAAGTAGAGCTTTAGCTCGCCGCCGTGGTTTGTGGGAACGACATCGCCGTGCGTGCGGAGGCCGGGCTTTTCGGGGTCGTATTTCGGCTCGGTGTTGATGAGTTCATTGAGCCGCGTGATGTGCTCCTGAGGCGTCACGCGCCAGATGCGCGCGGGTGAGGAAGTTGGCGTCAGCTTGATGCCTTGCGGCAGCGGGCCAAAGAGCAAATCATGAGCGACGAAGTTTCCTTTCTTCGGGTCCTGGTGCGCGTGGAAGCCGCCCTTGTCCTTCATGACGCGTTGCAGCTCGCCGACGATCCAGTCGGAGAAACGCAGCCGGTCGATGACCTCAGGCTGGTCCTGTTTCTTCGGCGGCATTTCCTCCAGCGCGACCTGCGCCCACACCGACTTCCAGGTGGCGGCATTGGTTTCGTCCACCCCTGAGAGTTCGAGCAGGTTGAGATCGCCCTTGGTTGTTTCGTTGTCGTGGCACTCGATGCAGTTCTGCTCCAAAAAGCGCTGCGCGAAGTCCTTGAACTTCGCGCGAACGGGTTCGCCGGGAGTGTAGATTTCCGCAGCCCCGGCGGTGGCGCCGAGCATGGCGAAAGCCGCCGCGATGAGAGGGAGGGACGGGCTTCTCACGCCAGGATCTCTTTGAGGGGGCCGATGCCGGAGTCGAACTTCGCCGTCATCTTCTCGCTCATGTTGAAGCGGTCGCACGGGGCGCCGGCGGCCGTCAGGATGCTGGAGTAGAGGGCATTGATCGGACGTTTGCCGTCGAGCTGTGTGAAGCAGCCGCTCTTGAATGCGCCGCCGCAGTTGCCGAGCAGCATCACCGGCCAGTTCGCGCCGCTGGTGTGCTGGGCGTCGGCGTTGTTGCTGGTATAGACGATGAGCGTGTGGTCCATCATCGTGCCGCTGCCTTCCGGCACGCTTTCCAGCTCCTCCATGAGCTTCACGAGCATGCGGCTGTTGTACTGGCGGATCTTGATCCAGATCGGATTGTCCGGCTGCTTCATGTGACCGAGGTTGTGGCCCTGCTCCTCGACGCCGACTCCTTTCCAGGAACCAAAGATCTCGCCGCGGCCCGAGCCGATGGTGAGCACGCTGGTGATGCCTGATTTAAGCGCGGAGACACCGAGGTCGAGCAGCACGTCATGCCAGTCGGTCTCGAATTCGGGATTCGTGTAACGGTCATCGACCTTGGGTGCAAAGTTCCGCAGATGATCGGAAACTCCGCCGAGTCGCGACCGCAGGCCGTTGATGTCCTGGAAACCCTGAACGTACTGCCCGTAGCGCTGCTGGTCCGCCATCGGCAGACCTTTGCCCTGGGCGGCGGCGAGCTGCTCGATGCGGTCAAACATGCTGGACCGCGCCTCATGCTGCTTGCGGATGTCCCCGTCTGAGATGCCGCCGTAGAGCATCTGGTAGAGGTGGTTCGGGTTCGAATGCATGAAGATCGGCTGGCCCGCGCCGCTGGCCGACAAATTCGCGACCGTCGGCTTCGCCTTCATATTTTCCATCGAGTCCATGCCGATGCAGAGATGCGGCAGCAGCGTCTCAGGCAGCACCTTGCTCAGTTCATAGTCAATCGTGGACGCGCTGGGCGGCACGCCGTCGCTGCCGCGATAACCGCCGAGCGCTCCGAAGAACGCGCTGTGCGACGGACTGGTGTGCAGGCCGTGCAGTCCATTGATGATGTGCAGCCGCTCCTTGAAAGGCTCCAGCGCCTGGATCGGCTCCGGCAGTTTCACCTTGGCCAGCGAGCCGTTGCTCGTCATGCCCGCCGGAATGCAGGTGGCCGGATCGAATCCCTGATTCTGCATGAAAAAGATCACGCGCTTCGGCCCGCCGCCGGAGGCAAGCGATGCCGCCTGGCCGAAGTTCGGCAACAACGGGGAACCAAAAGCCGCGCCAGCCGTGGCGGCCATGTGACGGAGGAGTTTTCTGCGTGAGATCATGAGTGGCGCGTAAACGTGTCGAGGTGGGGCAACTTTCACCCGGCGGAAAGGAATTGGGACCTGGCTCCAAGGAGAGGGACTTCCGAAGTCCCGGTGAACACGAGCCTGTCCGGGCACTTGGTCAGCGCCTCTCCTCGAGGCCATGCGCACTCACAGCAACAACGATGCCACTCACTGCACGTAGATTTCACCGAACTTCAGCGTGTCGTGGAAGGTCTTCGCATCGGGTCCGAGGGGAGAGAAGGCAGTGCTTTCCTCGTCGGGGCTGCCGGCGCGTTTGCGGAAGAGATTGAAATACCACGGCAGGCTGGTGCCTTTTCCCGAGGCAAGGACCTCAGCGCGGGACTTGAAGGGCATGCTGCCGATGATCTGATGCAGCGGATCTTCGTCGGACGCGGTCACGGGCAGCTTCATTTCCACAGACCAGAAATCGTCTCCGCGATGCGCGGCCACCTCGGCCTGCGCCGACCATTTGGACCAGTGCGCCTTGTCGGTGCCGCGATCCATGTTGATGATGTGGCTGGCGGGATTGATGACGATTTGGTAGTAGGAGTGCTTGTCGGTCTCGATGAGCAGCTCCAGATGCTCGCCGTTCCAGATCGCCGGATCGCCGTCCTGGCTGCCGCCGATGATGGGCACCGCGCCGGGCTCGCCCTGGCAGCGGATGGCGAGGTAGAGCGCTCCATTCCACCAGCGTGCACGGAATTCGCTGGGGAGCTTCGGCTTCTTGCCGGTGCGCACGTCCTTCAACATGCCACGCAGGCTGTAGGAAGTCCAAAAGGGCTCGTCTATGCGGCCGTCGATGACCAGCGTGTCGCGCACGTCGCGCCACTTGTCCTGGGCCATGTTGATGACGCGAAACTCCGGCAGTCCCTCGGGCCGATCCGCGCGGATTTGCGTGGCGCGATTTCGCAGCGTGACGAGAAATTCATCCACGAGGGCGATGCGCTGGCCGAAGACCGAGTCAGTTGGTGCGGCGGCCTTCGCTTTGTCGAAGAGCGCGATCGCAGTGCGGGTGAGGTCGCTGTCGCTGCCGAGCTTCGCGTAGTTTTTCTCGCAGTGCTCGATGAAGGCCTTCATGTCCGCTGCGGCGGGGCCGTAGAAGAGCGTGTAGTATTCGTTCAGCAAGGCATCGACGTCCTGTTTCGTGTCCCACCACAGGCGCGACATGACGTAGGGATTGAGGTGACTCATGCCGGGGAAATGCAGGCCGCCCTTGCCGCTGGAGAGCCAGACATCCTCGCGCCAAACCTGACCAGCGGTGTCGCGCAGTCCGCGCGCGATGATGTGCGGCCAGTATTGCGGCCGGAACTCGCCGCGATCGGTGAAGGGCGTGTAGTTCAGCGTCACCGAGAGCGGATGATTCGTCTTCGCCTGCCACTCGCGGCGCAGTTCGGCGGTGCCATCGTGCGTAACGTCATCCATCTCGCGGATGGGCCGCCCGTTGGTGATCTGCACCCACACATTGTCGGGCAGTTTGTCGATGGAGAGCGGCGGCATGCGGTAGGTGCTGTAGGCACCGCAGAAGACCTTCCGGTCCGGATGCGTCTTGGCGAGTTCGTTCGCCACGCGGACCACAAACTTCCACACGTAGTCGGATGAATGCCCCGAGGGATCGCGATCCAGCGTCGCCTGACCCTTGCAATCGTCGCACTGGCAATGCGTGAAGCCGTCATGCGGCATGACTGAGACGATGGGCATGTCGTAGTGGTCAAACATCAGCCGTGCGTAGGCGACCATCTCTTTGAAAAAGCCCGGCGACGAAAGACAGGCGTTGGCTTTCTCGCTTTCGGTGTCGCGCTTCCCGTTCGGCAGCAGCACGTAGTATTCGGGATGGCTGGCGCGCTGGTCGGGCTGCTCGGTGACATAACGCTGACCGTGGTGGAGCACACCGTACTGGTCGTTGGCACCGATTCGCAGGTACCACCGCGCATCGTCGATGGAGGCAGAGCTAAGCATCGGGCGGTTGACCGTGCGGATTTCAAACTCCGGTCGCTCGGTTCGATTTACTTCGGGAAGCTCGATGCGCTTCGACTCCGGCAGGATCTCGCCCAAATCGCCCGGCATGTACCAGCGCACGCCGAGGTCACGCAGGAAGGCATGAACGGCGTTCAGCGAACCACGATGATCAAACTTCCAGATGTCGAGCTCCTTGCTGTAGTCCTTGTAGATCGTGGCCCCGACCGGATTGCTCCACGGATGTCCGGCGAGCTTCATCCATTCCGCCTGCTTGTTCTTCAACCAGTCCGTGTGGCTGCGTCCCCAGGGCTCGACCGGTGTGAAGTCCCAGTCATTGCCCACCAGCGCCAGCCAGTTCGCACCAGAAACGATGCGAAACGCGTCGCGCTCCAGACCTTCGGCCGTGACCCCGGCCTGCCGTGCGTGCTCGCTTTCACCCACGAAAATCTTCACCGGTTGCGCCTTAGTCGGCGAGGTCACTACCGACAGCTTCGCTCCGGTGATTTTCTCGACGTAGGTCTGCAACTCGCTCGCGGCGAGTTTCGCCGAGCGTGTGGGTTTTTCTGCCATCACGATCTCGGCATGCGCACCGGCTTCATCGACGATGAACGGAGCCGCCTGCAGGCATCCGGCCGATGCCACCGCCAAGGCAAAGGCGCGGAAAGCTGGAATCGCGGCGGAGAGAAGGATGGAGAAGTCGTTCATGCTGGTAAAAGGGACTCCATCTTCAACGACCCGGCCACGCTCGTGCTGTCACGTCTTGTGGGTCAAGGAAAGGGACTTGCCAAGTCCCTGTCCGAGACGCTGGTCAAGGCATTGGGCAAGTGCCTCTCCTTGCTCAATCAGCGTCCTGGTTGAAGCCGGTCCGGCACCTTGTCGTTGTCATCATCGAAAGGCATCGCGTCGTCGGGATCAATCTCGTAGCTCGCCGGAAGGTGCTCGCCGAGCTTTTGCAAAACGCGGTAAAGGTACTCGACACACTCGCCGCGGGTCAGCGGATGGTCTTTCACCTTGCCATGGACGAGTGTTTTGAAGGTCGGCAGTTTCATCGCAGCCAGCCAGCGGTTCAGCGTGCCCCAGCTTACATGTTCGTTCGGCTGAAAGGTCGGCTGCTGCGGTCCGAAATCACCCCAGGCGATCATCGACTCGATAAAAGCGCGGTCGGCATCGCTGGCAGGCACATCGGTGAAGCGCGGCTGGGCTGGAATCGCGGGCCAGTCCTTCGTTTCGGGCAATGAACGGATCAAGCGCACCAAAGCACCGGCGAGTTCGCGACGAGTCACGACCTGATCGGATTTGAAGAAGACATTGTCCGGGTCCGCGTGCCAGATGCCGGCGAGGGTGAGCAGATTCGCGGCTTCAAAATGCGGCTCATCAGCCTTCACATCATGCCAGGGCCAGATGAGTGTGCCGTGGCGGAGAAGCGTGCGCTGCACCTCGCGGATGCGTTTGGGCGATGTCGCGATCTCGCGTGGCTGAATGCCTGCTTTAATCGACAGCGCTGCCACGGTGCCAACAGCGCTGCCGACGTGCATCATCTGGCCGTGCAGACGCAAAGAGGACTGCACCATGCTGGTCACGCCGATGTTTTTCGAGCAGCCGAGCATGCCGTCCATCTTCACCGGCACGAGTCCGCGCAGGGGAAACATCGTGCGGTCACTGTGGGCGTTCCAGTTGCGTGTGCCGAAGAATTTCGGCTGCCAGGGCTGTGCGGGATCGTCATCGCGATACTTCCGGCGCGTGGGATGGAAGTCCATGTTGAACTGGTAGCCGAACACGCCGTCAAAGGGCATCGACTTCGCCCACAGAGGCTTTTCCACCTCGGTGCGCACGTCCTGCTCACGCAGGATGTAGAGGGCCTCCAGGCGCAGACCTTCGCGGATGTAAGGCTTGGGCGGCAGGTGATCGGCGGTGGCATAGTCGTCCGCCAGTTTCATGTAGCGGAAGGATTGGGGAAAATCGCCCACGCGATCATGCGCCGTGGTTTGCAGCCAATAGACAAACTCCAGCGCCCGCTGTTTCGCGTCCTCAAACACGATGCGCCGTTGCGCCGGTGTCATGGCGACGATGTTCTTTTTCGATGCTCCCGCTTCATTCTTCTCCAAAGCCTCCACGACATGCTTCGGCAGCGTGCTGAGCGGATAATCTTGGGCGGGCCAGTTCAAGATGGTAGCCTCCGTGCCCGGTGCGAGTCCGTTGTGATAACGGTCGATCATGCGCCGATGCGTGTAGATGCACCAACCCGCCATGTTGTAGATGCCGCCGCTGCCATCCCACTCCACCCACGGTGGCGCTTTCTGCCAGTCGGCAAAGGAATGATCGTCGTAGCGAGCAGGCTTGGGGATCGTGCTGTCCTTGCCAGCCTCGCGAAGCAACGGGCACCAGGAAATGGGATTCATTTCCAAATCGCCGCCGGGATCGAGCGTTTCGGGAGCGCTGGGTTCATGGAAGCGACTCTTCAAATCAGGCCCTGCCATGTAGGCGGCACCGCTGAGCCGGATGACGTCTCCCCAGTCCGTGGAGTCGGCGGTGAGCTTGGCTTTGACCGTCAGACTCGTCGGACCGGTCTGACTCGTCCGACCAAACTGCACACCAAGTACTTTGCCGTCTTCCACGAGCACCTTCACAGGCTCCCAGCCTTTCAAAACGGTGATCTGTCCTGCACAGGGAGCCAGCCATTCCTCAAAAATCGCCGCTGCCGCCTTCGGCTCAATGGTATTGCTGCCGCACCAGCCGTTGCCGGGCTTCGCCATGCCATAAGTTTTGCGGTTATGCTGGTGAATGCGCTCCAGGATCTCTGCAAAGGCTCCGCTGGCCTGGTATTCGGCGCGTTTGCCATTCACGATGGTCCATTCGTCGATGGGGCCGATGCCCTGCGTGCAAAACTGGCCGCCGAGCCAGTCGATGTCATTCACCAGCACGATACGCTTCACGCCAAGTCGCGCGGCCTGCACAGCAGCCGCACAGCCAGATTCATCGCCGCCGACGATGAGAAGATCGGTCTCGATGGTTTCCGCGAATGTCAGCAGCGGCAGGCAGCAGGCAACGAAACAGGCGGCTCTTCTCATTTGGCGACACCTTTGATGCTGAAGTCGTCGTATTCCACATCCACGGCGTTCGTGGTGAGGCTGATGAGCGACTTGGTGTCGTGGTTGATGCCGGCAGACTTGAAGCTGCCGGCGTCTTTGCCGTCGATGGTGACGGTGATTTCATCGCCATGAGTCTGCACAACGAGCGTGTGCCATTCGCCGAGGCTGATCTTGGCCGGAACCCGCTTCGCCTTGGTGGCGAGCATTTTCTTTTCGTCGTCGGTGAGCTGATTGGCCTTTTTGCGGTCGTAAAGGCCGTTGGTGAGATTGAATCCGCCGGTTTTGGCGTCGGAGAGGTTCACGCTGGTCGGGCTGATGGTGGTCTGGCAGATGTGACCGGCGTGGGAGCCTTTGTAGTTCTTGTCGTCGAACCAGACGTTGAAACTCTTGGCCTTGTCGCTCACGAAGCGGAACTTCACGGAGACTTCCAGGTCGCGCTCGCCGGTGATGCGGATGTGATCCACCGCGCTGTGATCAGAAGTGGTGGCCGTGGTGCCAACCAGCACTCCGTCCTTGACGATGCTGGCGCTTTTATAGTGTCCCCAGGCATTGCTGAAGCCCTCCGCGTTGAAGTCATCGGAGAACAGGACACGCGGGTAGTCTGCTGCGAAGGCGGCGGTGGAGAGGAGGGCGAGAGCGAGGAGGGTCTTCATGGGTTGCACAGGAGATAACGAAGAAAACAGAGCACAAGCAGAAATCTCTCCGTTGTCTGAGAGCCTATCCGGCAAAAGAATGTAGCCAGTGAAAACGAGGTGCGGCAAGTTGGCGGATGGCAGCGAAAACCTACCGGTCAGCAGGCTACGACACCGATCTCAGTGATGCAGAGTGGGAACTCTTGAAGCCGCTCATTTACCCGGCGGATGCGAGGCGTGGCCGTGGACGCTGGCGTGATCCGAACTCTGGTAGAGCCAATCTCGATGCGATCTGCTACGTTCTCAAAACCGGCTGCCAGTGGTCGCTGTTGCCCAAAGAGTTACCGCCCAAGAGCACCGTGCATGACGCGCTGGCCAGGTGCATCGCCATAATGCAGGCTTGGCAGGGTTTTGAAAAGAGTTACTGTGCTGCATGAATCCCGACATAGAACGTGCTCGTGGTGCCAGCGGCTTTACCCTGATGGAACTGCTCGTTGTCATTGGCATCATCGCTCTTCTCGCCGTGCTTGTTGTCAGCAGTGGGAGTTCAGGATCTTCCAAACGTCGCGTGACTCAAGGTGCCCAACAGAGCATCGAGTCCGCTTTGGAGCGCTATCGCGAGGAATATGGTGAGTATCCGGAACCAGTGAATCCTGATGAGACCGCCGAGATCATGCCGGGCAAAGTGTATCGTATTGGCGCAGCCAAATGCCTTTATCAAGCGCTCCGGGGCGATGGTTACGACGCTGTCAAAGGAGCCGGAAGCGCCGAGAAGGGAGAACCTCAATCTGATGGCAGGGTCAGTGCGGAGGAAATCAAGAATGCCATCTTGCGGGACATGCCAGAAGGCATGTGGCGAAAAGTGGGGAACAATTACTTCCTCGTGGACGCTTTCGGCAGGCCGTTCCAATACGTCAAGGCCGACGCCGAGAAGAAGACCACCATCAACGCCACCTACGACGTCTGGTCGTTCGCCGAGGATGACAAAAAAATCATGTCCACGTCCAGAGACACCGAGGGCAACGCCAAACTCGGTGCCAAATGGATCAAGAACTGGTGAAGATGCGAAGGATCACTTCGCCACGCCCTTGATGCTGAAATCGTCGTATTCCACGTCCACGGCGTTCGTGGTGAGGCTGATGAGCGACTTCGTGTCATGCGCGATGCCGGCGGATTGGAAGCTGCCAGCGTCTTTGCCGTCGATGTTCACACGGATCGTGTCGCCCTCGGTCTGCACGACAAGAGTGTGCCATTCGCCGAGGCTGACCTTTGTCGGGACGCGCCTCGCTTTGCTGGCGAGCATCTTCTTTTCGTCCTCGGCGAGCTGATTGGCTTTTTTGCGGTCGTAGAGGCCGTTGGTGAGGTCGAAGCCGCCGGTTTTGGCATCGGCGAGGTTCACGCTCGTCGGAGAAATGGTGGCCTGGCAGATGTGACCGGCATGGGAGCCTTTGTAGTTCTTGTCGTCGAACCACACGTTGAAGCTCTTGGCCTTGTCACTCACGAAGCGGAATTTCACGGAGACTTCGAGATCGCGCTCGCCGTCGATGCGGATGTTGTCCACCGCGCTGTGGTCGGAGGTCGGAGCGGTGATGCCAACCAGCACGCCGTCTTTGACGATGCTGGAGCTTTTGTAGTGCCCCCAGCGTTTCCCGAAGCCTTCGGCGTTGAAGTCATCGGAGAAAATGACGCGCGGGTAGTCGGCGGCGAAGGCTGCGGTGGAGAGGAGGGCGAGAGCGA
>DNXB01000603.1 GCA_003506995.1 Verrucomicrobiales bacterium
TTCTTTTTGCAGAAGTCGATCGTGGCCTGATAAATGCCGGCGTAGCTGCTGTCCGGGATGACGGCGAGGGTGTCTTGTTCCTTGCCGGCGGCGTTCCACATCTTGCCACCGCCGCGAATCATGGCGGGCATGGAGGCATCGANNTCGACGATGACATCGCTCGGCACATGCAGGTTGGTGATGCCTTTGTCGCTGTTCACCATGGCGAGCGCAGGGCCGTTCGCGTAGGCGGCTTGGATGTCGGCTTCGATCTCTGCTTTTTTGTCAGCAGGGAGTTTGTCGAGCTTCGCGATGAGGTCGCCGAAGCCGTTGTTAAAGTTCACGCCGATCTCGGCAAGCGTGGCGGCGTGTTTGGCGACGAGGTCTTTGAAGAAGACGCTCACCGCGTGGCCGAAGATGATCGGATCACTGACCTTCATCATGGTGGCCTTCATGTGGAGCGAGAAGAGCACGCCATCGGCCTTCGCCTTGGCAATCTGCTGCTCGAAGAAGGCGACGAGGGCCTTCTTGCTGATCTTGGTGGCGTCCATGATCTCGCCCGCTTTGAGGGCGAGTTTTGGCAGGAGCGTTTTGGTGCTGCCGTCTTTGCCGGCGAACTCGATTTTGACCTCGGTGGCATCGGCGACGCACACGGATTTCTCGTTCGAGAAGAAGTCGTCCTTGCTCATGGTGCCGACGGTGGTCTTCGAATCGGCGGACCATTTGCCCATCGAGTGAGGATGCTTCTTGGCGTAATCTTTGACGGCCTTCGGAGCACGACGGTCGCTATTGCCTTCACGCAGCACGGGGTTCACGGCGCTGCCCATGACCTTGGCGTATTTGGCTTTGATCTCTTTCTCTTCGTCGGTCTGCGGATTCTCGGGCAGATCGGGCAGCTTGTAGCCTTTGGACTGAAGCTCGGCGATGGCGGCCTTGAGCTGTGGCTGCGACGCGGAGACGTTCGGGAGCTTGATGATGTTCGTGGTCGGTTCGAGGCAAAGTTTGCCGAGGTAGGCCAAATCATCGTCCTGCTGCCCGAACTGGGCCAAAATGCGGCCCGCCAGGGAGATGTCGCGCGTTTCGACCTCGATGCCCGCCGCCTTGGTGAAGGCCTTCACGATGGGCAGCAGCGAATAAGTGGCGAGGAGCGGGGCTTCGTCAGTGAGGGTGTAGATGATTTTGGCGGACATGGGGGCGGGGGAGACGGGATTTTGAGAGCCTGAGAGTTAAAAAGCGGGGGGGACAGGTCAAGATGCTTCGCGTGGGAAGGTCAAGTGCTGCGCGTCAAAGGGTCAAGGAAGTCAAGATGGGCGCCGGTGAGCGCAAAGGAGGCTGAAGCACCTTCTTCACCACCTTGACGGCGAATCCTTGACCTCTCCATGTACTCTTCTCCATGTCTATGATCGCATCCTTTCGTGAAAAGATTGTGATCGAATACTTTTCGTCATTGTCAGCGATCAATAACAATGCGACAATCGGCCATGCTCATCAAAACCCCCAAAGAAATCGGCCTGCTCGTCCGCGACCGACGCAAAGCACGGCGCTGGACGCAGGATGCCCTGGCGCAGCGGCTCGGGGTTAGCCGCCTGTGGGTGGTGCAGCTCGAGCAGGGCAAAAGCACGGCTCAAATCGGCCTCGTGCTGCGCGCGCTCAATGAGCTCGACGTGCCGATGCAGGTGGACATCACGCCGAAAGATCCCGCCGCGCGAGTTGCTGCATCAGGCGGCATTGATCTCGACAACATCATCCGTGAAACCTCCACGCCGTATCGAGCATGATCGAGGAGCTTCACGCGATCTGTCAGGGCCGCCGCATGGGCGTGGCGCAGTGGGACAGGCGTCGCGATCGCCTGAGCTTTCGCTACGACGACGCCTGGCGCGGCGATCTCGAGGCGTTCCCGCTGTCGCTCTCGATGCCCTTCGCCGCCACCGCTCACCGGCACGACACGATCGAGGCGTTTCTCTGGGGTCTGCTGCCGGACAACGAGGGCGTGCTCAAGCGCTGGGGCGAGCGCTTTCATGTGTCTTCACGCAATGCCTTCCGGCTGCTCATGCACGTCGGCGAGGAGTGCGCGGGCGCGGTGCAGCTCGTGCAGGCCGAAAAGGCGGACGAATGGCTCGGCGCACCCTCCAGCGGTCGTGTGAAGTGGCTCGACGAGACCGAAATCGCCGAGCGCATGAGCCTGCTACTCAAAGACCACAGCGCCACGCGCATCAGCACGGACCAGGGCCATTTCAGCCTCGCCGGAGCACAGCCGAAGACCGCGTTGCATCACGATCCGAAAGGCGACCGCTGGGGCGTGCCCTCTGGCAGCATCCCGACGACGCACATTTTCAAGCCATCCACTGGCGACTTCGACGGCTACGTCGAAAACGAGCACTTCTGCATGGCGCTGGCCCGCAAACTCGGCCTGTCCGCCGCGTCCTCGGTCATCCGCCGCTTTGGTGATGTGCCGGTGATCATCGTGGAGCGCTACGACCGCATGCGCAGCGGCAGCAAGGTGCTGCGCATCCATCAGGAAGACATGTGCCAGGCGCTGGCCCGCATGCCGCACCTGAAATATCAAAACCAGGGCGGTCCCTCCGCAGTGGAGGTCATGCAGCTCATTCGCCAGCACTCCACCGCCCGCGAGACAGACGCCCAGCGCTTTCTCGATGCGCTGATCTTGAACTGGCTCATCGCCGGGACAGATGCGCACGCGAAAAACTACTCCTTCCTCATCGCCACACGCGGCCAGGTGCGTCTCGCTCCGCTGTATGACGTGGCCAGCTCGCTGCCCTACCCGCAGCAGGTTTATCCGCGCCATGCCACGCTGGCGATGAAGATTGGCGATCAATACAAGGTGCGGCAGGTCGGCCCGCGCGAGTGGAAAAAAGCCGCCGCCGAGCTGCGCTGCGACGAAGCCGCCCTCCGCGGCCGCATCGTTGAACTCGCCACGCTCATCCCGGATGCCGCGTCGCAGATTCAACGCGATATGAAGGCCCAAGGCATCACGCATGAGGTGCTCCAGCGTCTCGTGACAGCCCTTCAGGAGCGCTGCGCGGAATGCGTCGCTCAATTCAGCGTTTAGCCGCTGTCTTCTTCACCGAATTCAGCACCACGCCGTGGTCATCACGATGCTCCAGCACGAGCTTCGCTGTGTCGTCGATCACCACTCTCAAAAAGCCGCCAGTCGGCTCCTTGTAGATGTAGGGCTGCTTGATCTTGCCCTCGGGGTCGGTGGTCTTCGGGCCGCCGGGCTTCTCGCCACGGATGGCGTTTTCGTCGTTCAAAGCGCCGACGGAGAACTCCTCCACGCCGAGCGGGTGAATGCTGTGATATTGCCAATGACGGTCGCCGCAGAAGGTGAGCAGGTTGGTGATCTTGTTGTCGATGAGCCACTGGAAGAAGCTGTCCGCCTCGTGTTTGAAGCCGGCGAGATTCGTGTGGTTGTCCGTCTTGCTGTTGCGGTCCGGGCCGACCATCGGTGTGGGCGTGATGATGACCTTCCAAGCCGCGTCGCTGGCTTTGAGCGTGGTTTGCAGCCACTCGCGCTGTTCACGGCCCCAGATCGTCTTTTCAGGACCGTCGGGCATTTTATTGGGTGAGCGAAAGTCGCGTCCTTCGACAAACCAGAGTTGAAGATGCTTGTGAACGCGATGCGTGCGGTAGGTCGGCGTGGTGCGGTCTTCCTCATCGAAGATGGGCATCTGCTCGCGGAAGATCTCAATGCCTGTCGTCGGTGCCGGGAGCTTTTCGCCACGGAGATCGGCGTCGTTGAAGCGGAAATCGTGATCATCCTTCGACCAGAAGGCGGGCGTGTGAGCGAAGAAGTCGATCAGGCGCGGGAATCGAGCCTGCTCGTGCCATTTGCGGCGCAGTTCCGGCAGCGTCTGCGCCGCAGGCTTCGCCGGATGATCGTAATAAACAATATCGCCTGTGCCGATGAAGAAATCGGGTTTCAAAGCAGTCATGGCGGCAAAAGACGGATAACCAAGCTGCTTGTCCTCTTCCGTCGCCGTCACCGGGCCGCCGCCGTTCGATTTGCCGACCATGAACGAGTGGTAGTTCATGCAACTGCCCATGATGAAGCTCACGGGACCGGTTTCGCTGAGTGTCTTGAAGCTGCGAGCGGGTCCGGGCTTCGCGGTCTCACGAGTTTCGCCGAAAACGAGGCGGTAGTGATAAAGCGTGCCGGGTTTGAGCCTGCTGGCGCTGCTGCGGATGATGAAGTCGTGATCCGCCTTCGCCTCGGACCACTTGCTGCGTGTGGGCTCAGCAAAGTCCGCCGACTCGCTCCACTCAAAATACGCGACGCCTTCTTTGCCGGGAACATCGCCGTTTTCATCAAGCACCGGTCCCGGAATGGCCGTGAGGCGGCTTTGCAGCAGAACTGACGTGGTGGTGACTTCACCGGCCATCTCGCCCTGGGCGTGATGGATGTTGGCAAATGCGGCGCTGGTGAGCAGTAAGAGGGTGAGGATGGCTTTCATGTCTCCTTGAACCGACGGCCTGCACAGGGTCTTTCGCCCGGTTTGGGTCAGCGCTTGGCGGTCATGTCCAAAAACGCCCTGGCATAGCGTTTTCCAAGCTCGCGATAGGAGGCCGCGTCGAAGTGAACCTTGTCGCCTTTGTGTTTGAGGCCCTCCGAGCCCACAAAAGCCGTGTGCGGCACTTTTTTCGGCAATTCCTGATGCGCACGGTCCACGATGATCTTCTCCGGCGTCCACGGCATGTCGTCAAACTTGCCCATCTGTCCGGCGATGAAGGGAATCTCCGGCGCTTTCATCTCCTCACGCAGGCGGGTGATGAGATCGTGCAGTTTCGCCTCATAGGCCGGGGCGAGTTCTGGCTGGGAATCGCTCTCGCCCTGATGCCAGAGGATGCCTTTGAGCGTGCCTGCGGGCAGGGCGAGTGCGGCGCGCTTCGCCATGTCATCCCAGGGATGACTTTTCGTCGCTGGATAAAACACGCCGGGCTTCCAGGTGTCGATGGGCGAGCCGCCGACAGCGCACGGAATCAGGCCAATGGTGACGCCGGGGTTCGCCTCGGCGATGAGCTGGCCAAAGGTCTTGCCGATTCCGACTCCGGCGCCCGGTTTGTCGAAATGCAAAGGATCCACCGCCGGCCCCCACCGGCCTTCCTTGCTCAGCATGAGCACACGCGGATGCGGTGTCTGATCCTGCGCCTCCACGACACCGCGTCCGGCCATGTTGGACTGCCCGACGAGCAGGAAGAGATGAAATTTATCCTTCGCTGGCGGCGATGCGTCTTGAGCGGTGGCCAGGGTGCAAAAAAGAGCGGCGCAAAGGAAGAGCAGGTGGCGGATCATGATGGGTCTATTGGTTGGAGAACTGAACGACCTCGCAGGTATCGTTCTTAACGACACAGGTCGGGGATTGATCTCACGGCCTCGGCAGCGCTTTGAGAATGGACTCGATGCACATGTCGGCAAGCAAGCTGTAGGCAGGCGCAGTCCAATGGAAGCGGTCGCCACGGGCGAGGGTGCGTTTGTCCACCAACACGCTGTAGAAGTCATTCACAGGCACCTGCATCTCCGCCATGACCTTCGCGGCCATGCGGTTTTGCTCGATGATGATGGGATTGACCTCGGGATCGAGATCAGCGGGCACGCCCTTCACGGTGACGGGCGTGCTGCTGGCCCAGATGAGCTTGGCTTTCGGCAGCTTCGTCTTGATCACCTCGACGTAGGCTTTCATCAGCGGCTCGAAGGTTCCCGGCTTGATGCGGCCCTCCTGCCAGCCGTGCAGGCCCATGTTGAAATGCACGACGTCATACGGCCCGTGCGTGAGCACATCGGCGAGCACTTTGTTCGTGTGCGTGGACTGGCAATATGGATTCGCCCAGACATCGACGTAAGCCTTGCCCTCCAGCGCGGCGATGGTGTCCTTGCGATAGCCGCCGACGATGGAATCACCGATGAGCAGCACACGCGGGAGCTTTGGATCGGTGATCTTCGCCTTGTCGAGCTTCCAGCCCTGGCCATCGGCATGCAGACGAGGGTCGGACTCCGTTGCCGGGGCGATCTTGGCGGGTTCGGCAGCGTGAATGGAGAAAGCGATGAGGAGGCAGGCAAAGGCGAATTTCATACGGAGCCGTATCAAACGCGAACTTCCACCGCTTGCGTGCAACTTATTGGCCGCGTGCTCTGTTTGCTCCACGCCATGCGAAACATCGTCTTTTCTCTTCTCGCCCTCGCCACTTCCCTGTCTGCGCAAAACGCGCCGTATGATTTTTTTCCAGCCGCCGATCCGCCTTATTACCGCGTGCGCTATGAGGCCTCGACGAAGCCGGGCGAGCTGATTTTTCCGGTGAACTACACGATCTGGATTCCGCCGGGTGTGAAGTCGGTTCGCGGCGTGATCGTGCATCAGCACGGTTGCGGCGAAGGCTCATGCAAATCGGGCCTCACAGGCGCTTTTGACCTGCACTGGCAGGCGCTGGCGAAGAAACACGACTGCGCGTTGCTCGCGCCATCTTACGAGCAGCCGGAGAAGGCCGACTGCCAGATGTGGTGCGATCCGCGCAATGGCTCGGGCGCTGCGTTTCAGAAGTGTCTCGTCGATCTCGGCGGGAAGAGCGGTCATCCCGAGCTTTCCAAGGTGCCGTGGGTGCTGTGGGGCCACAGCGGCGGCGGTCATTGGGCGGGCGGCATGGTTTTGACGCATCCTGATCGCGTCGCCGCCGCATGGCTGCGCAGCGGCGTGCCGCTGCTGAAGGCGAACCCGGATCGCCCGACAATCAAAACGCACACGGTGCCCGAGGCCGCGCTGAAGGTGCCTGTGATGTGCAATCCGGGCACGAAAGAAGGTGTGACCGTCAAAGAAGGTCGCTTCGCCGGTGTGTGGCCTGCGAATGAGGAGTTCTTCAACGCTGTACGCACCAAAGGCGGTTTGATTGGTGTTGCGGTTGATCCGCTGACCGCGCACGAGTGCGGCAACTCACGCTACATGGCGATTCCGTGGCTGGATGCCTGCCTGAGCGTTCGTTTGCCGAAAAACAGCGGTGATGCGATGAACGCGATGCCGACAGATGGAGCCTGGCTCGCACCGCTGCTTGGCACCGAGGCCGTTCCTGCCGCCCAATTCACCGGCGATGCGAACAAAGCCGTCTGGCTGCCGAATGAGACCGTTGCGAAAACGTGGATGCAGTTCGTCAAAGACACGCAGATACCCGACACCACACCGCCGCCCGCACCCACCAACCTGCGTGTGAATGGCAACGAACTCGCCTGGGATGCCGAGGCTGATCTCGAAAGCGGGATCTCCAGCTTCATCATCGAGCGCGACGGCCAGGTGATCGGCAATGTGCCCGAACAGCCGAAGAATCCCTTCGGTCGCCCGATCTTCCAAGGTCTGCAATACAGCGACACGCCAGCGATGCCGCTCGTGAAGATGACTTTCACCGACTCGCAGGCCGAAGCGGGCAAGAAACACGCCTATCGTGTCATTTCGGTGAACACAGCGGGATTGAAGTCGAAATGAGGCTTATCTCACCGCGTCGCGGATCGCTGACACAAGCAACTCGGCAACGAGTTGGTGGCCGAGGTCGCCGGGATGCATGCCGTCAGTGAGCATGGCGTCGATCGTGGTCTTGTGCTTCGCGGCAAAGGCTGGATAGGCAGCATGGACATCGACGAGCGGCACTTTCAGCTCGGCGGCGAGCTTGCGCAGCGCCTCGTTGTAGCGCGTGAGGTTGAGCGATTCGAAGCCGTCCTCCGCATCGGCGTTGTAGGGCGGCTTGCCGTAGAGCTCGCGTAGCTTCGAGGTCCAGCGCAGCGGGTTGGTGGTCATGACGATGACCTTGGCACCTTGCTTCTGCGTCTCGGTGATCATCGCGCGGTAGTTGTCGATGAAAGCGCTCAAGGACACGCGTGGCTCGGTGGCGGGCGGTTTCTTCCAGACATCGACGGCGGAGTCGTTGATGCCAAATTGCATCACCACGACGCGCGGTTTGTGGCGCAACACATCTTCTTGAAGGCGTTTGCGGGCCTGAACGGTCGTGTTGCTCGGGATGCCCGCGTTATGAACGCTGAGTGAAGAGCCGATGTTTTGCAGCGCGGTCTCGACTCGCGTGGCATACACTTTGACCGCCCCGCGCGGCGCGGTGGTGGAATCGCCAAACATGATGATGCCGCCTGGCTTTGGCAGCGCTTTGGGTGGAGGCACGAAGACGGGAATCTCTCCCGCACCGAGATCGGCGGTGTTCACTTTCATGCGCAGCCCACCCTGCATCGTGGTGATCCACAGTTCGCCAGGCTTGCGCTCGTAAAGATAGGGATAAGACACGCGCCCGCCCGGCACATAATTCGCCGCGACGATGACCGGCTTCGACCATGAGGCCGTTTCGTCGTCCGAAAAGGCCAGTGACAGCTCCACGCGGCTCGAACCACTCTTCGGATCATGACGCGGTGGCGCATTCCACAGCAGCGCGATGCGACCATCCGCCAGACGTGACATCTGTGGGCAGCAGGTCACCGATTGGATCGCCGTTTGCTTCAAACCGTCCCACTTCAAACCATCGCGCGAAGTGGCTTCCCACAAAAAGCCGGACTCCGTGCGCAGCAGCAGATAAAGCGAGCCGTCCTTTCGCTCGATGACCGTTCCTTCGAGCGAACCGGCATGATCATGCGTGCCCACGCCGTAATCAAGCATGTCCCCGCGCTGCCAGGTTTTGCCGAGGTCATCCGAGGCCCACATCACCGTCGCATGCCGCCACTGCGGGATGATTTCCTGCCCCACGAGCACGATGCGGCCGGACTTCATCTGGATGAGCGAGTGAATGCAGCCGCACCACGGATCGCTGAGCTTCAGCGGCGTTTCCCACGTTTTGCCATCATCGGTGCTGCGGCAGGTGTAGGTGGGCAGGATGAATTCCTTCCACGAAACATCCTTCTCACCCCAGCGCCAGCCTTTGGGTTGAGAGCGTTCCGCGAGATTCATCCACGCGGAGATGACGACTCCCTCGCGTGTGCGCAGCAGGGCGCGTTCGCTGCTCACGGTGAACTTCGCAGGCTCCGCAAAAAGCGGCGTGTTCGTCCAGGTGCGACCTTCATCCGCGCTGCGCAGCGCTGTTTTGGCATCCACGCACAGCACACCGCCATCTGCCGTGCTCACGAACGGCCCTTGATGCGCGAAGGTCAATGCTGAGGCTTTAGGGTGAAGCGTCGGCGCATCGGCAGCGAAGGCGGAGGCACTGAGGAGCAGGAGGAAGCGTTTCATGCCAGAATCAGACGCCGCATGCAGCGCCGACCTGTCGGACTATTTCCGTGCCTGTTTCACCTCTTCGATGGACTTGAGGATGTTGGTCTTCCACACGCCCTGGAGCTTGTCTGGGTTCGCACGGTCCAACACGGCCAGCGCCTCGTCAAAACGGCCTTTTCGGGTCAAAACACGGGCGATGCCTTGCAGAGCACCATACTCGTCGGCACCGCCGATCTGTTTGCGGTCGGCGATGATGGCGTTGTAGGCTTCGAGGGCCGCGTCGTCGTTCTTGAGGTTGTTCTCGCGGTTCTGTCCTTGGAGAAGCAGGATCGCATCACGGGTGCGCGGTTCGCTGATGAACTCGAGCGCTGCTTTGAGGTCAGCTTCGGCCTTGTCGCCGGTTTTGGTGATCGAGTAGGCGCGACCGCGAGCATGGAAGCCGTCGCCGCGTTTCCAGAAGGGCCATTTAGAGATGTCTTCGTTGGCGAATTGGGCAATGACTTCGGGCGCTTTGAAGGTGGTGAGCAGGTGTTGTATCTGCGCGGCTTTTTTCACGGGCTCGATGGGGATGCGCTCGATGATCGCGGGCGCGCTGGCTTTGTCATAGAACGCGGCTTGCTCCAGCGCGGCGGCTTTTTGGAAGTCGGTGATCTTTCCTTCGGCGAGGGCGAGAAAGGGCGCGGCTTTGCGCTGCTGCGTTGCGTCGCGGAAAGTGAGGGCGAAGTCGGTGACACTGGGATCGGCGTCGAACTTGTGCGATTTGCCGTCGAAGAAGTGCGCGAACTTCATCGGCTCGTGAAAGCCGTCTGTGCCGGTGGGTGAGAGGGCGCTTAATTCCTGGCCGTCATCGCGGATTCGCTGGCGGCAGATGTTGATGTGCCAGGGCAGACTCTGTGTGGGTTTGCGGCCGATGATTTGATGCAGCGGGTCGTTTTCGTCCGGCGTGACGGGCAGGCTGATTTCGACAGTCCAGTGATCGTCGGCGATGTGTGTGGCGACCTCGGCCTTTGAGTCCCAGGTGAACCACTGGCCGCGTGGAGCGCCGCGGTCGAGATCAACGACGTGACCGGTGGGGCTGATGGCGATCTGATAATAGGAGTGCGTCTCGGTGGCGATTTCGATCTCGATGGCGTCGCCATGCCAGATGGCCTGGTCGTCATCGCGGGTGGAAGCGTTGTGCGGTTTCTCACCGCGGTGCTCATCGCAGCGGATGGCGAAGACGACGCTGCTGCCCTGCCAGCCTGCCTTGAACGAGGTGCCAAAGGTCGGCGTGCGGCCGGTTTGCAGCTCGCGCAGGCGGCCGGTGGCGGCGGTGGGGCACTTTTGCCAGTATTCGTCATCGAGTTTGCCATCAATGACAACATCCTTCGCGTCGCCGACGAGTCGCACGAATGGCACGGGGCCGCGTTTCTGCCCGAGCTGCTGCGATTTCATGCGCAGGCCTTTGAGATAGTCGTCGATGAGTGCGAGGCGTTTGCCATAGACGCTCGCGGCATCGGCTTTCGTCTTCGCCTTCTCGAAGAGGGCGAGCGCCTCATCCGCCTTTACCTTGTCCTCGTCCATGACCTTCCAGTTCTCCTCGCAGTAGGTGAAGAAGGCCAGCATCTCCGGCTCGGCGGGGCCGTAGAAAAGGCGGCAATATTCGCGGAGCGCTTCTGCTGGCTCGTGACCGCTCCAGTAGGCTCGTGCGGTGAAATAGACGAGGAAGTGATTGAAGCCGATGCCCACCTTGTCGAAATCCTGCCGCACGCTGAGCCAGATGTCCTCGCCCTGCGAGATGCCCTTCGTGGCCTTCACGCTGTCGCCAAGCGCATGGGCGGAAAAGCTGGGCAGATACCAGCCGCGGTCGGTGAAGGGATAGTTCTCGAAGATGAGCAGCGGATTGTCGGTCTTCTTCGCCCACGCGGCGCGCAGCGCGTCCGGCGCGGACTCGCCTTCGCCTTTGATACCGCCTTTGTTGATCGGACGACGGCCACCGACAATGCAGACGAGCACGTTCGGCTCGAGTTTGTCGATCTTCAGCTGNNTGTAAACGCCATACGCGCAGTTCAGCACCTTCGCCTGCGGATGCGTCTTGCCGACCTCTTTCGCCACACGATTGGCGAAATCCCAAACGTAATCGCTCAGCAGGCCGCGCTCGTTGCGTTCGGGCGAGTCCTTGCCTTTGCACTTCTCGCACTGGCAGATCGAGGTGTAGCCGTCCGGCGGCATAATGGAAACGCTGTCGAGTTTGAAGGTGTCGAGCTGTGCCCGCGCATAGCGCACGGTCTCGCGGAAGAGTTCCTCATTCGAGTAGCAGAGCTGGCACTTCGAGTCGCCGGGGCGGAAGTCGCGCTTGCCGCCGTAAATCGCGAACCACTCGGGATGCTTTGCAAACACGTCCTCGCGATTCGTCATCGTCGCCATGCCGTGGGCGATCTGAAGACGCTCGTCATTGCGTGTGCCGAGGCGCATGGCCCACATCGAAGTGTCGTAACCCGCGGTGCTGAAGCGGAAATTGAACTGCCGCAGCGCGAAGTCTGGCTTCACGGTTTCATCGAGCTTCGGCAGCTCGGGGGTCTTCATCGAAGGCAGCACCTCGCCGATTTCACCGGGCAGATACCAGCGCGCTCCGAGCTTGTGGAGAAAGCCGCAGACCGCGTTGAAGCTGCCGCGCTCGTCGAGGCCCCAGATTTCGAGGGTTTCGTTCTTCGCTGTGACTGCGCCATCGGGCTTACCAGTTTCGCCGGGCAGTTTGAGCCGGTTTTTATACAAACCGGCACCTGGCATGCCATACGGGGCACCCACGATCTTCTCCCACTCCGCCTGCGCGCGCGGGATGTCGCCATTGTTCCGCGCAAACGGCATCGACGGCTCGAAGTCACTGTCATCGCCGACCAATGCCATCCAGTCCGGCCCCGTGGCGATGCGATACGCGCCATGCTGCAAACCGTCCGCCTTCACCGGATTGTGCGCACTCTCACCCACGAAGACTTTCACCGCTTTTCCCGTCGGCTGCGTGACGATGGGCAGCTTCGCGCCGCTGATCTTCTCGATCTGCGTGCGAAACTCATGCGCGGCGACACGCTGCATGCGCGTGGGCGTTTCCGAGAGGACGATTTCAGCACGCGACTGGCCGTTTTCGACGAGGAACGGGGCTGCGAGGGAGGATGACGCGGCGAGGAGGGAGAGAAACAGGCGTGGGAGCATGATTCGAGGTAGAACGGTTCACAGCTCTCGTTCTGGCAGAGATCCCGGGTGTCACGGGCGGGGCTCGATCCACCTCGCATCACCACCACGCCATCAGGCTGCTATTTCCACCGCATGCAGCGGAAGGGATGATCGTCGATCATGTTTGGCTGCACGCCGGTGAGGCGGTCAGCGTGGTAGAACTGGACGCCGACGTAGTGGTAGATCGGAAGAATGACGGCTTCGTCGGTGACGAGGAGTTTTTCCGCTTGTTGGAACAGCGTGCTGCGCTGGTTCAAATCGGGTTCGCGGGCGGCGGCGGCGATGAATTCGTCGTATTTCGGGCTGGCCCAGCCTGTGCGGTTGTTGCCGCTGGTGGAGAGAAACATCTCCAAGAACGTGCCGGGGTCGTTGTAGTCTCCCACCCAACTGCTGCGGCAGAGGTGGTAGTTTTTCTCCTTCATCGACGAGAGATAGATCTTCCATTCCTGCTTCACGAGATCGACGCTGACACCGAGATGCTCCTGCCACATCGCCTGCAGCTCGACGGCGATGTTGCGCTCGACCGGTTTCGGAAAGTAGAGGTATTCGACACGGGGAAAGCCCTTGCCGCCGGGATAACCAGCGGCGGCGAGGAGTTCGCGGGCGCGTTCAGGATTGAACTCAGGGCCGGGTGGCGGCTGGTAGTTTTGGCCTGCGCCCGGGGGCGTGAGGCTGAAGGCGTTGCGTTCGCCGAGCTGGGTGATTTTTTCGGTGACACGTTTGCGATCAATCGCCAGCGAGAAGGCGAGACGGATCTTGGGATCGGTGAACGGCGCACGGTTGACGTTGAAGCGCGTGAAGTAGCTGCCAAGAAACGGTCCCGTGTGGAAATACGGCTGCTCCTTGAGTTTTTCGGTCAGCGAGGTGGGCACCATGCCCTTGTCCATGATGAGATCGGCCTGGCCGGTGAGGAAGTAATTGATCGCGGTGTTCGGCTCGGAGATCGGCAGGATTTCGATGCTCTGCATGGGCACGTTCGCCGCGTCCCAGTAGCGCTCATTGCGGCGCAGCACGATGCGGTCGTCCAGCAGCCAGTCTTCGAGCGTGTAGGAGCCGTTGCCGATCAGCACGCCCGGTTTGATCCACGCGGTGCCATGTTGTTCGACAATGCGCTGCGGCACGGGCGAGAAGGTGGTGAA
Source organism: Verrucomicrobiales bacterium (assembly GCA_003506995.1). Lineage (GTDB taxonomy): Bacteria > Verrucomicrobiota > Verrucomicrobiia > Verrucomicrobiales > Verrucomicrobiaceae > Prosthecobacter. The sequence continues at coordinate 13,532 of DNXB01000603.1, forward strand.
GGCGCAGAGGTCGATGAAGTAGGGCGTGGGATTTTCGAGCTCGACACGCAGCGTGCGGTCATCAAGCGCTGTCACACCGACTTGGGCGAAGTCCTTGAGTTCGCCTTCGTGAAAACGGCGCGCGCTTTTGATGACGTAGAGCTGGCTGGCGTAATCCGCACCGAACTCGGGGCTGAGCACACGTTTCCAAGAAAAGATGAAGTCCTGCGTGGTGAAAGGCACGCCATCGCTCCAAGTCGCGTTCGGGCGCAGGTGGAAGGTGTAGGTCTTGCGATCCGGCGACACATCCCAGCGCTCCGCCATGCCCGGCTGCGGTTTGCCCGCCTCGTCGATGCGGCAAAGCCCCTCAAACAACGCCGAGGCGATGCGCATGCCGACTTGGTCGGTCACGATGGCTGGATCAATGCTTTCCGGCTCCGCGCCGTTGATGAACACGAGATCCGCACGCGGACGCGACTTCCCGCAGGAAGCGAGAACGAGAAGAAGTGCGGCGGCGAAAACGAAACGAGTCACGCGAAAAGCTAGCACACGCTTGGGGCGGTCCGCAGCACAAAGATCAGCGAAGGACTGCATCTTGACGCTGTTTGGCGCTGCCAGTAACATTTGCCCATGAAAATGCTGCCACTCACAGAACTGGTGAGCCGACCGCAGGCGGTGAAAAAGCTCACGGCACGAGGGCAGACCGTCACCATCACTGAGGAGGGAAAAGCACTCTGGGTGCTCAAGGCGATCGAGTCCGTCCAGAATTCAGACTCCGATGACAAAGCGGCGCGGGATGAATGGCTGGACGCCGAGATGGATCGCATGCTCAAGGAGGCTAAAACAGGTGTTTCCGCCACTCAGCTCATTCTGGAAAGCCGCCGATGACCAAGCATTACTCCAGTGTGATCCCGAGATTCGCATTCACTCGCAGCACGCAAAGTAGGTAGCCTTCACGCACCAGAAGTGCATAGGGCCGCACTCGCAGGTCCGTCACTTCCATTTTGGCAGCGCGGAGAAGGTTAGCAAACTGTGGGCTGGCTGTGGCCAATGCGTCGCGTTGCTGGATTAGAACACGATTGGCCTCAGTTTGTGCGTTGATTTGCACGTCTCTTAGAAGGGTATCGAGTTGTGCCGGCAGTTCCGTTTGGATATGGTTTTTGAGCGACTCACGGGCTGCGTAGCCGATGACGTTCACGAGCCTGGAGTCAGTGGCTTGGGTAAAGTCGAAGCTTTCGAATTTTAGCTTGCCTGTTGTTGGGTCGCAGCCTGGCTTGACGTGGAAGGACAGAGTGCCAGAAAGACGACGCAACACAGGTGTGGCGTAAGTGGATGGAAGTTTGGCGGCGAAGCGAATCCGCACATTGAGAGTGCCGTCTTTATCTCTGAGTTCGACGCGAGACACCTCAACACTGCCATCGTCCCATGGGATATTTTGTGTTTGGAAATGGCGCTCTACCTCACCCAGTTCTAGCATGAGAGGCAAAAGTAGCGTGGTGTCGCGTATGGAGCCGTCCACAGTGGTAATGGCGGGCAACTCTGAGTTCGTGGCAAGCACTGCTTTGACAGTGGGCGCAGCGGACACATCCGCGAGCAACCGAACTTCCACACCGAGGCCGAGGTCGAGATCGTTCGTGGCTTCATCCAATACTGGCTGACGCAACAACACACCGACAGGCTCTGAGGAAACTTCTATGTGAGGTGCTCCCAGCACAGTGATTCGCTGGCGAGACTGGTTCCATAGATCCTGAACCAGAGGTTTGGGTGGAGGTAAATTTTTGGTGATGTTCTTCACAAAGTCAGGCAAAAACCAACTGCTGGCGAGATTGAGAACTCCTTTGGCGAGCCAGTCAGGCAAGCCGGGCCTAGCATCAACTTTATCAAATGTGACGGTCAATTTTGGAGCGACCTGCCATTCCCATGCAGATGACAAGGACAGCGCCAGATCCCCTTTAGCAGTCAATGTCATGTCTTTCACGGTGAAAATGCCCCACTTAACTCCGCCATCCACATCCAGCTTTGCCTTTACTCCAAGCCGCTCACTGCCGACGCGATACAGGTCGAATTCAGGCACTCTGAGTGTGGCATCCACTTTGGGGTCTTCATTTGTGAACTTCTGATAGGGAGGAATCGCCGTCTTGATGCCTTTTTCCAGTGTGTCGAGGTCAAGCCGCACGTTGAGAAACAAACGTGAGGCCAATGCCCGCCCGAATCCGATGGGCCGATTCACCGCGCCTTGTGGCAGCGGTGTATCATCTTCCACGGTAGCTGAAGTTCCCAGCCACCAAGCCAGCGCACCCGCCACTGATATGATGAGCAACGTAAAACGGAGTATGTTTTTTCGGCGCATGCGGTATGTGAGGGCCATCATGAGCGTCTGTCAAACAATGTGAACCACCCGCTCAGCTCGCCCGTGCGGCGTGGTGATAGGATGTTGACTGAGTTCACTGGCATCGGTAGACTCACGGGCTATGGGATTCAGCCTTTCGACAATCTCTGAAACGGAAGCGGGGCGTGAACTGGCACGCAAACAAGACGCGATGGCGTTGGCAATTTATGGCGAGAAACGTGGCGACAGGGATTGGGGGTTGCCAATAACCACAGACACATTCTTCCAGGAGACTGCTGAATTACGAAGTTTATTGCAGCCCGAAACTGTGAGTGAGGTATCGCTGCGTGGGCTTCTGGTCACAGGATCGATTGTGCTGGTGTTTGCATTGAGTATTTGTCTGCCAGATTGGAAATTCCCCCCTCGCAAGCCAGTGCCGCCTCCGCGTGCACCGGTTCCGCTATTGCCGCTGGAGCTAATGCCAGTGAGCACGAGGCAACGTGCCGATGGCTTCAACAAAAAGTGTGTTGAGAGCAAGTGGGCTGCTGCCTGGACGGAACTGACAGCGCTCTGCACTGAGCTGCCGAAGGAAACAGGAGAAAAGCCACGACAGGCGTTGCGCGAGCGTCTTTACCTGCTTGCCATGAACCGAGCAGCAGGAGACCTGGATGAAAGCTCGCAAGCTTCTGTCTGGACTGATTTGGACAATGCGGAACAAGCGTTGTTTCCGGAGCTGAGTCAGGCAGCAAAACTTCCAGATGAAGTCCTCGTGGCTTTTCTTCGTGTGGCACACATGCGTAAGGTCAGACCGGTACTCGACAAAGGAATGAACAGCGGCAAGCCTGTACCGAGTGTGAGTCGAAAAGAACTCAGCGAACTAGGCAACGAAGTGCGCGAGTTGCAGCAACGTAACGAAGAACTCAGCAAGGATTCGCGGCAACGCCTGGACTTGGTGGATGCGGCTGTACATTTGGCGCTTGTTTGGACGATGACGAGCACAAATCTGGACGCGGCCGTGACTGTGCGGCGCGATCCAAAACCGTCAGACGACTCTGAAACGGGACGCTGGTGGGACCGGCTTCATGAAGCAATTGACGCAGTAGAGAAAGAACCTTCCATGAGCGGGCAATATGAGTGGAAACAACTCAGGAAAGGCTTTTGGCAGACCATTGAAGATTTCACCTCAAATCCGTTTTCAAAGGAAAACATCTCCCTTGGCTCGTGGATCTACAAGGAAGCAGATGTGGAAGACAAGCTGAAAGCAGCCCAGTAAACATTCCCAAATAAGACTGTATGGATTTTAGCGCAACAATCTCCTTATCTCCTGCTGTCGCATCGTTTCTGCATTGGCGTTTTTGGCTGGTTGCCGGACTTCTGATTCTTGCATCACTCATGTTCCTTGAAACGGGCACCGCATCTCCGTTACAGACCGCGCAATGGTTGTTCTGCGCTTTGGTCAGCTTCGTGGTGACAGCAACTGTTGCTTGGGAGTGGAAAGCATTTGGAAACCCACGAATCCTGACAAACGCAGTACTACATGTGCTGATCTTTGCCGCGCTTACCTGCATGTTACTACGACTGCGAGGACATGTTGGCGAAAGTGATTGGTCACTGCTCAGAGTGGTTGCGGGCGCATTGGACTGGGCCAACAAAGCTTTGGGATTCTTTCCGCCAGCGCTTTTCGAGCTGTTGCGCTCTCCAGCCGTCGCACTCTTGTTCTTGGGTGTGTGCCTTGCACTCTGCCTTCGACCAGCCTGGGCGCTTGGAGTGCTGGCATCCGTGTTTATTCTTGGCCTGGCAATATCCCTGCTCAGCGATGGATTTGGCGCACGCGGCTGGTTCTTCGGTGGACTGGTCTGCTTCATCGTCCCGCTAAAGTTGCAATACGCACCTCCCGACCACCGGCATTTCTGGGAGCAGGTGAGAAAGCGGTGGCGTGGAGACGAACATGTGCGCGGCGATCTCGAACTCAAACAACGTGTGCTTCATCGGATGTTGGAGGAACAACGGCCACTGACCGAGGCGGAGTGTGTGGGACGTGTGGCAAGAGCTTTGGGTAAATCATCGCACGATGAAGCGGCGAGAGCCTGCGCCCAGCGTATCGTGGGACAGCTCGTCCGCGAGGATGGCCTTTGCCAGCTCGTGCATGGCTCATCTGGCCTCTTGCTCAAGATGCAGGGAGGAATTGACGACTCAACGCCAGACGTGTTCTCCCGAATCGCAACGGTACCAAAATTGGCCGTGGCGGGCCTTATCGCTTTGGCGTGGATTCTATCACCCATTGACCTCATTCCAGATGCGACCCCAGTAATAGGTGCCCTTGATGACGTTGCTGCTGGCTTGGTTGTTGCGGGCATGGCGTTTCGCAGCCGCAGCCGCAGGGGATTCTACAGTGACGCTCCGCAGGAGACATCTTTGTTCAAACCATAGAGAGTGTAGGGGATCACAAGCACTTCATTTCGCGCAATGAAGAGGCGGTCACGTCCGTTTTGGCTGCCCGATCATGATCTCCCGACTCGCACTCCTCCTCGTCAGCCTCGCGCTGACCGCTCACGCGGAACTGAAACTCCCGGCCATCATTGGCGACAACATGGTGCTGCAGCAGAAGCAGGCGAATCCGATCTGGGGCTGGGATGCGCCGGGCACGGAGGTGACGGTGACGTTTGCAGGCCAGACGAAGTCCGCGAAGGCTAATGCGCAGGGCAAATGGACGGTGAAACTTGACGCCCTGCCCGCAAACGCGAAACCGGCGACGATCACGATCAAGGGCAGCAGCACGCGCGAGTTGAAAAACGTGCTCGTCGGCGAGGTGTGGGTCTGCTCCGGCCAGTCGAACATGGGCTTCAACCTCAGCAGCACCTGGGATGCGGATTTGGACATCGCGCAGGCAAAGTTTCCGCTGATCCGCCTCATCTCGGTGCCGCAGGTCGGCACGCAGGAGATTCAGGACGACTTCAAAGGCCAGTGGGAGGAATGCAGTCCGGCGAATGCGGGGCAGTTTACCGCCGTGGGGTATCATTTCGGTCGCGTGCTGCATGAAATGCTCGGCGTGCCAGTCGGTCTCATCGACAATGCCTGGGGCGGCAGCGCCTGCGAGGCATGGGTGAAGCGGGATGTGCTGGAAAAAGACCCGCGCTTTGCCTCCATCATCGCGAAGTGGAAGCAGACCGAGGCCACCTTCACGCAGGCGGCTTTTGACAAGCAGGCGGCTGATCATAAGGCCAAGGTCGATGCCTGGGCGCTGGCGCGGAAGGAAGCGCTCAAGGCTGGCAAGCTGTTCACCGCTGCGGCACCGCGTGCGCCGCAGAATCCGATGACCGGCCAGCATTGTCCGGGCAATCTGTATGCAGGCGTCCTGCATCCGACGATTGGTTACGGCATCAAGGGCGCCATTTGGTATCAAGGGGAGTCGAACGCCAGCCGCGCGAAGGAATACCGCGATCTCTTCCCCTTCATGATCGAGCATTGGCGCAAAGAATGGCAGCAGGGCGATTTCCCCTTCTACTGGGTGCAGCTCGCCGACTTCAAACCCTACCAAACCGAACCCGGAGACAGCGACTGGGCCGAACTGCGCGAGGCGCAGACGCTCACCATGAGCAAACTGCCGAAAACCGGCCAGTGCGTCATCACCGACCTCGGCGAGGCCAATGACATCCATCCCAAAAACAAGCGCGATGTGGCCGAGCGCCTCGCCCGCTGGGCCTTGGCGAATGATTACGGCCAGAAAGTCGTCTTCCGCAGCCCCGAGCTGAAGGACGCGAAGTTTGAAGGCGGCAAAGCACTACTGACCTTTGATTATGCCCCATCCGGCCTGCGCACGGTCGATATCGACGAGCCGCAAGGCTTCGCCATCTGCGGTGAGGACAAAAAATGGGTGTGGGCGAAGGCCAGCATCATCGGTGGCTCGAAGAAAGGCACGAACCAGATCGAAGTCAGCAGCCCCGCTGTTCCGCAGCCAGTCGCCGTGCGCTATGCCTGGGCCGACAACCCGGTCTGCAACGTCTATTCTGCCGAAGGTCTGCCCGTGACGCCCTTCCGCACCGACCACTTCCCGATGATCACCGACCCGGCGAACCCGAACAGCGCCGAGGCGCAGGCGGCGAAGCGCGCCGCGGATTTGAAGAAGCTGATGGAGGCGCGGAAGAAGGCCGGGAAGAAGTGATGACTGGCCGCTTGAACTCGTATTCTGCCCCAGCATAGTTAAGCCATGTCTCAGGCCGCTTTTGCTCTGCTGGAAAAGTCGCTCGCGCCCGTCTCCGAGCACATGACTCGCGAGGCGGCTCGGGAGGTGCTGCAATTGCGGGCCACGCCCGACGTGCAGTCACGGATCGACCAACTGGCAGACAAGTGCAACGAGGGGCAGTTGACCCCCGACGAGCGTTCCGAGTACGAAATGTTTGTCTGGGCTGGTCAATACATCTCCGGGCTGCAATTGAAGGCCAGAAAGCTGCTCGCCAACGCCTGACCCGGACCATGAATCCTGCGCTGCGACAAAGAGTCCGTCAGCGGGCTCATGAATGCTGCGAAAACTGCGGGGTGCGTCAGGAAGATGAGGCTTGGTCGCTGTTTCACATTGAGCATGTTCTGCCGCTCAAGCATGGTGGTGCTGACAGCCTGGAAAACCTCGCCCTGGCCTGCCAGCACTGCAATCTGCACAAAGGACCAAACCTTTCCGGCATCGACCCTGTATCAGGCGGCATGGTTCGTCTGTTTGATCCTCGTAAAGATGCCTGGGCGGCGCATTTCACCCAAGTGGGGCCGGAAATCATCGGGCTGACCGAAGTGGGCCGGACCACGGTGGTGGTTTTGAAAATGAATGCCCGCCCGCGCCTGGAACTGCGGAGTGCCGCGGCAGATTGAGTTAAAGGGGCGCTGTACAGCATTATTTCATCACCGAACTTGTGTTTGGAGCGGCGGGACGCGTATGTTTGGGGCTTTCCGCCACCTGCATGAACATCCGACCGCTCCTGACCCTCCTCGCCCTCGCCGTGCTGCCGCCTGTCATGGCCCAGCCGGTCCCGGAAACTCTCTTGGCGAGCCAGGCCATTGATCTCAGCTCGGGGGCCTGGGACGGCGTGGTGAACATCGACGTTTCCGTGCTGGTCCCCGACTATCGGGAGCCATGGAACGCGGGGCAGCCCAGCGGCGGCAGCGGAACGGGGTTCCTCATCGGCAAGAACCGCTTTTTGACGAACGCGCACGTTGTCAGCAATGCCACGCGCATCCTCATCCGCACCAGCAACGATCCCGAGCCGCATCCGGCCAAGATCGTCCACATCGCGCATGACTGTGACCTGGCGCTGATCGAGGCGGAGGACCCGAAACACTTTGAAAAGCTCAAGCCGCTCGACTTCGGCGGCATTCCACAGCTCAACACCGAGGTGATCGCCGTCGGCTACCCCATCGGCGGGGATCGCATCTCGGTGACACGCGGCGTCGTCTCGCGCATCGACTTCCGGCCCTACAGCCACACGAGCGTCGATTCCCATCTCGCGATCCAGGTGGATGCGGCGATCAATCCGGGCAACTCCGGCGGTCCGGTGCTGCAGGCGGGCAAGGTGGTCGGCGTGGCCTTCCAGGGCTTCAGCGGACGCGTGGCGCAGAACGTGGGCTACATGATCCCGATGCCGGTGATCAAGCGCTTCCTCAAGGACATCGAGGACGGCCGCTACGACCACTATGTGGACCTCGCGGCGAGTGATTTCCCCATCGAAAACCCGGCGCAGGCCAAGGCGCTGGGCACCAACGGCGGCGGTGTGGGCGTGATGGTGGCTGATGTCGAGCCCGCCGGCAGCGTGGGCGAGATTTTGAAGATCGGCGACGTCATCCTGGGCATCGACGACAACCCGGTGCTCAACAACGGCCTCGTCCGCTACGAGGGCGAGCTGGTGGACATGAACGAGATCGTCGAGCGCAAGTTCGCGGGCGACAAGATCAAGCTGGAATTCATGCGCGAGGGCAAGAAACAGGAGGTCACGGTGACCCTGAAGCGTTTTGACCCTTACGTCCGGCTCGGCGCCACCTACAACCAGCGTCCGCGTTACGTCGTCTTCGCCGGCCTCGTGTTCCAGCCGATGGACCGCAATCTGATGGACGCGCATCAGATCCGCGACCGCACGGTCAGCTATGTCTTCGACAATTTCCTCACCAACAAGCTCTACGTCGAGCGGCCGGAGCCGGTGGTGCTCACCAGTGTGCTGCCGGACGAGGTGAACACCTGGCTCACACCCTACGCCCACAGCATCGTGGACGAGATCAACGGCGTGAAGATCAAGTCGCTGAAGGACGTGCAGACCGCGCTGTCGAAAAAGGACCAGGCATTCATCGAAATCCGCCTGCTGGAAAAGAGCCGGCCGCTCGTGCTGAAGCGTGAGATCGCCGAGGCCGCGCATCCGCGCATCATGCAGACTTACAACATCCTGGGAGACTCCTTCGTCGGTGAGGAGTGAGTCCAACCACCTGTCCTGAAACCTTTCTCCACGACGATCTCATGAAGCTTTTCACGTCCTTCCTCCTTCTCGCCTTCAGCGCCACTTGTCTGCAGGCCCAGGCTCCCGGCCCGGCCGCCCCAAAAAAGAAACGCGTGCTCACTGCTCCTGCTGCGGCGGCGCAGCCCGTCGTGCAAAACAGCTCGCTGGTGAAGGTGAACGCCACCTCGCAGGCCTACAATCTGCACCTGCCCTGGCAGAAGGAGTCCCCCAGCGGCCGTCGTGGTCTTGGCGTCGTGCTGGCTGGCAACCGTGTGCTCGTCACCGCCCAGATGGCGGCGGACGCGACCTATCTGGAGCTGGAGCTGCCGGAAAGCGGCCAGAAAATCCCCGCGAAGGTCGTCGCGGTTGATTACGAGGCCAACCTCGCGCTGCTGGAATCTCCGCCCTCGGACAAGCAGAAGGCGTTCTTCGCCGGATTGAAGCCCATGAGCATCGACGCCAGCGCGCGCATTGGCGACGCGGTCTCCATTCTACAAACCGGCCGTGTGGGCGAGCTGATCGAAAGCCCGCTGAACATCAGCAAGGTGCTGTCACGCCGTTACATCGTCGAAGGCTCCGGCTTCCTCGTCTATGAGGCCACCGGCATTATCCGCAGCGAGGCGAACAGCTTCACGCTCCCTGTGGTGAAGGGCGGCAAGCTCGCCGGGCTGCTGCTCAGCTACGATTCGAAGAACCAGGTCACCACCATCCTGCCCGCGCCCATCATCGAGCACTTCCTCAAAGACGTGGCCGATGGCAGCTACGAGGGCTTTCCGGGCCTCGGCATGGAGCTGCAAGCCACGCAGGACGAGCAGTTCCGCGAATTTTTGGGTCTCAAACCCAACGAACCCGGCGTGCTGATCAGCGCTGTGGTCAAAGGTGCCTCCGCAGAGCAGGCCGGCATGAAAAAAGGGGACATCCTGGTCTCGATCAACGGTTTCACCATCGACTCACGCGGTGACTACAAAGACCCGCAGTACGGTGCTCTCAGCGCCGGCCACCTCGTGCGCGGACGCGCCTATGTGGGCGACAAAGTGGAGATCAAGGTCATCCGCGAGGGCAAGGAGGTGACCTTGAACGGCACGCTCACCCGTAAAAAGCCGGAAGACCATCTCGTGCTGCCGTATCGCTTTGATCAAGGGCCGCGTTATGTGCTCATGGGCGGACTGCTCTTTCAGGAGCTGTCACGCCCCTACCTGGATGCCTTCGGTGAGGAGCAGCGCAGCGGTGCCATCCTGCGCCTGGCCCGCATCGCCACCCATCCTGAGAAATACGAGGAGGCCGGCCGCAGGAAGCTCGTCTTCCTCAGTCTCGTGCTTCCGACGCCCGGCGCGCAGGGTTACGACAAGCTCGGCGGCCAGGTGGTGAACAAGGTCAACGGCAAGGTCATCAACGACCTCAACGACCTCGCCGAGGCCTTCAAAAGCGCCAAGGAGACCTGGCACCTCATCGAGCTCGACGACTTTCCGCACCTCCTCCACCTCGACACTTTTGGCGCTGAACGCGACAACATGCGCCTGCTCGACGGCGCTTACCGCATTGGCAGCCTGAAGCGGCTGGAATAGCGAAAGCTGCGGATCACTTCACCGCGCCGATCAAATTTTGCAGACGGCTCACCTGCGCCTTCAGCAGCGTGATCTCCGCCTCCATCCTGGCCCGCCAGTCAGCATCTGAAGAGCTTTCATTCGCGGTGGAAACCTCCACCGGGCTTGAAACCATCGTCGCAGCAGGCGTGCCCGCCACCTCGCCGCAGAACAGGTGCATGAACTGGGCCACGCGCTGCCCCGGGCCGGCGGGCAGGCATTGCACGAGCGGTCCTTCCTTGTAGCCGATCAATTCCGCCAGCGTGTTCTCCACGCCCGGCATGTCCTCGAAGGTGTACAGGCGCTCCGTGCGCTGCCGCAGCTCCCCGGCAGTCTGCGGCCCTCGCAGCAGCAGCATGCACAGCAGCGCCATGTGCGGACGCTCCAGGCCCGGCAGGCGGCCTTTGAGATTATGGCGGTATTTCACCGCGCGACCGCCCACGATGTTTACCTCAAACACATAACCGTGGGATTTCATCGACTCCAAGGCCCGCAGCACCGTGCGCTCGTCGTAGCGCACGATGGGTTCGCGGTTGGTCGTCTGATTGCAGGCCGTGACCAGCGCGTTCAGCGTCATCGGGTAATAATCCGGCAGCGTGATCTCCTTCTCCACCAGGCCTCCCAGCACCCGCGCCTCCTCAGGGCTGAGGGTGAACAACAGGGCGGGTGTGACGGATTCGGCGGACATGCGTGCGGCGATCATGCCGTGCTTCAACAACCGCGCAACTTTCTCTGAATAGACGCGCAGGCCCGCCGTCGAACCGCTCACCTATGAAACGGAAACTCCTCACCGCCGTCGGTGCGCTCCTTCTCGCCACCGGTCTCTCCTCCTGCTACGTCTATGACGATCCGCTGACCTGGGGCGCGCCTTATCGCTCGCCCGTGTACCGCCCGAGCTATTATCCTCGTCCGGTCGTCTATCCGTCACGCAGCTATGGCTACGGCGGCCGCCATTCTCATCACTCCCATTATTCACGTTACTCGCCCTCCTGCGGCCCGGGTGGTTTTGGCGGGCGCGGCTGGCGTTAAATTGAATCAAGGCTGCTTCTTCGCCGGAGCAGCCTTCTTCTTTTTCACATAGTCCGGCCACTCGATCTTCTTTCCCTCGGCTCCGGTGAAGGTCCACGCGGGCCACATCGGCGATTCGGCCTTTACCTCGGCGTATTTGGCCTCCAGCAGAGCTTTCATTTCCGCCAGCTTTGCAGGTTCACTCGTGGCGAGGTCGTTCTTCTCGCCGATGTCGGCGCACAGGTTGAAGAGCATGAAGTTTTGCAGCGCCGTTTCTTTGAAATCGCTCTCCTCCTGATCGGTGATGTCGTTGCTGCGTGGCGGCGGTGTTTTGTCGAGCGTGGCGAGGATTTTCCAATCACCGACGCGCATGGCGACTTTTGGCTCACCCGAGGCGCGGTTGAAATGCCAGTAGAGCGGCGTTTTGCGTTCCACCTGGCCGCCTTCCAGCACCGACAGCCAGTTGGCGCCGTCGAGCACGCGATCACCTGGTGGTGTGATGCCGGTGATGGCGCAGGCGGTCGGCAGGAAATCGACGCCGCTGATCGGTTCGTCGCTGGTGGTGCCGGGGTTCGTCTTCCCAGGCCAGCGCAGGATGCCCGGCACGCGGATGCCTCCCTCCCACATCGATCCCTTCTTGTCGCGCAACGGACCGGCGGAGCCGTAAGGGTGCTGCGCGGTGATCGCGGGGCCGTTGTCGCTGGTGAAGAGCACGAGCGTGTTCTCCCGCAGGCCGGAATCGTCGAGCTTCTTCATAACACGGCCAAACGCGTCGTCCATCTGCGTGATGTTGCCATGATGTGCGCTGTAGGCGGGATCGTCGTGCGGATAAAGCGCGGTGTACTTCGCGTCGGAGGCGATGGGTTCGTGCGGCTCGTGAAAGCAGACATAGAGGAAGAACGGTTTCGCCTTGTCACGCGCGTCGAGCCAGCGCAGCGCCTCATCGGCGACGAGATGCGCGGCGTAGCCTTCGAGTTTGCCCACCTCCTTGCCGTTGCGCACGAAGTTGTCCGGGTTGCGGTGATTGGGGTACGCGTTGTTCTGCGTGGAGAACCAGTGATCAAAGCCGTGATCGCCCGGCTGCGGCTGCGTGGGCTGGTTGAACTCGCCGTTCATGTGCCACTTGCCGCTGTGACAGGTCGCGTAGCCGGATTGTTGCAGCAGCTTGGCGATGGTGATCTCGCTGCGCCGCACATGCACGGGCGAGTCCTCGGGAATCCAGTTGCGCACGCCCACGCGTGTCGGCGTGCGACCCGTCATCAGCGCCGTGCGTGAGGGCGAGCAGTTGGCATGGCCCGCGTAGCAGCTCGTGAAGCGCAGCCCCTCGCTGGCGAAGTGGTCGAGGTGCGGCGTCTGCACGTCCTTGGCGCCAAAACACGCCAGATCGCCATAACCGAGGTCATCCGCCAGCACGAGCACGATGTTGGGTCGCTCAGCGTGAGCGATGGTGGCAGCAACCAGCGTGAGAAAGCAAAGCAGCGTTTTCATGGCTGCTGAGAACGTCCTCAGCGCGACGCTTGTTCCACCGGAATCATCCGCCACTCGCCTTCCGCCAGATCGCCCAGCTCATGCGGGCCGAAACGTTCACGGTGCAGCTTCTCCACATGCCAGCCCTGGCTGGCAAACATGCGCCGCACCTGATGGTAGCGCCCCTCCGTGATCGTAAGTCGCGCGGTTTTCGGCAAAACAATCTCCAACTTGGCCGGGAGACACGGCTTCTCCTCGCCACGCAGCATGAGATCGCCCTTGGCAAAGATTTCCACGAGCTGTGGATCGAGCTCACGGTCGAGTTCGGCGAGGTAAACTTTCTCCACCTCCGCCTTCGGCGAGGTGTAGCGATGCACGAGGCCGCCGATGTCTGTGACGAGCAGCAGGCCGCTGGTGTCCTTGTCGAGACGGCCCACGCTCGTCACCGCCGGATTGCGCTCCGGCCAGTGGGAGGGCAGCAGCTCATAAATGTTCGGCCCCTCCTCCTGGCTGTGCGTGCAGGCGTAGCCCACCGGCTTGTGCAGCATGGCCAGCAATCCCTCCGGCGGTTCGAGCGGCTGGTCATCGACGGTGATCAGCGCCGCATCCACCCGTTGATCCGAACGCTTTACCACCACGCCGCCCAGCTTCACACGGCCTTCTTTGACGAACGCCATGGCCTCGCGGCGTGAGCAGTAGCCGAGGGAGGAGAGCAGTTGGTCGAGGCGTCGCATGCCATGCAGTGCCATCGGCACTGGAAAGCGCAAGCACGCTCATTTTTTCAACAGCGCCCGATACGCGTTGCGCGCGAGCAGGAGGTGGGTCTTCACATGGTTGAGCTGGTTCTCGGGGATTTGATCGCGGCGTTTGAGGTCGGCTTCGAGGCGGTCGATCCAGGCGAGGAAGTATTCCGCCTCGGCGCGGGTGTCTGCGGGATGGTCTTTGATTTCGAGATAGACGGGATTGGTGTGGGCACGCAGACCGTAGTGACTGGGCCAGCGGTTGACGACGGGGCCTGTGGTGCGCAGCGCGAGCCAGCCGGTGCGCTCGATGGAAATCTCGGTGTCGAGCGTGGCGGTGAGTTTGTCATCGGCGAGCGTGCCGGTGGCGATGACATTGCCGTCGAGGACGAGTTCGAGTTTTTCGAGCGGGAATTGCGATCTGGCGCGGCCTTTGACGCGGAGTTTGCCGGGCGCGTCGAGTTTCACGGTGTCGCCGATGGGTCGATCACCGACGGTAAGCTCGATCATGGGGCCGTTGCTGATGAAAGAGCGGCCGGCACGGAGATTGGCGATCCATTTCTCATAGGTCAGGCCGTCGGGCGCATGCACATAGACGCGGCCCCAGCCGGGCGGTGAAGACGGGACGCGGTTGAGGAAGACATCCGTGCCGGCGGCGGCGGGAAGATGGAAGCCGCAATTCAAGAGGCGATACCACAGCGGCAGCGACTGCTCATAGACCCAGCCCATGACATCGAGCATGTCGATGGCACCGATGGCGGCATCGACGGGCAGGCCCTTGGCGGCATAGGCGGCGTTGTAGGAGTCGAGCAGGTTGCTGGCAGGGTGCGTGTAGCTGGCGGTGCCGCCCTGCAGGCGCGCGCGTTGCGCGATGTCTGCGTTGGTCGGCACGTCCCACGGATTCGTGGTGCTTTTGAAGCCGGTGAACACGGGCTCCACGAGCGAGCGCAGGTGAAACAGCGTCATGTGTCCCCAGATCGTGCTGCGAAACTCCTCATTCCACCACAGCAGCGTGCGCGGCGTGGAAAGCGGATCGAGCCGGCCGCGGAAGTGCTCGCGGTCAAACACCGCGTCGCCGTCCGAGTTCGCGGCGACAAGGTTGGCGACGTTCAGATCCTCGCCCTCGCACTGGTCGAGAATGCTGCGCGGGGAGTTGTACCACGAGCCGTAGCCGTAGTTCGCATGGATGTGGTTTTCGCCGCTGAACCAGCCCTCCTTCGCCGCGTACGTCCAGCGTTCGAGTTCGAGCCGCGTCGAGCTTTCGACGCCCTCCTTCACCTCGATGGAAACCTGCGTCATGCGGTACTCCGGGCCGCGAAAGGCGAGCAGTTCGTATTTGCCCACGGGCAGATAGAGCATGGCGGAATCGCGGCAGTAAAAATGGCCCACGCCCGCCGTGTGGCGATGCATCGCGCCCACGGGAAAATAGAACTTCCCGCCCTCCTGCCGAACGGACACGCGGGCGACGGCCGGTTTGTCATGGGTCTTGTCCACGATGCTCAATTGAAGCGGACTCATCATCTCGCCGAAATGGATGCTCTCGATGGAAAGCGTGCGGCGTTCGCCGGATTTCATGTCGTAGCGCACGAGCGCGGTCGCACCTTCGGCGTTGTCGCTGTAAATCAAGACGTTGCCGCTGTCGCTCACGGAGGGCGAATCCTCATCCGCCTGGCCGAAGGTGAGCTTGCGCGCGTCACGCAGCGAATTTGTCAGCGGTACCTGCCACACATCGTTGTGCGGCACGCCGAGATCGGTGGCGAGAAAGACGCTCATTCCTTCCGCCGCCACGCACAGTCCGTAAATGCGCGCAGGCCATTCGCAGATCGTCTCCGGCGCGCCGCCTTCGGCTGGAAGGCGACGCAGCAGCGCCTGAGGGCCTTGATTGCCCGATTGCTCGCCCTCCGCGTCGCGATGCTCGGCGAAGTAGATCCATTTGCCATCAGGCGACAGCGCATGCACGCCGCGCAGCCGCATCGCCCAGGATTCCGGCACGCCCGCGAGCGGTGTGACCGCTGCCGTTTCGAGATCGCACCACGCGATGCCGGTTTTCGCCTCGGGGAGGTTGAATTTGCCCAGCACGCGTTTCCCATCCGGTGCGAACCACAGCGGGCCACTGCCGCGCACAGGCTTTGGCAGCGCGATGTCCGCGCCGGTGGCCGCGTCGATCACGCGCAAGGTGCCGCCGCCAAAGTTGGGCGAGTTGATGAAGGCGATGCGTCCGCCGTCGGGCGACCACGCAGGCTCGATGTCGTAGCCTTCGCCTCGGCTCAGCCGCCGCATCTGGCCGCCCTCCGCCGGCATCGTGCAGATCGTGCCGTGATACGACAGCGCGATCGTTTTGCCATCCGGCGAGACACGCGGATGCAGGCCGCCAAACGCGCGTTTCGCGAACGGATCGGGGTCAGGAGCCGCGAAGGCCGTGTGAAGGGCCGTGAACGAGAGGAGAAGCCATGCCGCTTTCATGCCGGAGGTATCGGCGCGGCTGGCAAGGGGCTTTCATGGCCGCGCAAGATGGAAGATGAATGCGCGGCCCGCGTTTCAGCGCCANNCATGACGCTGCAAGCCGCGCCACCGCCTGCCGAGCCGGTGGAGATCGGCACGACGACGCAGTTTTTCGTGGATGACCACCTCGTGGACAACCGCTGGGCCTTGAAGCAGAAGCGCGAGGCGGTGCTGCGCGTGTTTCACGCGCCGGTGAAGCACGCGGGCAATCCATTGCTCGCAGGTGAGACGGGATTCGTCTCCGTGGCGAAGGACGAGCAGGCGGGTGTCTTCCGCATGTGGTATCAAACGCACACATGGACGGGCAAAGGCTCCGAGGACGAGTCGAAAACGCAGTATGGCATCGCCTACGCGGAATCGAAGGACGGGGTGGCCTGGGAACGGCCGAAACTCGGTTTGCACGAGTGGAAAGGCACGAAGGACAACAACATCGTCTATAAAGGCTTCAACAACTCGCGCGCCAGCGGCCCGCAGATCCTCCAACTGCCGGAGGCGGACCGGCGCGGCTTCAAGTATGTGCTCACCTACCGCACCAGCGGCGCGAAACGCGGCAACAACGGCGTCCGCGTCGTCGGATCACAGGACGGCATTCATTGGGATGAGAAAAGCGACACCCTCATCTGCCAGCTCCCGAGCGACACGCTCAACAGCATCGTTTATGACAGCGCACGGAAGGAATATGTGATGTTCTGCCGCCCGAAGAACCGCTATCGCATCTTCGAGGGCGACATCCTCGACACCGGCGAATCCCGCCGCATCGCGCGGATCAGCAGCGCGAGCCTGTGGGAGGAGTGGAAGCCGGTGCCGCAGGCGATTTTGACGCCCGACGAGCTCGACGCGCGGGAGAACTTCAACGCCTTCTACGGCATGCCGGTGCGCCACCATGCGGGCATCTACTGGGGTGCGCTGTGGTGCTTCCGCTTCAATGACCACATCTTCACCGAACCCGCCTTCAGCCGCGATGGTTTCGATTTCGACCGCCTGCCGGACCGCCCGAAAATGCTTCCGCTCGGTGAAGACGGCACCTGGGACGACAGCATGACCTTCGGCAGCATGGACTGGCTCGAAATGGGCGATGAATGGTGGTTTTATTACTCCGGCTGGGACGGCGATCACGGGGGCAAGGAGCGCAACGCCGCCATCGGCCTCGCCAAAGGCCGCAAGGAGGGCCTCGTCTCGCTGCGTGGTCCGCGCGGCGGTGGTGTGGTCGTCACACGCCTCCTGAAATGGCCCGGCGGCAAACTCCTGCTCAACGCCGCCGCCGCGAAGGGTGAACTCAAGGTGCGCGTGAGCGATCCCACGCGCAAAGTCGTCCCCGGCTTCGATCACACCGACTGCGAGCCCTTCACCGGCGACTCCACCGCGCATGAGATGACGTGGCACGGCCAGTCGCTCGACGCGCTGGCCGGAAAAGAGCTGCGCTTCGAGTTTTTCCTGCGTGAGGCCGATTTGTTCACCTTCCGGGCGGACACATCGAAGTGAGCCACGACGTTGGATGACCATGCCATGAAAACTCGCGGAGTGATCAGGACAGGACACCCAAAGACTTGAAATCCCAGCACATGCCGCGTTGAATGCCGCATGGCCTGGAGATTCGACAAATGCGTCATCAATGGCGAGATCGACAACACCGTGCGCGGTCGCGTGACGGGCAAGCTGTGGCTGCTGGGCCGCGAGGAGCCGATGATCCTCGATCTGGTGGGTGACGCGTGGCCGGACCTCGCGGGCTGCAAACTCACCTTTGTGAACACGAACCCCGTGCCGCAGCCGCAATACGACGATGGTTTGTCCATGCTCCAGACCGGCTCTGTGGGCGACATCACGGCGTCGATGAAACTCAAGAAACTGCTCGTGCCGGAGGAGGAATGGATGAAGGCGCTGAAGGAAAAACGATTTCATGAGGTGCCCTGGGTGCTTTCCAGCTCCCTTTACCTCGAATGGTTCAGCGACCGCAACGGGCGTGTCGTGATTCAGACCACCGACTACAAACTGGAGGTGTCCGAGCGGCAGTGGGAGGCGGACCAGGATGATCAAGCCGCCCAGCAGGTCATCAATGACGAGAACATGCGCGCCTACATGGAGGATCTGGGCCGCATGTTCGGCGGGCAGGAAGGAGCAGATCCCGAGGATGACGCGTCTGGCTGAACCGCCTTTTGGTTTCGGGGGCTTCTCACTCCAGGGCCACACCACACTGCTGGCAATGACGCGCGAGTAAGAAAGAACCTCCAGCTTGATCCCGACTGGATAAGACCATGATGAAACCCATGCTTCTTTTGTGTGCCCTCGCCCTGATCGCCTCCTGCTCCAAGGAGCCGGTTCCACCCGCCGGATTCAAAGCCATCTTCAACGGCAAAGACCTAGCCGGCTGGCATGGCCTGAATCCGCACAGCATCATGAAGCTCGAAGGCGAGAAGAAAGACGCCGTGCTCAAGAAGATGCGCGAGGAGTTTCCGACCAACTGGCGCGTGGAGAACGGCGAGCTCGTCAACGACGGCCACGGGCCCTACGCCACCACGGACGCGGAGTTTGGCGACATGGAATTCCTCATCGAATACAAGACCGTGCCGCAGGCCGACAGCGGCATCTACCTGCGCGGCGTGCCCCAGGTGCAGATCTGGGACAAAAACCAGGTCTTTGATCCGGCGAAGCCCACGCGCCGTCCGCACCTCGGCTCCGGCGGTCTTTTCAACAACACACCTGACACGCCCGGACGTGATCCGCTGGTGGTCGCCGACAAAGATTTCGGCGAGTGGAACAGCTTCCGCATCCGACAGATCGGCGCCCGCACCTGGGTGTGGCTGAATGACAAGCTCGTCGTCGATGGCGCGCCGATGGAGAACTATCCCGACAAGGCCATCCCCTATCCCGACAAAGGCCCGATCATGCTGCAAACCCACGGCGGTGAGATCCGCTGGCGGAACCTTTTCGTGCGCGAGATCGGCGCGGAGGAGGCCAAGAAGATCCTCGCTGAGGCTGACGCGAAGAAGTAAGCACCGCGCTCACGCCAGCAAATCCTTCACCACATGCCCGTGGATGTCGGTCAGGCGATAGTCGCGGCCTTGGAAACGATATGTCAGGCGTTCGTGGTCGAAACCGAGCAGATGCATCACGGTGGCCTGGAAATCGTGAACATGAACTTTGTTTTCAGCGACGCTGAAACCGAGTTCATCCGTGCTGCCATAGTCGAAGCCAGCCTTCACACCGCCACCGGCCATGAAGAGCGTGTAGCAGTCGGGATAGTGGTCACGACCGAGGATCTTGCTGGCTGCGGTACGGCCCTCGCGGAAGGGCGTGCGGCCAAATTCGCCACCCCAGATGACCAGCGTGTCTTCCAGCAGGCCGCGCTGCTTCAGGTCTTTGATCAAAGCAGCCACCGGCTTGTCCGTGGCGGCGACTTTTTTCGTCAGGCCGTCGGTGATGCCAGTGTCAGCACCCGTGCCGTGGAAATCCCAGCCCCAGTCGAACAGATTCACAAAGCGCACGCCTTTTTCGATGAGACGACGCGCCAGCAGGCAGTTGTTGGCAAAGCTCGATTCGCCCGGCTTCGCACCGTAGGCTTCGATCACATTTTGCGGCTCCTTGGAGATGTCCATGACCTCGGGCACGCTGGTTTGCATGCGGAAGGCCAGCTCATACTGCGCGATGCGTGTGACGGTCTCGGGATGACCAAACTCCGCGACCTGCTGCTGATTCAGCGCCTGTAAAGTATCGAGCGTTTTGCGGCGCATCTCGCGATTCATGCCCGCCGGATCGCTCACGAACAAAACCGGATCGCCCTTGCTGCGACATTGCACGCCTTGATACACGCTTGGGATGAAGCCGCTGCCCCAGCAGCCTTGCCCGCCGCTCGGCTGCGTGCCGCTGGAGATGAGACTGACAAAGCCCGGCAGGTCCTGATTTTCCGTGCCGAGGCCGTACGTCGCCCACGAACCCATCGAAGGCCGTCCCTGCCGCGCATGACCCGTGAACAGCAACAGTTCTGCCGGCGCGTGATTGAACTGGTCCGTCGTCATTGAGCGGATCATGCACATCTCATCCGCGATCGTGTGGAAGTTCGGGCACGCGTCGCTCATCCATGTGCCCGCCTTGCCATGCCGTGCAAACGTGCGCGGCGTGCCCATCAGCTTTGGCACACCCGTGGTGAAAGCGAAACGCCGACCTTTGAGAATCGAGTCCGGGCAATCCTGCCCGCTGCGCTTCACCAGTTCCGGCTTGTAATCAAACAGATCGAGATGCGGCGGCGCCCCCGACATGTGCAGGTAGATCACACGCTTTGCCTTCGCCGCGTGGTGCCCGTGCTTCGGGATCATCGGATTCGCCGTCGCCTCCTGCTGCATCGCATGCATCGCGATGGCACCGAGGCTGAACTGGCTCGTCGCGCCAAGGAATTGGCGGCGTGTGGTGAACTGAAGTTGGTCGTGAAGGACGGGGTTCATGGGGAAGTGCGGGTTTTGATATCACAGATTGTGATACCAAGTTTGGCGGGTGTTCAGGGATGAAATCCGATCTGTTTGCGGGGCGCTGAAAGCGGTGGGGCCAGAAGGGGCATCAGCTTCTTGTAGATGTCACGCAGCGAGGCGTCGTGGATCAGCAGTGTGTTGTCGATCTCGGCCAGCCGCTTGAGGATCGTGGCATTGGCAGCGATCTGCTCGCGGATCTCGATAAAGGCACGGATGACATAGACACTCATCGAGATCGCACGGTCGCTGTTCAGCACCGAGGCGGCCATGAGTGCGCCATGTTCGGTAAACGCACGCGGAATATAGCGACGACCACCCCTTCCCTCGTTTGAGGTCACAATTTGTGACCTCAAAACCAGCCACTCCTCACCGGTCAAAATAAAAGAGAAATCCACCGGGAATCTGGCGACGTTGCGCCGAATGGCTTGATTGAAGACTTTCGTCTCCACGCTATACAGAGCCGCCAGATCGGAATCCAGCACGACACGCTGGCCGCGCACAGTGTAGATGGGGATGTCGATGGATTTTTTGGCGGCCATGGCTTCAGATTGAATCACCTCCGCATCAAAAACTCATCCAGATTCATGACTACATTCGCCACGGCGGTCCAGGCGGCGAGTTCGGGGATGCTCGCATCCTTCTCCGCAGGTCCGAGAGGCTCGGTGGCCATCTTCGTCGCAGCGGCGGTGTCTTTTTGATACACGGCGAGGGTTTCGGCGTGCAGTTGCGTCAACGCGGTCAACTCATGTGCGACGGGTTCGCGGCTGAGGCAGATTTTGAAGAGGTGGGTGAGACGTTCCGACGTGGTTTTGGCCTCCCGGACGATCCGCCGCGCCATCGCTTGATGCGTTTCGATGAAGACGGGGTCGTTCAGCGTCACGAAAGCTTGGAGCGGTGTGTTTGTGCGGCTGCGGCGGATCAGGCAGACTTCGCGGTTGCCAGCATCAAAGGTCGTGAAGCTCGCATACGGCGAATTGCGGCGGACTTCGGTGTAAAGGCTGCGGCGGTGGGCGTCCTCGCCTGTGCTCACGGTCCAGTCGTTGCTGCGGCCAAAGGCGGTGCTGAGGCCCATGTTCGGTGTGACAGGACGCACGGGCACTCCGAACATCTTTTCCGAAAGCAGGCCGCTCACGGCGAGCGCTTGATCGCGCAGCAACTCGCCGGTGGGGCGGAAGCGCGGGCCGCGGGCTAGCAGGCGGTTGTCGGGGTCGAGCTCGGTCAAGGAGTTCTCACTGCTCAGTGCTGAGTGCTCAGTTTCAGCCTTCGATCCCGCGTCAGCGCCACTGAGCACTGAGGACTGAGCACTGAGCACTTGTACCTTCCGATCCGCGCTAGACTGTCGATACGCCTGGCTCGTGAGCATTAGTTTGAGCATGTGCTTGATGTCCCAACCGCTGTCCATCAGCTCGGCGGCGAGCCAGTCGAGCAATTCGGGGTGGAAAGGCAGATCGCCCTGGCTGCCGAATTCCTCGCTGCTGCGCACGATGCCGGTGCCGAAGATGCTTTCCCACAAGCGGTTCACCGTGACGCGGGCGGTGAGCGGGTTGTCGCGGCTCACGAGCCACTTTGCCATGGTGAGGCGATTGCGCGGCGCGTTCGCGGGCAGCGGATTGAAAACAGCGGGCGTGGCCTCGCTGACTTCGGCATCCAGGGCCTGCCAGTTGCCGCGAAGCTGGATTTTCGTCACACGGCGCTGCTTCGGATCGAGATCGCGCATGATCGGCACGGTCACGGGCTTGATCGCGGCGAGTTCCTTGATCGCGGCGGCCAGGCGTGTGCGCTCGGCGGCGGATTCTTTGGCGACATTGCGAATATAATAATCCGTGACGACTTTCTGCTGCTCGGGCGTGCGTTTAGCTTGTGCGAGTGCAGCGATGATGTTCAGCGGCACCTTCGTGACCTGCTGCGCGCGAGCATCGCCAGTGAAGCTGAGGCGGAAGCTGCCGAGCGTGTGCTGCTTGTGCGCGCTGTTCTGCGCGAGGGTGACGCGCAACGTTGAACCCGGCGGTACGACGACCGGCGAGGGCGCGAGCAAGGTGAGTGTGTGCGGCTTGTCGGCGGCTCCGGCGACGGCCCAGCCTTGGTTGGTTTTGTCCTTCGGCTTCAAGACAGACGCGGCGGTGAAGCCGCTCTGCTCATAATCGGCGAGCGCGGTGGTGAAGCTCACAGGCACGGGGCCGGCGACGGCGAAGGTCTTGTCTTTCTCGGGTCCGGGAGTGCTATCGCTCTTCCACACCGTCTGGCGTTTGTCATCGAGCAGCACGACGTGGAAGCCGTCGAGACGCTTGCCGACGTTGCCATCGGTGCGGTTC
This sequence comes from Verrucomicrobiales bacterium, assembly GCA_003506995.1. GTDB lineage: Bacteria > Verrucomicrobiota > Verrucomicrobiia > Verrucomicrobiales > Verrucomicrobiaceae > Prosthecobacter. Next base: position 36,382 of record DNXB01000603.1, read on the forward strand.
CACACGACGACGCGATCAATCGGCTGCGCGGTTTTGAGATCTACCTCCCACCACGGATCGTTATCGGTGCCGGAAGTGTGCGCCACGCTGCCTTTCGCGTAGATGCCGTCGGTGTTGCCGTCGTTGGCGCGTTTCGCGGCGGCATCGGTGTACAGGCTGCTTTGCTTCGCCACGCCTTTGAGCGCAATGTTGTCTTGGCCGCTAAACACCTGCACTTCGGCGAGCTGGAGCATTTTTTTGTCGCCCGGCAGCTCGATGCGCACATAGCGGGCGCTCGGCGCGGCCTTGGCGGCGGGCGGGACGACTTCGGCTTTGAGATCGGTGATGACGAAATTGCCGAAACCGGCGGTGGGAATCGTTTCGAGACGCAGGGCGCTGAGTTTGTCGCCGGTGGCGGGCACTTCGATGGTGTAGGTGTTGGTGTCGTTGTTCTTCGCGATCAAGACGGTGCCGTCGTCGCGAATAGTGGCGGCTTCCTGGCCCTTCGCGGTCGCTTTGACCGGCTTGGGCGTTTGCCAGCCGAGATCGCTGGCGAAGCCGGTGTCCCAGGCCGCGAGTCCGGCGAGCCATGCGGCCTCGGGTGTCGTGAATTTTTTCTCCAGCGTGTCGATCTCGTGCTTCAGGCGCTCGCGTTGTTGTTTCAGCTCCGCTGTGTCGAAGCTGTGCAGCGGCACCTCGTCTTTTTTGTCGCTGTCGGCGCTTTGATTCAGGAAGGCGTAGAACTGGAAGTACTCGTTGATCGTGATGGGGTCGTACTTGTGCGTGTGGCACT
>DNXB01000378.1 GCA_003506995.1 Verrucomicrobiales bacterium
TTCCTACTGCATCGTTACGGCTTAGGCTGTATTTCCTTGGATTTCAATGCCTCTGGATGAGCTGAGCATGGCAGAAGGCTTAGGGTGACTTAAATAAATCAAATGAGCGATTGCGATCACAATGCTGATTTTGTAGCATTTTTCGAATTATGCGCAGGCGAACTATTTTTTTTATTTTGGCACTGGCTCTTACATCACTGGGCGGATGGTATTATTTTCGCTGTAGTGAAACCCTGAAAAACTTAGCCAAGGAAGACGCCACAATCAGGACAGACTTCAAAGATCCGCGTCGTCCGGCACCCAGCGCCGCGCCGGCTGTTTTCGGCACCCATGATGCTAATCCAGAGGCAAAGTCGAAACCCGCTCACTATGCCGAACCACAGAAGGTGACGGACTTGGCGGCCGCCAAAGAAAAAGCGCGCTTCTTCGATCAGGCGCGGACGATCCAGGAGCGGGCGACGCCGCCGGATGGGAAGGGAAATTTCACAAAAAAGCGAGTCGTTGAGGCCCAGTTCAAATATCCCTTTTTGCGCATTGAGGAAGATTGGTCGCGTGATCCTTTGACGAATATGGAAAAATTGAGGGCGCAGAAGGTGATGGTGGCGGATCACTTCCTGGTGACGCTGCGTTCCGGGGTGACGGAAGAAGAGCTGCTGACGGTGCTCCAAAGCGTGGGGGGCAAGGTGCGCAGGCATCTGCCGAACTCACAGGTTTATGTGGTGGAAACGGGGAGCACGGAGTTGGATGTGTTTGATGCGAAACTGGCGGAGTTTCGACTGAACGCGGCTCCGATGGAGGTGGTGGAGCCGGATTATATTATGTTCGCCTCGGTGACTCCGAATGATCCGTCCTTTTCATCACTATGGGGCCTGCACAACACCGGGCAGACAGGCGGCACAGGGGACGCGGATATCGACGCACCGGAGGCCTGGGAGGTGACACGTGGCAGTGCGTCTGTCGTGGTGGGGGTGATCGATACGGGGATCGACTACACGCATCCAGATCTGGCGGCGAACATGTGGGCAAATGCTGGCGAAACGCCGGGAAACGGCCTCGATGACGATGGCAATGGCTATATCGATGACACGCGCGGCTGGGACTTTGTGTCGAACGACAATGATCCGGCGGACGACCATTACCACGGCACGCATTGCGCGGGGACCATCGGCGCGGTGGGCGACAATGGCACAGGCGTCGCGGGAGTATGCCACACGGTGCGGCTGATGGCGCTGAAATTTCTTTCCGGCAGCGGTGGCGGCACGACTTCAGACGCCGTCGAGGCCGTGCTGTATGCCACGGCCAATCAAGCGACGATGACCTCGAACAGCTGGGGCGGCGGCGGTTACTCCCAGACGCTGAAAAACGCCATCGACGCGGCGGCAACGGCCGGGCTGCTGTTTGTGGCCGCCGCTGGCAATGATGGCATGAACACGGATGTGACGCCGTCTTATCCGGCCGCGTATGATTCGGCGAACATCATCTCCGTGGCGGCCAGCGACCACCATGATGTGCTTGCAAGCTTCACGAACTACGGAACGACGACGGTGGATCTGGCCGCGCCAGGGGTAAGTATTTATTCGACGAGTCCCGGGAGCGGCTACCGCTCGCTGAACGGCACGTCGATGGCCTGTCCGCATGTGGCGGGGGCCTGTGCGCTGATCAAAGCGGCACGTCCGGCAATGAACTGGTCGGACATCAAGAACTCGCTGCTCAACAACGTCGATGGCGTCTCCGGCATGGTGGGAAAGGTGGCGAAAAGTGGTCGCATGAATCTCGCCCGGGCGCTGATCATCGCCACGGAGCCGTATGTGACGCTGACATCGATCCTTCCCGTTGAGAACGGGCAGCTCGGCTCGGTGGGAAATGGAAACGGCATCTTGAATCCCGGCGAGGATGTGGCTCTGACGATGACTTTGAAAAATGTCGGTGCCCAGCCTGCGACGGGAGTGTCCAGTGTGCTCACGGTGACCTCGTCTGAAGGCAAGGTGACGGTTCTACAAGGAAGCCGGACGTGGGGTGATCTGCCGGTGGGCGGCTCGGTTTTGACGGACACCACGCCGTTCCTGATCCGCATCGCGGCGGACACGGTGACGCCGCATCCATTCACCGTGAATTTGACCACGACAGACGCGGGCGGACGTTCCTGGACGGCACAGACTCAGATGACGGTGCTCACGAGCAGCACGGTGGCCGGACGTGTGACAGCGGTGACGGGCGGCGCGGGAATCGGCGCGGCATTGATCACCTACACGGGGCCTTCGTCAGGCAGTGTTGTGGCTGCGGCGGACGGGACTTACACGCTGAATCTCACCGACGGCGCCTACCAGCTTCGCGCCACGGCGGCGGGCTACAATCCATCCGTGACCACATCTGTGACGGTGCCGCCAAGCACCTCAGGGGTGGATTTCGCGCTGGGGCGCTCTCGCGTACTGGTCACGCCTGCCTCGCTGGCCTCGACCCAGTATGAAGACGCGATGGCGACGCAGACACTCACGGTGACCAATGACGGCGACCAGCCGCTAACTTTCACGGCCAATGCGGTGCCACGAGCGAGCATTCTTTCCGTCGAGCAGACACCGCGAATCACCGCGCCACCCGTGACCGGTGCGCTGGATGCGACGCCGGACACACAGCCAACGGGTTTGAAAGGACTGACGCGCATCGCCTCCGGCTCGACGACATTGCCCTTCCTGGATGGCTTCGAAAGCGGCTCGCTGAACGGCTGGACGACGGGATCAGGCGCCGGCACGCGGCAGATCGTGTCGGACACAGCCGCGGCCGGTGTGAAGAGCCTCCTTTACGATTATCAGGGCGGCACCAACCACTTCCACGGCATCAACCGGGATTTCGCAGCCGGGGCCAAACCGAAAAACATCTCCTTCTGGGTGCGCTCCGGCTCCACCACGACGCACGACGGCTATTTTGTGCTCACGGATGGCACCTATGGAGATGATCTCATCTGGTTCTTTGCCCGTGGCTCGGGCAAGTTCTATGTGAACGGCGATGTGGGGGGCGACGAGACTTTCAGCTATCAGGCGGACGTTTGGTACCGCGTGGAGTTCCGGGACATAGACTGGACGGCGAAAAGCTTCGACTATCACGTCAACGGGGCGCTGGTGAAGGCGGACATTCCCTTCCGCAATCCAGCCTATGTGGATGAGGTGTCGCAGCTCTGGCTGTACAATTTCAGCACAGACTCGAAGGCCTGGTGGGATGACATACGCATCATGGATTCCAGCCTGGACTGGCTTACGGTGGCTCCCGATGCAGCCACACTGGCTCCGGGGCAGTCGGCAACGCTCACGGCGACGTTTGATGCCACGGACAAGGTGGCCGGGAGCTACCTCGGCCAGATCGACATCAGCTCCAATGATCCGGCGAATCCCGTCGTGTCCGTGCCTGTGACGATGACCGTGCAGCAAACACCGAACACACCACCTGTGGCCGATGCACAGACAGTGACACTCAGCGAGGACACACAGTCTGTCATCACCCTGACTGGCAGCGACGCAGAAGGCCATGCCCTTACCGCGCAAATCCAAACCCTGCCCGTGCTGGGCAGCCTGTATCAAACCAGCGATGGCGCGAGCATCGGCGAGCGTATCACTTCCGTTCCTGCAACGGTGTCGAACACGGCCAAGAAGGTCATCTTTGTGCCGCCTCCAAACGCGAACGGCACACCGTATGCCAGCTTCCAGTTTGTGATGAAGGACAAGCGTTCCCAGTCCACGGCGGCGACGGTCACCCTGAATGTCACGGCGGTGAATGACCTCCCGGTGGCCTTCAACGACAGCGTCTCCGGCCTGCCGGGAGCGGTGATCACCCCGATCACGGTGCTGCTGAACGACCTGGAGCCGGATGGGCAGTCCTTGTCGATCAGCTCCTTCACCCAAGGGCAGAAAGGCGTCGTCGCGAACAACGGTGACGGCACCTTGAGCTTCACACCGAATGGCACCTTCACCAGCGGTGAGGATTCCTTCACCTACACCGTCAGCGACGGTGCGGGCGGCACATCCACCGCCACGGTGAACGTGTCCGTAGGACTGCTGGCCGCCGGGCCGTGGCCGATGATGGGCCGTGACGCGGCGCACACTGGCTTTTACCCCGGCACGCTGAACGGACAGACCTTTTCGCAGGCATGGACGCTACAGGTGGCTCCGCAGGCACTTAATCAGGTGTCGATCGCGGAAGGGAAGGTGTTTGCTTCACCGGACATCTACTTCAATGAGACGCAACTCAGCGCCGTGGACCTCGCCACGGGCACGCTGGCGTGGAAGAAGGTCTGGCCTGTGCAGGCCTATTCCATCAATGGTCCGTCGTATCATGGCGGCGCGTTGTATGTCCAACGCGGGAAGGCAACTACTGGGGGTGACTTGCCCCAGATGGTCAGTCTTTCCGCCTCAGATGGTGCTCAGAGATGGGCAACAACCTTTGGTGCTCAATGGGAAGATTACTTGCCGCCAACAGTCACCGATGACGCCGTGTATGTGAACGGTGGCACCTATGGCGGCATGTACGGATACAATCGCAGCACAGGCAGCCAGATATTTTTCAACTCCAGCCTGGAGCAGCAAAGCTTCTGGACGCCAACCTTTTACAACGGCAATCCCTACTCCTATGTGGCCGGCAAGCTGCGTCAGCATCATCCCACAACAGGTGCCATCAATTGGACAGTCACGGTGGGAACCTCAGGTTCAGGCCGGGTGGCGGCGATGGCCTCTGGTGCAGCGTTTGTGGTGAACAGCGCCGTGTCTCCTTCGGAGCTGGTCGCAGTCGATCTGGCGACTCAAACGGTGAGATGGCGTGTCGCCGCCGTCGGCTTCACAGGAACGCCCTCCGTGGCAGGCAGCAGTGTTTATTGCCATGACACCACGGGTGCCGTCCGTGCCTACGACATCACCAGCGGCACGTTCCAGCGGACTTTCACCACCGGCATCGGCACCTCCGGCCTTTACCAGCCGATCATCACCAATGACGTGCTGATCGCGTCCTCATCCAGCAGCACGGCCATTCATACGCTGACGACCGGCACCAAAATCCAGACCATCGCAGCCGGAGGGATTCCCAGCCTCAGCAATGGCCACCTGCTGCTCGCGGGTACGGACGGCATCCTCCGCTGCTACGCCGTCCTCGCAGGCAACGCGACCCCCGTGGCCTCCGCCCTGACCTCCACCTGCACCGAGGATCAGACCGTGACCATCACCCTGCCGGGCACGGACGCGGATGGCGATTCGCTCACCGGCCTCATCACCGCGCTGCCAGCCAAAGGCACTCTCTACCAGACAACGGATGGCGTGCAGATCGGCGATCCGATCACGATCACGCCCGTCATTGTGCGCAATCCACAGCGCAAGGTCATCTATCGGCCCGCAGCGGACGGTTTTGGCAGCCCTTACACCACCTTCAAGTTCAAGGTGAACGACGGAATGGTCAGTTCCGCCGAAGCGACCGCCACGGTGAACGTCACCAATGTCAATGACGCCCCGATCGCCGTGAATGACACGGTTTACCTCAGGACTGGCAGCATCCTCGCCGCCTACTCACCCACAGCGAATGACAAGGATGCAGATGGCGAGGTGCTGACCATCACCGCCTTCACCCAGCCGACCAATGGTGCCCTGACGCTAAATGGCGACGGCAGCCTGCGCTATGTGCCGCAGGCAGATTTCACGGAGGGTTCGGACAGCTTCCAATACACCCTTCAGGACGGTGCCGGTGCCTCTTCCTCCGCCACCGTGCAGGTGCTCGTCAGCGCCTCCTATGGCGCGGAGTGGTCGCAGTTTGGCAATGGCCCGGATCATCCGGGGCGCTATCCGGGTGCTCTGGGCACGCAAACGTGGTTGCAGCGGTGGGAGTACACTTTCCCGGGCACGATCAACCCGCTCGCTGTCGGTGGCGGCAAAGTTTACGTCACCCCCACTGGCAACTGGAACAATTACATGCACGCCGTGGCCCTGGACACCGTCACGGGCGGCGAAGTCTGGCGCACCCAGTTCCAGCCAGGAAACTCAATGAATCCGCCCAGTTTTCACAAAGGCGTGATTTACACGCAAAGAGGCAACAACAGCAACGACACGCAGCTTTGGGCACTTCAGTCAGATGATGGCAGCGTGAAGTGGAACACACTCCATGGAGCACAATGGGAGCGATACTTTTCACCCGCAGTGTCCGATCTGGGTGTGTATGTGAATGGCGGCACCTACGGCGGTATTTATGGCTTTAATCACCTCACCGGCACCCAGAAGTTCTTCCTCAGCCTGGAACAGGAGGATCAATGGACGCCTGCCATCCATGACGGGAAGGTTTATTCCTTTGTGAACGGCATGTTCCGCAACCACCACCCCGAAACGGGCGTGGTGCAGTGGTCACTGAATTTCACCTGGAACTATGCCTCGATGTATCGCACGATCTGCTGTGATTCTGGCAGGGCCTACATCACCAATGACTCGGTCGGAGGGGCGGAACTCATCTGCATTGACTTGCAGGGCCAGTCGGTGGCCTGGAAGGTCAGTGGAGCCTTCAGCGGAACACCAGCAATCTCCAACGGCATCGTGTATGCTTGTCATGGGGGCCTCGTGAAGGCCTGCAACAGCTCCACGGGTGCCTGGATCGCCGACTTTACCGCCACGGGCGAAACCAGCCTCAATGGCGCCCCGGTCGTCAGCAGCGATCTGCTCTTCATCGGTTCCTCGACGAAGACCTACATCTTCAATCTGGCAACACGGGCCATCTTGCAGACGCTGAACTTCGGCAGCCAGATCGCCATCGCCGACGATCTGCTCTACCTCTCCTGCTCGGACAACAAAGTGCGTGTTTTTGGCCGTACGGTGCCCTCGAACCAAGTTCCCGTGGCCCTGGTCGCCCAGGTAGGCATCCCAGAAGAGGCGGAGGTGCCCCTGACGCTCGAAGGCACGGATGGGGATGGCGAATCCCTCAGCTACGTCATCCGCAGCCTTCCCGCACAGGGCACCCTTTATCAAACCACGGACGGTAGCTCGAAAGGCGCTGCCATCACGCTCGTACCCGCCCAGGTGCAGAATTCAGGTGGTCGGGTGATCTACCAGGCTCCGCTCAACGCCTTTGGCAATGGCGTTGGCTCCTTCACTTTCACCGCGCATGACCGTTTCTCCTCCTCCACGGCAGCCACTGTGACGGTCAACATCGCCCCGGTGAACGATCCACCGGTTGCCATCACCGACACCATCGCCCTGCGCCCTGGAGAATCGCTGCTGAACTTCCGCCCGCAGGCCAACGACCGTGATCCCGACGGCGATACACTTAACGTGGTGGCCTTCACCCAAGGCGCGAGCGGTCAGGTGACTCAAAGCGCCGATGGATCGCTTCAGTATGTGCCCAACGCAGGCTTCATCACCGGCACAGACAACTTCGCTTACACGATCCGGGATGCCGCCAACGTGGAAGCCACGGGAACCGTCAACATCACCGTCAGTGCCACGCTCGGCCGTTCTTGGCCCACCTTCGGTGCCTCACCCGAACACACCGGCTATCTACCCGTCCGGCTGGGCACAACAGCCTTCACGCAGCGCTGGCAGACCAGTCTTGGAACTGCCGCGAAACAGCTCGCTGTGGCGGATGGTCGTGTTCATACCACTTTGGGCGGACCTACGACGGTGGCGCTAGATGTTGCCACAGGGGGCGAGCTCTGGCGGGTGAATTTTGCCTCAGGAACGAGTACGAATCCGCCGACTTGGTTTGATGGACGCCTGTACATCCAAAACGGCAACCACAGTGCCAGCCGGTTTTATTCCTTGAATGGCACCAACGGCACAACGATCTGGAATTCACCATACTCCGCTCAGTGGGGTAGCTATCTGGCACCTGCGGCAGATGCGTCAGGTGTTTTCATTAATGGCGGAAGTTACGGCGGAATCTATGGTTATAACACGACTACCGGAACCCAGTTGTTCTTCCTCAGCCTTGAGCAGATCGATCTCTGGACTCCCACGCTACACAATGGCGGCCTTTACTCGTTCATCTCTGGCAAACTGCGCAGCCACAATAAGACTACCGGCGCGATCCTTTGGACCCTCGATTTCACATCCAGCAGCAGCACTTCGAACCGCACCACGGCGGCTGTGGATGGCCGTATTTTCCTCATCAACAACTCCGTCACCATTCCTTCGGGCGATCAAGAACTCATCAGCGTGAATCTCAACTCACAGGCTACCGCCTGGAGGGTCAAAAACCGTTTCACCGGCACGCCCGCCGTCGCGCATCAGGCTGTCTTTGCCATCTCCGGTAGCACGACAAACTCCATCCGCTCCTACGATTCGCTCACAGGCGAGTATCTCGGCATTTACAGCCTACCTGGCACCGACAGTGGCCTCGCCGTACAGCCGATCGTCACCAACGACACGCTCATCGCCTCTTCCGCCTCAAAAACCTACATTTTCGACCTCGCCAGCCGTGCGCTGCGCCAGACCATCCCTTATGGCGGCAATATCAGCCTCGCAGGCGAGTCTCTCTACATCGCCTCCAGCGATGGCATTATCCGGGCCTTCGGTGTGCCGGATGCGATGAACAATCCGCCCGCTGCTCTCGCTCAAAGCGTCACCACGGCAGAGGACACACCGGTCGTACTCACCCTTCAAGGCACGGATGCGGACAATGACACACTCAACTTTGTCATCTCCACCCTGCCGACGCTCGGCACGCTGCATCAGACCTCCGATGGAGTCACACCCGGCACCGCCATCACTGGTGTTCCCGCTCTCGTCACTCATGCGGGCGCCAAAGTCATCTACCAGCCTCCATTGAACCAACATGGCAGTGCGCTGACCACCTTCCAGTTCGCCGCCAGTGATGGCAAGGCCACCTCCGCGCCCGCCACCGCCACCATCAACGTCCAGCCCGTCAACGACGCGCCCGTCGCACGTGCGGATGCCCGCATGGTCACTCCCGGCCAGATCCTCAGCCCCGTACGCGAGCTGCTGAACGATCTCGATGTCGATGGAGATGCTCTCAGCATCACCGCCTTCACCCAGCCCTCCCTCGGCAGCGTGGCGCAAAACACCGACGGTACACTCCGCTACCACGCTCCCTTCAACATCACAGACGGCACCACCAGCTTCACCTACACCATCGCGGATACCTCCAGCGTCACTGCCACCACGACCGTCAGCATCACCATCGCACCCGTCGTCACCGGCTCCTGGCCCACCTTTGGCAACGGCCCGGCCCACACCGGATACTCAGGCTCCTCCCTCGGACGCACAGGCTGGGCGCAGCGCTGGTCATATGCACCTGGAAATTCCGCCAACAGCCTCCAGCCACCTTCCAGCGCCGGAGGCAGGGTTTTTGTCTCCTTTGAAGACCTCAGCAGCAGCCGTCTCGTCGCCCTGAATGTAGGCAATGGCGCTCCGGTCTGGTCCCGCAGCTTCGCCAGTGCCTACTCCATGAACCCGCCGAGCTACCATGCAGCCCGAGTCTATGTGCAGCGCGGCAATCACAGCAGTGACACGCAAATCATCGCCGTCAGCGCGGAAACCGGCGAGACGGTCTGGAATGCGCCGCACTCCGCTCAAGGGGAGAACTACATGGCTCCGGCAGTCAGTGATCTCGGCGTTTTCGTCAACGGCGGCAGCTACGGCGGCTTGTATGGCTTTGCACTCGGCGCCGGCTCGCAGTTGTTCTTCCAGTCCAAAGCGCAAACTGACAACTGGACCCCCTCCATCCTCGATTCCGAACTCTATGCCTTCGTGAACGGTGATCTCGTCCGGCACAACCCCGCATCCGGAGCGGTTCTTTGGACCAAATCGCTCGGCTGGGGTGGTTTTGGCTATGACATGGCACGCACGACAGCGCTGGAGGACCGCCGCGCTTATCTCGTCAATGACAGCCCGACACCAGCTTACTACGACGAAGACCTTGTTTGCATCAATCTAGACACCCAAGGCACCGTCTGGTCTATGAATGGTGACTTTACCGGCACGCCTGCCATTTCCAGCGGCACGGTTTTCGCCATCAGCGGAAACACCATCCAGTCACGCTCGGCCTCCGATGGCATTCTCGTCGGCACCTACACCACACCTGCGGGTACCTACCTCTACGGCCAGCCCATTGTCACCGACGACCTCGTCATCACCGCCTCGAACAGCAACACCTTCATTTTTGGCCGCTATGACCGTGTGCTGCTCGCCACGCTCAACCGCGGTGGCCACCCTGCCGTCGTCGATGATGCCCTCATCATCTCCAGCCCGTCAAGTGGCACTGTTTCGGCATGGGCAGCGCAACCGGCGATCACCTTCACGCCTCCCGGCGGCAGCTTTGACCAGCCTGTGAATGTCGTCATCGGTGCTGCGGATCCCACCACCCGAATCCACTACACCGTCGATGGCTCTGCGCCAGACTTTACCAGCCCATGGCTTGTTTCTGGCAGCACCGTGCGCATGAGCTGGACCGGCATGATCCGTGCCATTTCTGTCAAAGGTTCCGACATAAGCCGCATTCACCAGGCATCCTTCACCATCGCCGACACTGACATCGACGGCATAGCTGACTGGTGGGAGATGGAAAAGTTTGGCGGACTAACCACCGCCACTGCCGCCAGCGACAGCGATCATGACGGCATTAGTGACGCGATGGAGTTTGCTGCTGGCACCGATCCTCTTTCGCATTCGGATCGTTTCGACATCGTCTCCTCGGCCTCGCAAACTGCGCCAGGAGAGGAACTCGTTCTGCGTTGGGACTCCAAGGCAGGACGCCTCTACATCGTGGAAACTTCCGACAACCTCGCCACCTGGGATCAGGCCACCACCGTGCTCCCAGGCACCGGCGGTGTCATGGAATACCGAATGAGCCTCTTGACGAAAAACAGTCAGTTCAGCCGGGTGCGCGTACTGCCTGCTCTGACACCTCCGTAGCATCCCCTACTCCTCCTCGTCCCGCTTCACGAACCGCCGCCGGTGCCACAGCAGCCAGAACAGCGCCAGCAGCGCCCAGGTGATTGCGGCATAGATGTGATGCGAGATCGTTGTCGAAGGCATCCAGGCCGGTGTGGCACGGGTGGTGGCGGCCAGAACGCCGAGGAAGACCAGAAAGCGCACCCATTTGGATTTCACGAAGAAGCCGTCCAGGTCGCCGCTGTGACCGAACAGCACGCGACTGCCCACCACGAGCATCAGCATGCCAAAGCCGCCGATGTAGAGCAGGTGCTCGATGCTGACGTGATGCACATAATGAAACGGTGCGAGCACGATGCCGAGCCAGCCGAGAATGAGCGCCCAAAACAGACCCGTGGTGAGCGATCCGGGCTGCTGCGTCTTCCATGTGACCTCGATGAGCAGATACCCCGCCGCGACGATGGCTCGCAGAGCATAGCCGAGAGTGACCTGGCCGAACGCTTCGAGAAAAAAGCTGACCACGAGCAACGCGGCGGCGACGATGGAGCGGATGAGCTTCGATCTGCTCTGCGCGGCGGTTTTCGGATCGCCGAATTCGCCACCGAGCATGCGTGGAAAGACAAACGAGCCGATGCCGAGCACGGGAGGCAGCAGCAGGCCCTGATAGAGCAGCAGATTCGCCAGACGCAGGCGTTGCAGGTCCATCATCGTGGCCGACGAGAGCAACATCGACGCCCCAGCAATGCCGCAGGCCAGCCCGGTGAGCGCGAGGAGCATCTGCGGTGGCGGTGCCTCCTTGCGGAACTTCACCACGCGAATCACGAGGCAGAGCAGCAGGGAAACGAGCAACGCGATGAAGAACCCATCGCCCCAGGCGTGTTGCAGCCGCAGATGACTGATCGCCGAAGCCTGGTGCAGGGCGAAGAGCCAGAACAGCTCCAGCGGTGTCAGCTTCGGCGCCGTGGCCATGCGCGGCCCGGCGGTGCCGAGGAAGCCGACGACGAACGCCCCGCCGAAGGCCTCGATCATGAGCCGTGCGTGAACGAAATTTGGATAGAAGCCGAGCTGCTGCGCATAGAACAGCGGCCACAGCGCCACGCCGATGATGCTCCACAACGCACCGCTGGCGAAGAAAAGGCGATACGGCTCCGCCGCGAGCCAGCGCAGCCCGTCTTTGCGCGGGCCTTTGGCTTTGTGCTTCTTGTGTTTGCAGGCGGGGAACTGGCTCATGCGGTGGTGGTCACGGTTTAAGCTGCCGTAGCACGGCTTCGACGGTAGGTCCGATGTCCGCACCGAGGGTTTCTTCACGATGGACGATGTTTCCGTCGGTATCTAGCACGGCAATGAGATTGGAGTGAGTGAGAAAGCCCTCGACAGTGGCGAACTTGAATTGCAGGGCGACGGCGAGCTGGCGGATTGTCTCGTCATCGGAAATGGCGAAGGTCCAGCGCCCAAGCTCGAGCTTTTGCTCGCCCGCCGCCTTTTTCATCTGCGCGGGATTGTCTGCGGCGGTGTCGAAGGAGAAGAAGACGAGGCCCACCTTGTCCGCATCAGCTCCAAGTTTCCGCTCGATGCGCTTCATGTCGTCGATGATGCGGGGGCAGGCGAACTTGCAGGAGGTGAAGCCCATGGTGATGATGCGGGGCTTGCCGCGCAGTTGATCGAGCTTGAACGGTTGGTCGTCCTGCGTGCGCCATTCGCCGGGCAGGTCATAAATAGTGGTGAATTGAGGTGTGGAGGGCGCGGGTGGCGCTTCCTTCACCGATTTCGCCCCGCGAAAGCCGAGGCTGCCGACGCAGTAGTCGCCTTTGAGGCTGGAGCGAAAGGCATAGCGCATGAAGGCGGCGTAGTTGCTCACATCGGCGGCAAGAAGCGAGCCTGCGCCACAGAAGAGCTGGCGTTCGAGCGAGCCATCGCCGCGTGAGTCGCCGACGACCATGGTGGAGTTGAAGTCATGCACCCATTCCCACACGAGGCCGTGCAGACCACGCAGGCCGTGGATGTTTTTCGCCGCGCTGTGAACGTTCTCCAGCGCGCTGGTGGCGGGCTTGGAGTACCATTCGAGCAACTGACGCAAAAAAACCTGGTCGCCGCTGGCATCGGGACGAGTGGCGTCCGCACGCGCGACGAACTCCCATTCGTCCTGCGTGGGCAGGCGTTTGCCCTTCGATGCGCAGTAGGCCTTTGCAGCGAACCACGAAACGTGGACTACGGGCGCCTCACGGAGTTTGTCATCACCGAGATCGAGATCACCGGCCCAGTGGGAGAGGTAGTTTTTGTCGGCGAGCGCGGTTTTGACCTGCGAGCGCCGCCACTCAGGGTGTTTCGTCACGAAATCGAGGAACTGCGCATTCGTGACCTGCGTCACGTCGATGAAGAACGAATCGACTGAGCGTGCCTTCGTCTCTCTGGCATACAGCGGCTTGTAGCTGCCACCGGGGATGGAAAGCATGCCCGGTGGTGGCGGGAGATCGGCGGCTGGCAGCGCGGAGGCTATCAGCAGGACGGTTGTGAAGATCGAGCGCATGATAGGATCATTCGCCGCTGGCTGCCGGAGGCGGCGGCACGGTGGCGCGGACTTGTTTGACCATGTCGGGATGGACCTCGGTGCCGTTGTTGCCCCAGTTGTTATAAACGTAGGTCAGCGCGTTGGCGACCTGCTCGTCGTTGAGGCCGAGCTGTGGCATGATGCTCTCGTACGTTTCGCCATTCACTGTGACCTTGCCCTGAAGGCCATGCAGCACGGCCGCGATGGCGCGTTTGGGGTCCGCGTTGAGGTAGTCTGACTTCGCCACAGGCGGGAACGCTTTGGGGATGCCCTGTCCCTCGGCCTGATGGCAGGCGATGCAGACAGAGGTGTAGATATGCTTGCCGCGGTCGATGCGTTCCTGCTTGTTCGCCGCCGGAGGCTGCTGCGTGGATGCCTGTACGATGTTCTGCGTCGCTCCGCCTTCGAACTGGTAAATGCGGTCATCCTGCTTGCCGGAATAGGCGATCTTATTCTCAGGGCCTGTGACCTTGAGCATGCCAATGGCGCCTTTGTTAAAGGCGCGGAAGATGGAATGATCGACGAGGATGTAGGTGCCGGGCACATCCAGACCGAAATCGACCATGGCGGAGCCACCAGCGGGAACCAGGGTGGTCTGCACATGATTCTGCGCGGGCTTCACGCCGCCCTCGAGATACACATTGTCAAAAATTTCACCGATGACGTGGAAGGAAGAAACCAAGTTGGGGCCGCCGTTGCCGACAAAGAGGCGGACGCGCTCACCCACCTTGGCTGTGACCGCATTGTCGCCCGCCAGAGCACCGACGGAACCGTTGAACACCACATAGTCCGGTCGTTCATCCAGCGCCTTGTCCATGTTGAAGGGTTGCAGGCCGGCCTCACCATTGCGTCCCTTTGTGTAGAACTCGGACTGCATGACGTAGAACTCTTTGTCCACTTTGGGCAGGCCTCCGATGGGCTCGATGAGAATGAGGCCGTACATGCCGTTGGCGATGTGCATGCCCACCGGTGCGGTGGCGCAGTGATAAACGTAGATGCCGGGATTGAGCGCCTTGAAGGAGAACACGGACACATGGCCAGGCGCCGTGAAGGACGCCGCCGCACCACCGCCCGGACCGGTGACGGAGTGGAGGTCGATGTTGTGTGGCATTTTGCTGTCTGGACGATTCATCAGATGAAACTCGACTTCATCGTTCTGGCGGATGCGGATGAACTTCCCAGGAACACTGCCGCCAAAAGTCCAGAACGTGTAGTCCACGCCATCCGCCAGACGTTTCACCAACTCGACGACTTCGAGCTTGATGGTGACTTTCGTGGGATGATCACGCGTGATGGGCGGCGGAACATTCGGCGCATCCGTGAGCACCGCGTCTTCCGCGCCGGAGACAGGCTTGTCCGGCTGCTCAGTGTGGTTTGTCACCGCTCCACCCACTGGAGCAGCGGGTGAAGTCGTGGGCGTGGAATAGGACTCCATCGCCTTGATGAAGGTCGCTTGGGACATTTTTTCATTGGGGCTGAGTTCGTCGTCGCCGCATTGAGTGAGCAAAGCTGTGACAAGACCCGCCAGGAGGAGTCGTGATGTGGTTTTCATGGTTAGGCTGTTTGTGGTTGGGATTTGTAACGTGCGTAGCGCTCGCGTTGTTCCGGCGTGAGGTTGGCGGGATCAAAGCGCGGATCAGGCACGGCGTTGATCTTGCTGTAAATCACGTTCGCCATGTCAGCGGCGCAGTTCTTGATGTGTTCTGCTTTCTCGCCGGCAAAGAGATCGTCCACCGTGGCGCGAAAGAGCAGGAGCCAGCGGTCAAACTGCTCGCGGCCCATCGCGGTCTGCGGCAGGAGCTTCGCATGCGCGGCGATGGGATTGCCCGTGTAGCCGCCGCTGCGGAAGAGCACCGTCTCCCAGAAGGCATACATCTTGGGCAGATGGGTCTGCCAGTTCGTCTGCGCGATCTTCTCAAAGATGAAGCCGAGCAGCTCGTCGACGCGCACGCGGTCGTAGAAGGTGTTCACCAGTGTCTCGATCTCGGCGCGGCCTTGGATGTCGGGTTTGATTTCAAACATGCACGCACTATGCAACTTTAACGACCCGTGTCGCTCTTCTGTTTCTGTGACCTTGTGCGCGGGTATTGGCCCGCCGGGTGCCGAGCATGAAACGCACAATGCTGCGCAGGATCGGCGTATTGATGCACGGCTCATGCATCTTTATATAAGGGCGCAGTCCAACCCCTGCCATCCCATCCAACCATGAAACTCATCCTCTCCTCGCTCGCCACCATCACCGCTGTGATGACGCTGCTCGTGAACGCCGCCCTGGCCGCCGATCCCGCCGCCGTCGCCACGGAAACCGCCACGAACACCGTCTGCCCCGTCACCGGCAAGGCCGTCGATCCCGCCATCACCGCCGAATACGAGGGCCGGAAGTGGTCCTTCGCCAAGGAAGCCTGCAAAACCAAGTGGCTCAAGGCCCGTGAGGACAGCCTGTATCAGAAGCTCGGCGGCAAGGCGGCCATGGAGGCCGCCATTGATGCTTTCTACGTCAAAGTGCTCGCCGATGATCGTGTGAAGCATTTCTTTGACGACGTGAGCATGGACAAGCAGCGCCGGAAGCAGAAGGAATTTCTTTCCGCAGCCTTTGGCGGCCCGCTGCCCTGGACCGGCAAGGACATGCGCAAAGCCCACGAGGGCATGGGCCTCACCGAGGTTCACTTCAACGCCATCGCCGAAAACCTCGTCAACACGCTGAAGGATCTGAAAATCAGCCAGGATCTCATCGACCAGGTCGTCGCCGTCGCTCTCACGACCAAGGATGACGTCCTTGGCCGTCCGAAAGCAGCAAACTGAGAGCGGTCCATCTCTCACTTGCTGTAACAACCGCCGTCGTGAGTGCCTGGAGTCACTTGCGGCGGCGTTTGGTTTGGGCGCTGGCGGGCGCTTCAAAAAAGACGCTGAATTCAGCGCGGCGCGGCGTTTCTTCGTCCGCCATGAAGTTCACGCCTCTCGCCGCTGTCATCACACTCTCCGCCCTTTGCCCTTCGCTTTCCGCCGAGCAGGTCGGCCCCTGGAATCTCGACGCGCTCAAAAGCAACGTGCCTGCGATGAAGTGGCTGCGACAGGACCAGCGGATTCACTCGCTGACGTATGCCGGTGAGAAGTATCAAGACCGCGAAACCGAGGTCTTCGCCTTTTACGCCTCGCCGATCACGCTGGGTGAAGCCAAGGCAGGCGCAAAGTTTCCCGGAGTGGTGTTGATCCATGGCGGTGGCGGCACGGCCTTCGCGGAATGGGTGCAGCTTTGGGCCAAGCGAGGTTACGCAGCCATCGCGATGGATTTGAACGGCTCGCGCCCGCCTGAGGTGGAGTTTGACGCCAAGGGCATCGCCATCGGCAACGGTCATCGCGGCACTCGCACACGTTTGCCCAACGGCGGCCCGCCGCACGGCCATCCTGAAAAATTCGACTGCATCATGACCCCTGACACGAGCGACGACTGGCCTTTCCACGCGGCGGCGAGTGTGATGCGCGCGCATTCGCTGCTGCGAAGCTTCCCGGAGGTGGATGCGGAACACACCGCCGTCACCGGCATCAGTTGGGGTGGCTACACGACCTGCCTCGTCGCTTCGCTGGATGATCGCTTCAAGGCGGCCGTGCCGGTTTATGGCTGCGGCTTCCTTCACGAAGGCGAGTCCGTGCAGAAACCCAGCATCGACAAGCTCGGCGACCACAAGGCGAAGTGGGTGAAGGAGTATGACCCCGGCAGCCTGCTCCCGCGCTGCCGCGTGCCGATCTTATTCGTGAACGGCACCAACGACGTCCATTACGTGCTCGACAGCTACATGAAGAGCTACAACGTCGTCCCCGGCGAGAAACACCTGCGCATTCAGGTCAAGATGCCCCACGGCCATCCGCCCGGTTGGGCACCGCAGGAGATCGGGCTGTTTATTGATTCGAAGTGCCGCAGCGGCAAAGCGCTGCCCATTCTCGGCCAACCACGCCTTGGTGGAGACATGGTGAAAGTCACCGTGAAATCCACGCCTCCCACCAAGCTGAAAAGTGCCGCATTGCACTACACCACGGACGGCGGCCTGCGTTCAAAGCGTGAATGGATCACCGTTCCGGCTTCCATCAATTCAGACACCACCGAGTCAAACAGCGCCATCGTCACCCAGGTCAACGAGATCTCCGCTCCAAAGCCTCCCGCCAACGCAAACACCTGGTATCTCAGCGTCACTGACGAACGCGATGCGATGGTGAGCACGCCGGTCGAATTTGCGAAGTAATCGCTGAACTTCAGGGATCAGCCAGATCGTCCCAGAGTAGATTGTATTTCGATACCGACGGGGTCTTGCATGGCCGCCAGGGCAGTCACGATAGCTTTGAAGCAGGCAAAAGCCTCCGCGTTAGCACGGACAGCCGGACGATGAAGTTTCCATGCCTCATCAGCTATTGCCGAGAGAGCAGAACGGATGCGGGACTCCTTCCAATTGATTCCTTTTGGACTCATAATCACAGGATGAAGCCATCGTATCACCTCTGGAGTGAGCGGCTTGATTGCTGCTCCTGAGGCAAAGAATTGAAGGTAGCGTTGGAAGCGGAAACCCCACGGTTTAAGAGCCAAGATGGTCTTGTGATAGTACGGCGCGAGGCTCACGATGAGTGGCGCAAAATGCTCTCCTGGACTTGATGGCATAAAGCGACCGATGAAAAGAAGGTCATCCCAAAGATCATCCTTGTTGGGTTTGTCGAACGGCTTCCATTCATTCGATGCTAGCAGGAAATCGAGCATGCTCGTCCACACTGCCTGCAGTTTGCTGATCGAGATGCCAAGTCGGCGATGTTCACTTTTCAATTCATTCGCAAAGCTGCGCACAAACTCGATGCTGTTCGGGCCTTTCGCTAACAAGCGCTTCCAATACGGCAACTCTTCTTTCGGAGTGTCATGCACAAGGATACGAATGGCGATTCGACGCAGAATGGCATCTTCATTTTTGTAGGCATCCGGCGCTTTGTCAGAATTGGGGGTAAAGTTGTCAGGAAGCGTTTTGAGCAAAGCAGCGAATAAGTTCTCATCCGTATCCTTCGACAGATTTGCCTCGTTCTGGGCAGCGTTGATGGAGAGATCAGCCGATGGAATACAATCAAGCGCTGCCACTACCAGCCCCACGTCGAAGCCATAATCCAGGCGTTGGGGGTTTTTATCTTTGAAAGGTTTCCCCCACGTTTCTGCGTCGTGTTCATCTTCAATCCGAATTTGAGGCAGGCGTGCATCGGTTCCGAGGCAGACACCCCAGTCGACGGGCACATCAGGACACAATCCAGTGGTGAATTTTGCACCCCACTGTTCGCGCCAGCTCTGGAGCGAGGGGCCATTTTTTGAGATTGTTTCTGGAAACATGCCCTTGGGACCACGCTGTTCCGCATATGCGAGCATGAGCTGGCAAAGCCCCCCGAAGTATGCCCCGAGTTGTTTTTTTAACAGGTAGGCTTCGGAAAAAAGTATCTTCACTGCTCCATATCGATAGGCCATGGCAAATCTCCCCACATAACCTCTCCATACGGTTGGATTGCGACCCGAAGCCCAGATGCGAATCACCACCAGCGCCATAAACACTTCCGTGTCGATCTTCCCGTGGTCAGCGAAGTCGTTCTTCGCGGCGCAAACGTCGGGCATGATGGACGTCGCGGTTGATTCGATCAGGTCAAGTTTGGCCGGGTTCTTATCGAGCCAGTCCGATCCCAGGCAAAGAAGAACAGCCATCAGGGAGGCAATTGCCTCATCAGGTGAAGGCATCTGTTCTTCCGAGGAGGGATCGATTTCACGTCCCCATTTCGAAACTTGTTCAAAAACATTCCACCACTGGGTAGCGAGCGATTCGTTGAGCGGCTGCCTGGACTGAATGGCTTGCACGCTCTGCTTCACAATATCTTGGATCTCGAACTCACGATTGAGTACTGGGTCTTGTGGTTCCAGGATCTCCTCAGGCAGATTGGTGTGCCATCCAGATTGTCCGTCTGGGTGCTTAGTTTCGATCCAGTTTGCGAAGTTAAGATTCCAGGCGAGCCTCAAAAGTGACCTCTTGCCCTTGTCATTGAGCTGGTCAGCTCGTTCCCGGAATGCTCGGGACACCTCCGCGAAAATAAGACGGAATTCAGGACGTGTTCGAATCAGTCCATAACAGAACTCCGTCAAGCCGACCTGGTGATGTTTCTGGCTGTGCCATTCATGTCTGATTTGTGCAACAAACTCGGGTTCCATCCACGAAGGGGCTCCACCGGACAAGAAACCCCGCACATAGCCAGGATTGTCACATTCGTAGAATTGCTCGATGGACAGAAGCGGCCTGAGATCGTTGAGGAAAAGATCCGGGTACGCTTTGCCAACAGATATGAGCAGGCTAGCAAAGGCGACGGAGGACCCGTGCCGATATAGATAATCGACTGTGGATGAGATGGCGTGCTTTTGCTGAACTTCATGCAGCAGCCACTTCTCCAGTGCCATGAGTGCGGAGACCACGAAATTGTGTCCATTGTTGTAGCTCCAGGTGTAAACATTCGCGTCCCCTTTCCACGAGGTCGTGCCTGCCTGGGTCGCAATCAGAAGCGACGTTCCATCGGCGTTTCGATCATAGCAGCGCGATAAGTGACCATCGGTCGCGAAATTTACCAACCTGACAATCAGGTCGAGCGCATGTGATGGCGCATGCTTGAAGAGAAGCATGAACGGTCCGTGGCTCCAGAGCGGCGGATACCAATCGTGACTGTTAAGTTCAAGGCCGTAATCTTCCTCAATGGTATCGTGTGATCTCTGCTTTTGATTCTCCTTGGGCCATTTGATGGCAAAGGCCAGTACAAGCTCCACAACGACCGCAGGCTTTGATTGAATGAGAGCAGCCAGTGCATCACCTTTCAGACAAGCCGTGCCAAAGTCTTCACTGACGCGGCGCTTGGGTCCGTATTCCCAAGCAGGAGGTTGATAGACCTCCCACGTTGGTGGCTGATAGGTATCCGATGTCAAAGACGCGTAGCGCTTTCGGCCCGTCTTGCCTGCCCATTCGAGTTCGTATTCCTCGGGAAGGTCATCTTTTTCCCAATCAAGTCGTCCAGCAGCCTTGAGCGCCAGCTTGGCAACGCGGTCCGGGCATTGATCGCCTGCCAACAAAGTGGCTTTGTAGATTTGCTCCCGGGGATAACCAAAGCGGGGACTCAGTCTGCGAGACGGACACCACCGATCTTCTATTTCCCAGCGCAACTCGTATTCACCACACGCGACGGCTAATTCGCAGAGGCTGGGCCACCAATGAGGTGTGAGATGGCCGCCTTCTTTCAGGTAACCCATGACTTTGCTGAACATGGGCATGATCTCGGAAAGCTCGAGTGCAATGATTGGGACGACCTGATTCTGGTGGATTGCCAAAAACCCAATAACTGGTTCCCAAAGAGTAAACTGAGGCAGTCTCGAAATACGCTCAAAGGATTCAAGCTCGGCCTCGGGCAACTTGAAGTTCTGACGTGCCATGGCTGCAAAAACGGGATCGGGCACCGTTGCTGTGTGGCACATGGAACGGATAAGCCGCCTCAATAGCGTGCAGGAATCTCCAAGCAAGAGTTCTGATGTGTTGGAGAAGGCCTTGGAGGAATGGCTGCAACGAATGAGGGCTTCCAAGGCCGCATCGACGATTCTGAGATGGGCGGGTGATTCACGAGAGCCGCTGTATTCATCCTCATGCTTCGCAAGCTTAGGCAACAATGGCGTCACAAGGTTACGCCAAAGCTCCATGTCTTCATCGCGTTCCAAAAATTGCTGGCACAGAAGGCTGAGCGTGCGGAACCAGGGCGGGCTTTCGATATGTTTCTCAGCGAAGGCGAAAAGCTCGTCACCGAGTTGGCGAAGCTGGCGCAGTCGTGACCAGTCGGTATAGAGGTCGTGGACGAAGCGTAGTTTGCCTCCTTTTACCGGCAAGAGCACTCCTGCATGAATGAGCTTGTTGACGGCCGATTCATAGCCGTCAGCCTTGTTCTCAGACAGCTCGACTTCAAGTCGGTCAGCCATCGTGCAAGCGAGGTTTCGGGCGAGTGTTCCTTCAGTGGAGGTAACTTGACCTCCGCAAACGCGTTCCCGCCACCACCAATCGGCGATGTCCGCTTCGCTGGTCCAAAACTGCATCTCATTTTCGTAGTCGGCTGGCGCTTCAAGCATGACGCGAAGTATCTGGGGCTTACGCATCAGCTCACGGAGTCGCGGGTGAATAGCTAGCCGTTGGATTTTTGGCGCAGCAGCGCTTAGAACCTCAATATCCAAATCACTGAAGGATGCGCAGAGATGGGTGTGGATATTTGGTCTTTGCGGGGTGGCCAGTTTCGTGGAGATGCACGACCAGTCGTATTGCTGACAGGTGATGAGAATCTTCCAGCCGTTGATTTCTCCAACGGCATCAATCAATGTGCGAACGAAGGAGAAGTCTGTCGTGCTGTGCCAGTTCTCCGCGCCATCCAAAACCACGAGGCCCTGCGAACGACGGCAACGGCTGATCAAAACGACCAGTTTTGTGGCTGTGAACTTGAGGCGGTTAAGATCAGGTTGTGAGAGCCAGATGACCTCGGTGGACTGTTTTGGCAGACCCTGAGCATAGAGCTTGGCAAGGACACTTTTCCCAGCACCAGACTCGCCCATGATTGCGAAGATGTTTTGCTGATCGAAATAGGTCTGAATGATGTTGATGTCGCTACCGCGTGCTACTTGATGACCAGTCGGTAGTTTTTCTGAAACCTCGGCCAGGGATGCTTCGGTGATGTTGCGAACGTGACGCCAGTCTTCGCGATCATTGGGTGCATCGGCGAGCGGGAAACGGCTTTTCAGCTCGTTGAGCAGCTCGGGGATGGTGCGTGAACCTCCATTCTCACGCAGGCTGCCAGCGATGGACTGGAGTGTTTGCCATAGTTCTCGGGAGAGGCTGTTTTGATCATCATCGGAAGAGAGAAGGCTCCGGCAAAGGCGAATGGCTTCGCTCTCGGCTTTGGAGTGGGACTGCTGAAAATCGAAGTCGTGTCGAAGAACCAGTCTGCGCATGAGACTAGCGGGCTGTCGGGTCTCATCGGTAGGGTGTTGGAATGTCTGGTGGCATCGCTTTTCGCCTTCACCTCGCAGCGTGCTGAGGAACTGCTCGGGAGGTGTTTGGAGAGAACGTGGGAGAAGTCTGTCTAGCATCTCGGCGTCGTCTCCAAGAGGCTGGCATGCTATGCACAGGTGATCCTGTGCATGAAAAGAAGCAGAATCGAAAACGGACCACATCTCGGCGATAGTTTCTTTGGTGAGGCCGTCGCGAGTGCTGACAAGTGCGCTTTTCGATGAAACGGCACACTGGTAGCCCTGACCATCCACATCCTGATAGTTGAGCACGATGTCATCGTGAGGATTCAGATCCGCGACCTGTCGTCGGAGCTGCCAAGCCACGCCCCATTCGGTTCGCATGGAGGATTGCCCAGCGAGCATTTCGACCAGGAACAAGGCTGCAACTCGATCTTCAAAGTCAAAGCCAGCTCCGCTGACGGACTTCAAACTTGAAATATGCTCACCCTTTTCTAGCATTTATCACAGTGGCAC
Source organism: Verrucomicrobiales bacterium (assembly GCA_003506995.1). GTDB lineage: Bacteria > Verrucomicrobiota > Verrucomicrobiia > Verrucomicrobiales > Verrucomicrobiaceae > Prosthecobacter. The sequence continues at coordinate 22,970 of DNXB01000378.1, forward strand.
ACGCTTCAAAGAACGCGCAAGACGTGTTTTTGTCTCAGGAGGCGAGAGCTGAAATAATGTGGTGAGCACGCGGGAGCAATACAGGCCGTGGTCCAAGATGCGCCTGTTCATGGCGTATTGAGGTCATGAACAAAGTCTGCGCCCTGTTCGCACTGCTCTCCGTCGCTGCGGCGGCAGAGCCTCTGCCCGTGATCGAAGTCGAAGGCCAGCCGCTCGCGGCGAATGCGCAGCGGTTGATGCAGGCGCTCGATTTTCTTGGCGCACCATTCGCGAATGACGCGCGTGCGAAGTTGCAGGAGGCTATCACAAAACGTGATGCTGCGGCGGTGCAGGAGGCGCTGGATGCCCAGGTGCTCTGCGTGGTGAGCATCAATCCTGAGCTGCGAGCGAGCGCGGTGCGCGGCCCGACGAAGCCAGTAGTGCAGCAGGCGGGTTACACACCGGCGCTCATCAAGGTGATCAATCATGGCGTGAGCACGGCGCGGCTGCGCATCACCAGTACGCAGGCCGGCCCGCCGTATGCGGGCGTGGCGAAGGGAACGATGGAACGCGAGCGGCAGACGCACCTGCGCGATAACGAGAACTTGAAGGGAGAGAATCGCTTTCTGGAGATCAGCATGTTCGACGCGCCACCGATGACGGCGAATCTCAGCGGACTGGAGGTCGAGTATGCGCTCGCGCTCATTTATTCGAGCGAAGCAGGCAAACGCGAGGCCGTGCTGGCCTTCGACATCGGGCAGGGGACGCAGGATCTCGGTTTTCGTGCGGAAGTACCGGTGCTGCTGGATGTGAAACCGGCGGTGGCGGTGAAGCTCGATGTGAAGGACTACGATGATCGACCGACGACGGCTCGATTGACCTTCACCGACGCGCAGGGCCATGTTTTTCCACCGCAGGCACGTCGTCTCGCGCCGGATTTCTTTTTCCAAAAACACATCTACCGCGCGAACGGCGACACCGTGCTGCTGCCGCCGGGCGAGTTCACGATGGAAGCCTCGCGGGGGCCGGAATACCGCACCGTGAAAAGCAAAGTGGTGATCCCAGCAGCCAAGGAGACGCAGCTCGCCGTGAAGCTGGAGCGCTGGATGAACGCGGCGGACCACGGCTACTACAGCGGCGATCATCACATCCACGCAGCGGGCTGCGCGCACTACACGTCGCCGTCCATCGGGATGCAGCCGGAGCACATGTTCGCGCAGGTGAAGGGCGAGGGACTGAACGTCGGCTGCGTGCTCACCTGGGGCTACGGCTTCGAACATCAGCGACCGTTTTTCGGCGGTTCCGCGCATCCATTGAGCGAACCACACACGCTGCTGCGCTACGACATGGAGGTGAGCGGTTTCGGCTCCGCTGCTCTCGGTCATGTGTGTTTGCTGAACTTGCGCGATCTCGTTTATCCCGGTGCCGACGGCACAAAGGGTTGGCCCACCTGGACCACGCCCGCGCTGCGCTGGACGAAGGCGCAGGGCGGCTTCACCGGCTATCCGCACTCCGGCAGCGGCATGCAGGTGATCTCGTCTGTGGCGGCGAAACGGATGATCGAGCTGCACGACACAAACAAAGACGCGCGGCTCACGCCCGATGAAACGGCGAGCACGGTGCTGCCGGAGCCGTTTGAGAAGATCGACGCAGATCGCGACGGAGGGCTGAACGAGCCGGAACTTACCAACAGCCATGAGCGTGTGATCGATCTGTTGCCAAACGTCGCCATTCCCGACGCGGGCGGGCATGAGATCTTCGTCACCACCGCGCATGGCGTGTGCGATTTCATCAGCGCGATGGACACCGCGCGCCTGCTGGAGTGGAACGCCTGGTATCACATGATGAACTGCGGCTTCCCGCTAAAATGCGCGGGCGAGACCGACTACCCGTGCATGAGCGGCACACGCGTCGGCCAGGGGCGGACCTATGTGCAGCTCGGTCGTGTCGAGAAACTCGACTTCGCCCAATGGTGCGAGGGACTCGCGCGCGGTCGCAGCTATGTGAGCGACGGCTACGCACACGCGCCTGGCTTCACCGTCGAGGGTAAAGTGGCTGGCGATGAAGTGCGGCTCGCACAACCGGGCCGCGTGAAAGTGAGCGCCAAGGTCGCGTTCAGCTCCGAGACACCGCTTGAAATCGCCTACGGCGGCGCGGTGCCCGTCGGCGGTCAGCGTCTCGTCGGCGACACCGTGCATTATCACGACACGACCGGCGCGAATCCCTTCGCCAGCGGCAAGCGCAAGGTCGAGCTGGTCGTCAACGGCATCGTCGCCGCCACGCGCGAAGTGCCTGCGGACGATCAGCTCCACGAAGTAACGTTCGCCGTCGAGATCCCGCGCAGCAGTTGGGTGGCCGTGCGGCATTTCCCGCAACTGCACACCAATCCCGTCAACGTCATCATTGCAGACCAACCCATCCGCGCCTCACGCCAGAGCGCGCTGTGGTGCATCGCCTGCATCGACCAGCTCTGGCACGTGCGGGAGAAAAACATCGCCCCCGCCGAGCGCGACGAGGCGAAACGCACCTTCGAGGCCGCGAAGGAAATTTACCGCCGCATCGCAGCGGAAGCACCAGCGGGGAGCTGACCATCAGCCTCGCTGAGTCACTCACTTCTTCTCCAGCGACCTCAGCTCGATCTTGCGGAACCACACCGGCTGCCCTTCGGCTTGAAGGGCGATGTGGCCGTAGCCGAGCATGAGATTGCCGCCGAGTTCGATCTGATCCGTCGCGGGAGCGTTGTTGTTCGTGGGATCGAGCTGCGGGCGCTGGTAGCGCAGCACTTCCACGCCGTTGATGCGGTGGATGATCTCGTCATTGCCGCGCACCTCGACCTCCGCGCGCACCCACTCCTCCGCTGGAAAAGTCGGCGCGCTGGATTTGACGATGTGCTTGGTCACGAGCTGTCCGCCCATCTCCACATGCGTGCCGGGCGTGCAAAGATTGGCGGTGGAGCGCGGTCCTTTGCCTTCATCGGCCAGAAACTGCATCTCCAGGCTCGCGGGGAAGCCCTGGTCAAAGCGCATGCTCTGCGGCGGCTGCGCGTGCAGCATCACGCCGCTGTTGAGGTTCACGTACTTCGGCGCGTCGGCCATCATCGTGCCGGTGAAACGATACTCCAGCCGCAGGATGTAGTGCGAGTACGCCAGGTTGGTGAAGAGGTGGCCAAACTGCTCATCAAACTTCGTGTAGCCGTCGTAACTGACCTTCAGAATGCCGTCCTCGACTCGAAACGTGTTCGCAAAGTTCTCCCCGAGCGGACGCTTCGCGATCTTCGGCGTCCAGCCGCTCAGATCCTTGCCATTGAAGAGCGGCACCCACTTCGGCTCCTCGGCAGAAACGGCGGCGGTCAGCAGGCAAACAAGGGCGGCAACGACAAAACGGGGTGTTGGAATCATGCGTTCATCATGAAGCGGCCAACGCTGTTTCCAATCGGAAGATGACCCAGGTCGCCGCGTTATAGCGCCACCATGAAGCCACTGCTCATCCTCCTTTCGTCATTCGTCATTCTGCATTCGTCATTTTCGGCGCCGCCGAACATCCTCTTCCTCCTCAGCGACGACCACAGCTACCCTTTCCTGAGCGCCTATGGCGACACCAATGTCAAAACACCGACGCTCGACCAGCTCGCAGCGGAGGGCGTGAAGTTCCACCGCTTCTTCACCGGTGCGCCGCAGTGCGTGCCCTCGCGTGCCACGCTCATGACCGGCCGCTCGCCCGTGGCCGCCCGCATGACGCGATTCTCCGCTCCGCTGCCGCGCGATGAGATCACGCTGCCGGAACTGCTGCGCGACAAAGGCGGCTACTTCACCGGCGTGTGCGGCCGCAGCTTCCACCTCGATGGAGCGACAAAAATCGGACAGGCAGCCGCGAAAGTCTTCCAGGAGCATCAATTGAAGACCTTCATTGACCGCGTGGACTCGTTGAATCAATGCCCCGACAACGAAGTGGCCGCGCAAGTCGCCGCGTTTCTCGAAAAGAAGCCCGCCGACAAGCCTTTCTTCATGTGGGCGAACTTCAGCGACCCGCATCACGCCTGGAACGCTCCCGCCGAGTTCCGACCCGATCCGGCCTCGCTCAAATTGCCCGCGCACTGGCCGGACCTGCCCGGCATGCGCGAGCAGCTCGCCGACTACTGCGCGGAGGTGAACCGCGTGGACCGCACCATCGCGGGCGTGCTCGATGTGCTCAAAAAGCGCGGCCTCATGGAAAACACGCTCATCATCTTCTGCGGCGACAACGGCGCTGCGCTGCCACACGGCAAAGGCTCCCTCTACGATCCCGGCTCGAACGTCCCTTTCCTCGTGCGCTGGCCCGGCGTGGTGAAACCCGGCGGCGACTCACGCGCCCTGATCAGCGCCGAAGACCTCGCTCCCACGCTGCTTGCCGCCGCAGGGCTCGAAGCGGGCGCCAAAATGAGCGGCGTGAGCTTCCTGCCCCTGCTCAAAGGCGAGGCCCACACACCGAGGAAGCACGTCTTCGTCGAGCGCGGCCCGCACGGCTCCGCTCCGGTCGCTGTGAACATGACCAATGGCGGTTACGACCTCGGACGTGCCGTGCGCAGCGACCGCTTCAAGTTCATCTACAACTGCACGCCCTGGATTCCGTATTCGCCGGTCGATTCCGCCGGTGGTCAGGCCTGGAAGCAGATGCAAGAGGCGAATGCCGCCGGCAAACTCTCTCCGGGCCTGCGTGCGACCTATTTCACGACTCCACGTCCGGTGTACGAACTCTACGACCTCGAAGCAGACCCTTCCGAGCTGAACAACCTCAGCGGCAAACCCGAACTCGCCGCCACCGAGCGCGCACTCCGCGCTGCCCTCGCCGAAAAGATGATCCTCGACTGGGACTACCTGCCTCTGCCCGATCTGATGGAGGGCAACGCTGGCGAAGGCGGTGGCAAGAAGGGCAAAGGTAAGAAGAAATAAAGTGGTCCGCACAGTCCTCTGTGCGGGTTTGGCGGCATATAAACGCCCGTTCCGCGCAGAGGACTGCCTTCGGCGCGCTTCGCGAGGTGCGGACCACTTTGGAACTGCCGTTTGCGCCCCCCCGCGCAGCATCCACTGTGCCCGCCCATGCCGGACATCGTCCTCGCCACGCTCAACGCCAAATACATCCACGCCTCGTTCGGGCTGCGCTGCCTCATGGCGAACCTTGGCGAGCTGCGGGATCGCGCCTGCATGGCGGAGTTCATCATCAACCAGCAGCCGCTCGAAATCGTCGAGGCGATCCTGGCGCATGAGCCCCGCATCGTCGGCTTCGGCGTTTACATCTGGAATGTCGAGCAAACCACCGAGGTCGTCGCCTTGCTCAAACGCATCCGACCCGAGCTGATCGTCATTCTCGGCGGGCCGGAGGTGTCGTATGAGACGGAAGGTCAGGAAATCGTCACGCTGGCCGATCATGTCATCACCGGCGAGGCGGATGTGAAGTTTGCGGAAGTATGCTGTGAGTTGCTCGGATTCACCGCAGGGCAGAGGAGCAAAGAAGCGGAGAATTCTGATCTCAACTCAGCACCGCTGCCTCTCTGCCCCTCTGCGGCAACTCCGAACGTCCCCAAGATCATCGCCGCCGAGCTTCCCGCGCTGAACAATCTGGCCTCGCCCTACGATCTCTACACCGACGAAGACCTCAAACATCGCGTGATCTACGTCGAGGCCTCGCGTGGCTGCCCGTTCACCTGCGAGTTCTGCCTGTCCTCACTCGACATTCCGGTGCGGGCCTTTCCCACGGATGCCTTCCTGGCCTCGATGCAGCGGCTGCTCGATCGCGGAGCCACGCAGTTCAAGTTTGTCGATCGCACCTTCAATCTCCATCTGCCGACAAGCACCGGGATATTGACGTTCTTCCTCGACCGCTGGCGCGAGGGCTTGTTCCTGCACTTCGAGATGGTGCCGGATCGTCTGCCTGAGCAACTCCGTGCGCTCATCCGCCGCTTTCCACCGGGCGCGGTGCAGTTCGAGGTCGGCATTCAGACCTTTGATGATGCCACGTCGAAAAACATCAGCCGCAGGCAGAACCTCGACCGTCTCGAAGACAACTTCCGCTTCCTCCGCGAGGAAACCGGCGTCCACATCCACGCTGATCTCATCGTCGGCCTGCCCGGCGAAGGCATTGAGAGCTTCGGGCGCGGCTTTGACCGGCTCGTGCGGCTCGGCCCGCAGGAAATCCAGGTCGGCATCCTCAA
>DNXB01000062.1 GCA_003506995.1 Verrucomicrobiales bacterium
TCCACGGCCTGATGCAGGCCGTCGCTCCAGCGGCGACCGGCCATTTTGCGGCCCGTCTGCGCATCGACGATGATGACCTTGTTCTCCTCAACGACGTACTCGACATCCTTCTCATAGAGGCAGAAGGCGCGCAGCAACTGGCTGATCTGGTGAATGCGCTGGCCTTGATGCGAGAGGCGGTCCTGCATCTCGGTCTTCTTGCGCAGACGGGCTTCTTCGGAAAGCGAGGTGTCGCCGTCGATCTCGGAGTAAACGGTGGCGATGTCCGGCAGCACGAAGGCGTCCGGCTCGTCGGGGCTGAGGAAATTGCGCCCCATCTCGGTGAGATCGGCATCGTGACTTTTTTCCTCGATGAAGTAATACAGCTCCTCCTTGAGCCTGAAGAACTCAACCTTCTGCGTGTCGGCGTAGAGCGAGAGCTCGGACTTCTCCATCGCACGACGAAGCTCCGGGTCTTCCATGCAGCGGGCAAGCGCACGGTTCTTCGGCTGGCCCATGCGGACCTGGAAGAGCTTCAATCCGGCCTGCTCCAGCACACCGGCGGCGGCGGCCTCCTTGGCCTCCGTGATCAGGCGGTTGCACAGCGTGTTCTGGCGGCGCACGAGCTGGTCCACGAGCGGCTTGTAGCGCTCATACTGATGATTGCTCTCCGCCGCCATGACCGGGCCGCTGATGATCAACGGCGTGCGGGCCTCATCGATGAGCACGGAGTCCACCTCATCGACGATGGCGAAGTAATGGCCGCGCTGCACCTGCTGCTCCTTGCTGGAGGCCATGCCGTTGTCACGCAGGTAGTCGAAGCCGAACTCGCTGTTCGTTCCATAGGTGATGTCACAGCGGTACTGCTCGGCGCGGATGTGGCTCGGCTGGTCGTTTTGAATGCAGCCGACGGTGAGGCCGAGATATTTGTACAAGCTGCCCATCCACTCGCTGTCACGACGGGCGAGGTAATCATTCACCGTGATGACATGCACACCGCGGCCGGTGAGCGCGTTCAAATACACGGGCAGCGTGCCGACGAGCGTTTTCCCCTCCCCGGTCGCCATTTCCGCGATCATGCCGCGATGCAGGGCGACGCCGCCGACGAGCTGCACATCGAAGTGAATCATGTTCCAGCCCAGCGGCTGGTCACAGACGATCATCTCGCGTCCGCACAAGCGGCGGGCGGCGTTTTTCACCACGGCATACACTTCCGGCAGGATGTCGTTCAGCATCTTCTGCTCGATGGCGTCGAAGTCCGGCTGGATTTCATTCCACGCCTCGCGCGAGCGGTCGATGCGCTGCTTCTTCTCGTCAAAACTCACCGTGCGCCAGCGCCCCTGGGCGATGTAATCGTCCTCCAAGGACGGGAAATGCTTCTTCAAGGCGGCGAAGTACTGCTCCACCTGCTCCAGGCAGGCGTCCACCGCCGCCTCATCGGCGATGCGCAGGCCGACACCACCGAGGAACGGCGGTGTGTGAAAGGCGCGGAACTGGGCCTGCCATTTCTGTGTGCGCTCGCGCAATGCCTCCTCTGGCTCGTTTTGCAGCCCCGCCTCGATGCGGTTGATCTCGGTCACCACGGGAGTGAGCTTGCGCACCATGCGCTGGTTCTTGGTGCCGATGATTTTTTTGATGATCCAGTTGAACATGATAAGGAAAGACGCGCCCGGCACACAATTGCCCGGACTTTGGGGGAGGCCGAATGTGGCGGAACTCAGCGCAGGCGCAACAACTCAAACAGCCGCCTTCGTCCGCAGCACCGCTTCCTTCACCCGGCGCGGAATCATCGCGCTGCGCACCACATCGGGCCGCACGCTGCGCAAAAAGTCGAGCAGGATCACCGGGGACTCCACGATCATGCGCTCGATCTGGTCCCGCCGGTGCGTCCAGCGTGAGTTGCGGTGCAGGTAGTCGAGATCCGCGAGGATCTCATCGACATCGCCTTCGCTGAAACCGGCGAGCTGGAACGCGTAGGGATCGGAGAGCGGCATGGCGGGTGGAAAAATCAGTGTGGCGGATTCTGCCGGGAAAACTCCCTTCCTCCAACCTTTTCTCTCTTTTTGCCACAAATCGCGGCCCTTCACGCAGGCCTCAGTCCTTCGCCGCTTCCTCCGCAGGCTCGTCAGGGAGCGGCGGCGGCAGATTGTCGATGATGTTGAGCAGCGGAACGCCGCGCTCGACGGACTTGTCGAGGCGGAAGAAGAGCTGCGGGCTGCAGCGCAGCTTCACGCGCTTGTAGAGGTCGCGCTGGATGGAGCCGCGCGCCTTGATGAGCTTCTCGATGGCGTTCTCCTGCTGGTGCGGCTTGCCGATCACGCCGACATAGACAAAGCACTGCCGCATGTCGGGCGTGGGGCTGACCTCATGGATGGTGACGAGGCAGTTCTCGAAACGGTAATCCTTTTCAAGAATCGTGGCCAGCTCACGGCGGATCAGTTCGCTGACTTTTTGGACTCGGAGGGACATGGTGCGAAGGGCGAAGGGCTGAGGGCGAAGGGTTGGGAGTTCTGGACTCTTGGCCCGCTGCTCTTAGCCCCAGGCTTAGAGAGTTTGGGCGATTTTTTCGAGCTCGTAACACTCGATGACGTCGTTTTCCTCGTAATCGCTGAAGCCGTTGAGCTTGATGCCGCACTCCATGCCGTTGCGCACCTCGTTGACCTCGTCCTGGAAGCGGCGCAGCGTTTCGAAGCCGCCATCATAGACGGCCTGGCCGTCACGCAGCACGCGGGCGCGCTGTTTGCGGTTCATGATGCCGTCGGTGACGACGGAGCCGCCGACGAAGCCCTTGTTGACCTTGAAGACCTGCTTCACGCGGGCGTGGCCGATCACCTTCTCACGGGTCAGCGGGTCGAGCAGGCCCTGCATGGACTCCTTCACCTGGTCGATCAGCTCATAGATGATGGAGTAGAGCTTCACCTGCACGGTCTCGCGCTTCGCGGTGGTGAGCGCCTTGTTCTCCACCTTGACGTTGAAGCCGAGGATGATGGCGTCAGAGGCGCTGGCGAGCAGCACGTCGGACTCGTTGATGGAGCCGACCTCCTTGTGCAGGATGTCGAGGTTGCACTTGTCGCTCTTGATGTCGGTGAGGCACTTGGCGATGGCCTCCACGGAACCCTGCACGTCGCACTTGAGGACGACTTTGAGCACCTTCTTGTTGCTGTCGTCGATGCTGGCAAAGAGATGCTCCAGGGTGGAGCGGCGCGGCACGGTGAGCTTTTTCTGGCGGATGTCACTCAGGCGCTCCTCGCTGAGCGTTTTGACATCGCGCTCGTTTTTCATCACGACGACCTCGTCGCCGACGTGGGGCATGTCGCTGAAGCCGATGACCTCGCAAGGCATGCCGGGGAGGACTTCCTTGATGTTCTCAGCCCGGTCGTTGATGAGCGCCTTGACCTTGCCCCAGTATGGGCCGCAGATGAAGGGCTGGCCGACTTTGAGCGTGCCCTGGCCGACGATGACCGTGGCCACCGGGCCCTTGCCGGCAACCATCGAGGATTCAATGACCGTGGCACGGGGATCGCCCTTCGGATCAGCCTTGAGCTCCAGCACCTCGGCCTG
>DNXB01000022.1 GCA_003506995.1 Verrucomicrobiales bacterium
AGCGCGCGCAGGCCGCTGACCATCTTGTTCATTTCCGCGCGTGCGCGAACGGTGGCGGCGGTGACTTCGGCGGCGTCCCAGGGCTTGATGCCGTATTCATGGTTCATCATGGCAAAGACGAGATTGCCCTGCACATGCCACAGCGTCGGCCCCGCGTAGGATGGGAAGTGGCCGGTGCTCACGAGCACGTCTTTGATGCGCTTCTTCTTCTCGCTGTCCGTGTTTTCGCCGGGTTTTGGCTGGCCGAAACGAACGAACTCACGCAGCGCTTCAGCGTCCTTCACCACCAGAAGCGCGTTGAGCGACATCGGCTGGCAGGGGCAGTCCTCCGCCATGCCGATCTCAAAGGCGCAGCCTGCCTGGAAGCCGAGATCGCCATCGCCTGTGGTGTCGATGAAAACGGGCGCGCGCCATGCCTGACGACCCGATTTGGACTCTGTGACGATGGTGGTGAGCTTGTTGCCTTCCTTGAAGGCTGCGGAGACTTTGGTGTGATACTGAAACTTCACACCTGCCTCCACGCACAGTTCCTCCAGCAGTAATTTCAGCGCCTCAGGATCGTAGCAAAAGCGGCTCGTGCTGGTCGAGTTCGCGCGAGCGCCACGCGTGTCGAGCTTGTCGCGCAGTTCTTTGGCAAAGCCGGNNCCCAGCAGCCCCGCCGTCCAGATGCCGCCGAGGCAGCCGCGCCACTCAAAGAGGCGCACCTTGGCACCGGCACGCGCGGCGGTGATCGCCGCCGTCACCCCGGCAGGTCCGGCACCGCACACGATGACATCAGCGTCATTGGCGAGCGGGATGTCATGCGCCGGTTCATTGAACTTGCCCGCTTTGACCTCGGCAGCGGAAATCGAGGTCTGGCTGACAGCGCCACCAGCGAGTGCTGCGGAGATGAAATGGCGGCGGGAGAAAGGGGCGGGTTTCATGGGGGCAATCATCACGGCAAGCGTGGATAAAAACTATCAGAACTTTGGCTGCGTAGCCGATGGCGGCTTGATACCGCTTTGCAGCATCCAGCCCGCCTTGGCCGAATACGCTCCGCGAATGCGTCGATCTCCTTTGGATGTTCCGCTAAAATCCAGATCGAACGCTGTCTCGGTGGCAAAGGGGGACAGATCGAGCGGCGTGCCTTCACAGCTTCCAGGCTTCGGATGCAGGGCCAAGGTGCCCAGTGTCATCTGAGGGTTCACCAGATGCAGCACGGTATCGGCAACAGGCGCGATGATGTTGTCACGCACGTTGGTGATCGTGTTGTGCAAAGACAACGGCTCTCCTGCAAACACCACGTTGCCGATGATGGCATGACCTTCCGGCGCGGCGCTGGCGATGCGGATGCCACGGGCAGCAGAGCAGATCGTGATTGCGCAGGGTGATGGCGGCGTTGGCCGGGCAGTCGGCAAAGACATTGTCATGGATCGAGACACGGCCGGAGGCTTGCAGCAGTGATTCGCGCGGATTGTGCCAGAGAAAATTGCCGTAGATCTCGTAGAGGTCGTCGGAGCCGGAGCCGCTGTCAGGAAAACCGCCGACGAGAAGGTTGGATCGGTCGCCATCCGGGCTAGGCGCGTCGTTTTTGATGAAGACGTTGTGCCGGATGATCGTGCGGCAGCTCAGGGCGCGGTTTTTGAAATTTGATCTCCATGCAGTAGAGGATGGGGTCTTGAACGAGGTTGTGTTCGATGACGCCGCGAATGAAGGGATCTGCGCCGTTCGAGTTGCCGAGATAGAGCCCAGTGCCGCAGTTGCGTATGATGTTGCGCCGGATGGTCCAGTCCCAGGTCGGTGTCTTCGTGGAGATGCCGACGGCCTGCTGCGAGGTGTTCCAATCGCTGATGATGCAGTCTTCGATCAGGATGTGATGCACCGAGTTTTTCAGCCCGCCCTGGGCGCTAATGCCAAACAGGCCGGAAATGCCCTGCGGACCGCCACCGAGAATGGAAAGCTTCTTCAACGCGACATGGCTGCATTGCTTCAACTCCACGCAATTGGCCGTCGCTGTCTGACGAATCTCCGCCACGCCATTCTCCGGCCCCTGAATCGTGATCCAAGCCTCCGGCGTGCCATGGCAGTCGCTCACAGGCAATCCGCGCTCATAAACGCCAGCGGCGAGCACGAGCGTGTCCCCAGGCTCCAGCGTGGTCAGCAGGCGGCGGTAGTTGTCCGGCTGGGCGTGCTTCAGCGTGCCTGCTTGGATGACTGTGGCGAGAAGGCAAAGGAATGAGGCAAGGCGGATGGTGTGAGCCATTTGGAGAGTATAAACGTGATCACGCCTCCAGCTCCGCGCGCAGCACGTCCATCATGCGCTTCATGCGCTCGTCGGCCACGGCTTTGCCTTTCAGCGCCTTCGCTTTCGCGGTGGTTTGATCGTTCACGATGGCGAGCACGGCGGGCGTGAGACCTTTTTCCGCCTCGTCGAAGTCGTGGTCGAAGAGCCATTCGCTCAGCCCGATGTCCTTCCACATGAAGCCCTTGCTGGTCTGCTCCTTGTAGCGGCAGACGATGGCCGGGATGCCGTGGCCGATGCACATGATGGGGCTGTGCTGCTCATTGCCAAAGAGGCCCGCGCAGCGGTTGTACACGCTCTGGGCGAAATCGGTGAGCCAGTAGTCTTTCCGCCACACGACCTTCGCCTTCACATCGTCGGGCAGCTTGTCGTAGATCATCTCCTTGTTCAGCTTCATCTGGCTGGCGTCCTCCGGGCAGAGCAGCACCTTCATCGGTGTCTGCCGTGCCACGGCGATGACCGCGTTGCGCAGCGGGCCGATGTCGTGCTCCTTCATCTCCTCGTTTCGCGCGTGTTTTTTCTCGTCAAGCTTGTAGCCCTTCTTGATCTCCCAGTAGGGCGAGTTGCGCAGCTTCGGGATGCAGCAGACGAACTGGCCGTCCTCCAGTCCCACTTCCTTCAACCACGCGGTGGCGGCTTCATCATTGATCAAATCACAGGCAAAGGTGGCGTCAGGACCGAACTCCATGATCGGGCTGGTCGCGCCTTTTTCCTTGGCGAGCGCGAGCGACACCGAATCGCGGAAAAACGCGAACTTCGCCCCGCTGATCACCTTCACGCCTTCATCAGAGTGGCTCCAGGTCACGCCGCCGATGCCGTAGGGTTTGCCGGTCTGCTCCGTCCATTCGAGGATGGATTTCTGACCCACGATGCCCGGCCCCGAGCCATGCAGCAGGAAGTCATGAGTCTTGAAGGCCTCCGCTTTCGCCGCGCCATCCTTCGCCAGAATCTTCAGCTTCGGAAAACGCTTCGTCAGCATCTCCGCCACGCCATTTTCCACGCTGCTCGGCCACAGCGTCACCTCGTATTCCGGCAGATGCTTTTCCAGCAGCGCCAACATGCCCGGCGTGTGCGCGATGTCGCCGATGTTCACCGTCTGCCAGGACGAGCGCAGCAGGATGCGTTTCTTCGGCGCTCCCTGCGCGATGGCAAACGTGGGCAAGGCGGCGGCGGTGGTCTGGAGGAAATGGCGGCGGTTCATAGTTGGGAATCAGGTAAGTCGAATGAAGCGTCATTTTGGACACGAACCCGCCCGAATGTCCATGCCGCATTGTGTTCAAGCAGCGCAAGCTACTCGACCACGAAGAAACTATTTGGCCTCATCACCTGATTGCCCGTGGCATGAACGCGCCAGTGATCTGCCCAATCTGCGCCCCGTTCTAAAATCCATTCGTGACTGGGGCCTCAAATGAGAGCCGGGCACGGAAGCCAAGCTGAAGCGGGCGTGACAAGGTGCCGAGCAAGTCTGGCTGCTTGTTCACACAGGCACAAAGAGATGGTGCAGGACGAAGAGCCGATCTCCGATCTGGTGATGAGTTTCGTGAATCTCAGCGATGGATAGGGCCGATGGCTGCATTTCTCCTTGGTGATTGGCCTGTAGTTTATCGTGATGTTGTCGGATGGACTGAGCGACGGATTCGCGTGCGGCATCCACCTTGCCATCGAAGACATAGCCCATCATGGCTCCATGGCCCAGACCTCTGGAATACCGCTGTTCGATGAAGCACATCATGCCTTGATGGCCGGTGACGTATTCATTGATCAAAAGCCTGAGACCAGACAGGAACGTCACATGGAGGCGTTTGCACTCGATTGCAAAATAGGGCCAGGGCTTGCGTGAGCCTGTTGAGAAAAGAAAGACCACATCCGTCCTGCCCAGCGGTTTCTCTTTGGGCTGCTGACGCTCATAAATGGACACTTCACGAAAGAGTTCCACTGGCCGCCGGGCGAGTTCTCGATCTCTATCCAGAATGGCCCGGAGTCGATCCGTGAGATGATCTTCTCTTTCGCGCGGAGCCTTCTTTCTGAGTTGTTTGCCACAACGAAGCACTGCCTGGAGGATGAATGGAATCTCCTCTTCTGGGAACAGGGGGATGCACTCAGCCGCAGGATGATTCATGTTTTTCGCGCTGCTTGCTGACGGGCCTCGGCGATCTGGGCATAGATGTGACTGGCATCATTAAGCGCCGCAATGCGTGTCCATTGTCCCAACAGGGCTGGTTTCAGAAGCAAAATGCGCGGTCCGTCAAAAATGAGGCTGGTGCGCTCAAAGACAAAGACACCATCCTGCTGTGTGCTGCTGCTGTGCAGCCGCTCCAGTGCTTTCGCCAGCGTCTTGGTGATAGACCGTGGCTCAAAGGCCCTGGCCGTTTTGACCTGAGTGATCTCGATTAATGCCAGTCCCAATTCTGCATCCACACCGCCGCTCACTGCCGCACTCACTTTTCCAGTGGCCCATTCGTTGAGCGTGGAAGCCATCATCGCTGCATACGAAGTCAATTCATCAGCAGAAGTGAGCAGGCGCAGGGTGGGGATGTCCCGCGCGGACTCAAGCGAGCCAGGCGTGTCACTGCGATCCAGAATTTCGCAGGTGTCCTCCACCAACGCCTGCTCTTGTTCGTTGAGGCCGTAATACGCATAGATCAGCGGATTGAGTTCATCCTGCAAACGGGCGGACTTGTCACGCTGCTGCCGGAACCATTCGTCGCGCTTTTTTGCATCCAGCTCAGACGAGGGTTTGTCTCCAAGCAGCTTGTCTGCGCTTGCCTGCATGTCTTTTTGAAACCGCTGCATTTTCGCGGCCACCTTCTTGAGAATGGTGGCAGCTTCAGGCATGGCGAACTCGCTATCCGGCAAGAAAAAAGGCAGGCGCAAGGCTTCCACTAGATGGGCTTTGTCACGCTCTGTGCCAATATTGGCGGCGGTATGGAATATGAAATAACGGGCGAGCGGAGAGCGCAGAAAAGCCGCCAGGAACTGTAGCTTTTCAGCATCCTCAAGAGGTCCTGAGATAGACTGAAGAGCGTGTTGAAAGCGGATCAAGTAGCCAAAATAGGCGGCATTGCTGAAGCCTTGGTTAAACAAAACCATCGGCGGCATAAACAAAGCGTCATCAGGCTTGCTGTAGAGCTGATCAGGAAGATTCTCTTCTTCACGCAAAGCCGTCTCCAGATTTCGACACAGATTCTGAGGAACGCTGATCATGCCTTTAAAGACGGCATCATCGACAAAGCTATCGGTGCCCTGCCAAGGGGCGATAGGTTTCAGTACCCTGTCGGGTTTGGATTTGGCTATTTGAGAATAAGGCTTGAAGCCTTGGCCCGCAGCCCATGGTTTGCTCCGCTTCTTCTTTGAGCGCCTCAGATCACTCAAAAGCTCAGTGCGATCCGACAGCCTCGGGAAACTGAACAGGTAATCCAAAAACTTGTGATCGCGCGCTGTTCCCCAAAGATAGCTTTTCCAGGCCATGGATATAGCACCCTGCTCGGCAGCACCCAGTAAGCGGCGCAGCGGAATCCATTGGCGATCCGCTGACGTCACCGGAATGAGTCCGTCCCGCAGGTCTGAGCGGGAGACTTTAGGTGCGATGTATTCGATCTCATGATCTTCAGGCGGTTTCCCCGGATGGAACAATGCGATGCTACAAGGGCAGATGGCTTCTTTGAAAAGAATGAAACGATAGTCGGCAAGCTGCACCACCTTGTTCAGCGTGATGCTTTGGAGCCAGTCGGCCTGGAAGTCGTCCGTCTGATTCAAAAAGACTTTGGACGGCAGCAGCAGGCAGGCACGTCCATCCGACTTCAAAAGAGCAGGAGTCTTTAGCATGAAGTCATGCGCAATTTGTTTACTGCCACGACCTGCCCACGGCGGATTGCCAATGATGATGTCGAACTCGCCAAGGTGCTTCGGCGCGTAATCAAAGAAGTCCGCCTCACGAATCACAGGGTGCTCGGGTGTGCGGGTGGCAGCCTGGGTGTGGAGCAGGTTCGGCAGCTTCTTCTTGTTGAACTCAAGTTTGTAGCTCTCCACATCCGGCGGATCGAACTGATCGAGAAAGGCCAGATAGAGACTGAAGCAGGCGATGCGGCAGGCGGTGAGGTTCTTGTCCACGCCCCGCAGAGTGTCCAGCCGCTCCAGTAGGGCGTCGGCCTTGGCTTGAGGGGTGGGTTTGCGTTTCTGCCGTGCGGTCCATTCCGCAGCAAGGCGGTTGAACAGCAGCACCAGGAAGATGCCGGAACCGCAGGAGGGGTCGAGGTAGCGGCGGCCAGGCGCATACAAAGGCTGCACGTCCGCCAGGGCCAGATCCAGCGCCACCTCAGCGAGGAAACGCGGTGTGTAAAACGCCCCCGCCGCCTGCTTGCCCTGGCTGTCTTCGCCCTCCAGGAAGTTCTCGTAAATGGCGCTGACCGTCTCCACCGGAATGAGACGGAAATCATAGGCCCAAAAACCAAGCGTGGGCTGGCCTTTCTGAGCCAGATCATCCCCGCGAAGGAAGTCGAGAATGGTCTGAAAGCAGGCGGGGTGCTTCTCGATGATGTGGCGTTCTGACTCCAGATCGGAGTCGAACATGCTGCTATTGAAGACACTCTTCAGCGCAGGAAAAAGCGTGTCATAGAGGGCGGGTGCCGGATCGGCGGAGGCTGTGAGCAGATCGCGCACATGCCGCCATGGCTTGCCTTTGAAGTAGTTTGCGAACTGGATGATGCCGCGATCACACAGATAGCAGGTGAAGAGCAGCCGCCCCAGGAACGCATGGGCGATCCGTGGTGTGAGGCCATTGGAGACCAGCGTGTCACGCACAGCGGACAGGTTGCCGAGCAGATAGGCATCCACCCCGTGCTGCGGGCGGAATTTGGCCTCACGACCGGGCACGTTGTAATAGTGACCGCTGCTGAGCTGGAGATACATTTTCTCCGCCCATTGGGTTTGCGCGGCCAGATCGAGCTTTTCCACGAGCTGCGCCTCGACGTCTTGCTCTGTGGCTTTCTCCGGGTCCACCGGCGTGATCATGGAGGAGATCACACGAACATGCCGTGGATCACGCAGCAACAGCAGCATGGCGATGCCCTGATTCCAAAACTGCTGCTGGACTCTCGCGATTTGCTCGACGGCAGCTGGCTTCGCAAAGTCGCACACATAGACTGTGGGAACGCCATTCAGCGTGAGCACACCCGATAGGTGCATTTCCTCCCAAGCGCGCAGCAACATGTGCTGGTAGGCATAGAGTTTCGGTTCCTGCAAAACCTCCCTCTTCGTGCGGTAGTAGCGATACTCGCGCGGCGGCTCTGGCAGTTCGGGTGGACGAAACGCACTCATCAGCGGAGAAAGCGAATGACCCCCCTGGCGACGCCTTGAATCTGAAGATCCCAGGCAGGTTCGAGGTCCGGGTAACGTGGATTTTCTGCGCGCAGCCAGCTCTTGCCTCCCTTTTGGACAAAGGTTTTGAGAGTGGATTTCTGATCAATGAGTGCTGCCACGATGTTTTCCGGTCTGGGGATGACCTTAGCCTCAAGCACAACGATGTCACCAGGGTAAATATGACGCCCGATCATGGAATCCCCATCGGCGCGAAGGGCAAAGGCCAGACGACGGTCACGGATGCCAAAGGCCGCAGGATTCAGGTTCAAAATAGTGTCTTGATCCGACTCTGTATCCACCGGCGCTCCCGCTGGGATGTTGCCCAGCAAAGGCACGCCTGTGATACTGGCCTGAGTCAGACGAATATTGCGTGCCCGGCCAGGCACGCGCGTGATCCAGCCCTTCTTCTCTAATTGATCCAGCAGGTCCGTGGCGGCCTTTGGGCTTTTGTAGCCAAAATGGCTGCAAATCTCCCGGCAGGTGGGTGGCATGGCGTCATCTGCCATCCGCTCCTGGATCAACTCAAGGAGGGATTGCTGGCATGCTGTGAGTGGTTCCGGCATAGGCTATACGTTTGTATAGTATTCGGATTTCGAGCCTGCAAGTCTCATTTTTCGGCGACTCCTACCCGCCGTTGCTCTTATGGACACGGCCCAAACGGATCGAGTTCCCTTCGCCTACGAACTCACCAACAAATGCCTCGCCCTCCGCGCCATGCGAGACTGGGGCCTCAAATGGGAGCCGGGCACCGAGGCCAGGTTGGAGCCGGCTTGATCGCGGAGCTGGCACCCGCACAAATCATACTCGATAATGAGGTGATGGTTCAGCGCGACAGACACAGCAGCGGCTTTATTCAATCCGCAGCCTGGCGAGTTTCCCGGCGGGCAGGGTGAGCGAAAGGCGTGTGTATCGACCTTTTTCGATCTTCACGGCACCCTCAGGCAGTTTCACCATCTTGCCATCGACCACCAGGCTTGCCGTGTAGTCGCCGGGTTTCAGTTGGCGGAGTTCCGCGCTCATCTCGCGCGGTTCCTTGCCAAAATGGAACAGCTCGGCGGCAAACTTCGTCGTGCTGGCCTCGGTGACGAGCGCGGCGATGTCTTTGGGCGGTGTGAGCCAGCGCACGGCCATCTGCGGGAAGCGCGGTGCGTTTTTGTCGCCTGTGACCATGCGGTAGAGCAACTCGTGCTTCGGCTGCGTGACGCCTTTGTAGGCGTCGAAGGCGTAGTCCTGCACCAGGAATTGCACGAAGCGCATGCAGCGATCTGTGGAGCGCACCTCGCTGGTGAATCCGGGAAAGTTCACCCGCAGAGCGCCGAGACTCTCG
The DNA here is from genome assembly GCA_003506995.1 of Verrucomicrobiales bacterium. GTDB lineage: Bacteria > Verrucomicrobiota > Verrucomicrobiia > Verrucomicrobiales > Verrucomicrobiaceae > Prosthecobacter. Next base: position 8,967 of record DNXB01000022.1, read on the forward strand.
CGCAGCGCTGCCTCCAGCTCGCGTTTGCCCGCCTCATCGGTGCGGATCACGAATTCAGAGCCTTCACGCGCGATCAGTTCATCAAACTCGCTCGTGCCGGTGAGCGCCTTGAAGCGTGCGAGTGTCTTCACGAGTCCGCCCGTGTTGCTGTTGGCGTTTTGTCGCGGCGCGAGCTGATCCGCGCACCAGGCATCGGTGCCGGGCTTCAGTTCACCGCTCGGATTTTTCAAATGCTGGAGACGGATCGCCGCCATCGAGCGCAGAGGAGCCAGATACGACTCCTTGCCCGTCATCACATGCGCCAGCATCAGCGCGTCGGTGATCTCGGTGATGACGCTGGGCCAGATATAGTAGCTGTGCATGAAGCCGCCGGGTTTGATCGGCTCCCACCAGTTGCCCTCGGCCCCTGCGACGGCTCCATCCGGCCAGCGGATGCTCGCAGGCAGAATGCCGGCGGGCTTGCCGTTCTCCGCACGCGCCGTGGCATCCACCCAGGTGTCCAGCCACGCACAAATCTGCGCGCCGAGCTTTTCATCTCCTGTCTTCTGCCAGGCGAGCAGCGCGGGATGCAGAGCGCCGACGTTGGCGATGACATCAAAGGCTCGCTGCGGCTGTGGTGCTGTCTCCGTGGCGCTGAAGTAGAAGCTCTTGAATTGAAGCTGTCCGCGCTCGTTTTTGCCGGTCCAGACATCGCGCATGAAATCGCCCAGCTTGAGGCCCCACTTCGTCCACTTCTCATTCTCCGGCTCCAGCACCATCAGCGGCACCAGATTGTCCGTCGTGTCCTCGGCGGCGTGCTCGACATCGGTGATCGTCGTGTTGAAACCGCCCTTCAAATGCGGACGAGTCACCGCCGAACGCGAGAACTTCAACTGCGCCGCCGTGATCTGCGGATCATCAAAACCGAGCAGCACCGCCGCCCACCATCGCCACATCTCGCAGTCATCGCCCCAGCCGCCGCCGAACTCGCCCGTATCAGCCTTCTGTCGATGCGTGATCCACCAGCGAATGATCTCGCCCAGCCGCTCAAGCTGCTCGCGTTGCAAAGTTGCCCACTCGGGCGCTCCCTCGACCTTCTCCGGCACCACTCCCCAGGGTAAAGCCTCGCCCAAATACATCCGCGCCACGGTGTTCTTTGGAAACGCCTCCTTCACCCGCTGAAACGACGCCACCGCCTCGTCCTTGAACCACTTCGACTCCTTCGGACTCGTGCGCACCGTGCTGTTCTCGATCAACGTCCACGCCAGCATCCGCCCGCGATACAACTCACAGATAGGCCGCAGTGGCGAATCATTCGATACACCGAAATCATAGTCGCCAATCGCCCGATGCGGCTTCCCGCGCACGCTCGCGCCGTAGAATTTGAGGCCGCTCTCGTTCCAGTGACGAGCGAAGTCTGCGAGTGAAGCCACTTCTTTGCGCTGCGTTTCATCCAGCGAAGGCAACGCTGCCATTTTCTCCAGCAGCGCCTGCCTCTCACGATCATTGTCTGTGTTTCCCGCCTGTTGGATGAGCTCCGGCAGTTCGGCATGAAGTGAGGCGGCGAGGAGCCATGTCAGGGAGAGCAGAAGCGGTCGGAGGTGCATCACCGGTCATCAACGTGCCGCCCTGCCTTTGTTTCTCACCGCAAACGCTCCGTGAACCATCCCGCAAACAAATGCGCGTCCCAGATCATCGTGGGCCAGCCGTGTTTCTGGCCGGGGCGGATGGTCAGGGCGACCTCATGGCCGAGTTCGGCGGCACGTTGCTTGAAACGCGTGGATTGATCGAGCGGCACCAGCGTGTCGGCATCGCCATGAGCGATAAGAACGGGTGGCAGGGCTTGGGTGATGTGAAAAATCGGTGAGACATCGCGCCCGATGATCTTCCACTCATTCAGATCGGCCGCCTTCGGGCCAAAGGACTTGCGGAAGCTCTTGGGCGGCCCGCCATCGCCGAGATTTTCAGTGGATGGTCCGAGGTTCAGCAGGTCCGTCACTGGAAAAAACACCGTCGCAGCCTGCACGGCGCTGCTTTCGCGGTCCACGGGATCGGGGGCGCTCGGATCGCCCGGGCCGCCGCGTGTGGCAAGCATCAGGCTCAAATGCCCTCCTGAACTGCCGCCGAAGACTCCGAGGCGGTTCGGATCAATGCCGTAGTCCTTCGCATGATGCCGCACGAACCGCGCCGCACGATGCACATCCTCGACGGTCTCCATGATCGTGGCCTCCGGCTGAGACAAATGATTGACCGCGATGATCGTGTGCCCCTGACGCAGAAACGACGAGGCCAGCCACGGCTGAAATTTTTTCGGGTCCGATTTCCACCGCCCGCTGATCATGACCAGGATGCCGATGCCGTTCGGATGCGCCGGACGCACCACATTCAGCGTCAGATCGTGGCCATTCCGCTGGGTGTAAACGATGCCGCGTGTTTCCGTGAACGACGGATGGAAATACCACCAGCCAGCGCCAAATAGCAGCAGGGCCAGCAGGATGATAGCGAGGACGAAGCGCAGAAAAAGGTGCGCGATGCGGCGGAGTCGGTTCATGGGGAAATCAAGGAGCGGCACATGGCAGATGCCGGAGGGTTCGAGAGACGAAAGGCTGGTTCACATCAGCGGCAGACGGTCATTTCGTCAACTTGCGATTCGCAGCCGCGCATTGCATCATCCGGCCACGATGCAGCCCTTGCAGCCAACCACGCCCAAGAACCTCAACCCGCTCGCCCGCGAGTTATTGGAGAGCTTTGCCGGCCACGCTGAGGCGGCGGAGATCGTGCTCGGCGGCGGCGTGGCGCTGAGCCATTACCTGGAATACCGCGACACGGTGGATGTGGACGCATGGTGGCGGCAAGAGCGCAGCGCTGAAATCGTGCGGTTTGCCGAGCAGTGCATGATGGAGATGGCCGCCAGGCATGGGTTGAATTTCCGCCGCAGAACCTGGGGCGAAACCGAAAGCCTCGAATTGCTGCGCGGCAGTCAGAAGCAGTGCGGGGTGTATTTTTACCGATCCAAAATCGGCCCCATTATCCTCGACCACTCCGTCTATACAAATCGCGGTTATGCGCAATGCGATCTCAATCCAGAGGAACGGGCCGACTATGTGCGGCACGTCTGCAGCGTCTTCGATTGCGGCATTTTCCCGGAGGAAACCGACTGGCAGACCTTCGCCGGATGGAAGGATGTCTTCGACCGCTTCCCCATCGCCGACTCACCCGCCTATCACACCTTCCGCCATTGGTATCGCTGGGAACCAACCACGCGCGGCACTTGCAGAATCATGCCCGACTGGAAAGCCGCCGACCTCCGAGAAGGCCGCACCGATCCGTGCGAAGAGATGGTTTGAACGTTATGCGGCTCCTTCGCCCGCCAGCCATGTGTGTGAAGAGCTGAGATGCGCCGTGCCAGAAAATAGATAAACTGGCGTCGCATGAAGATCACTTCAGAGCTTTTTCACGCCTATCTCAAGTGCCCGACGAAATGCTGGCTGCGGTCAAGCGACGAACCTGGAAGTGGAAACGCATACGCGGATTGGGTCAAAGCACAGAATGACCTGTATCGTGCTGCTGAGACAGAACGCCTGGTTGCCATGTCGCCGAGCGATGAAGTTGCGAGTTCGCCAGAAGCAGAAAGAGTGAAATCAGCCAAGTGGTCTCTAGCGACCAGTTTGGCGGCGCAGGCAAAAATGGAAGCGTGGGACGTGGAATCGGAACTTCACGCCGTCGAGCGCGTGCCATCCACTAGGCGGGGAAAATCCGCGCAGTTCATTCCCATCCGTTTCATCTTCACCAACAAGCTGGGCAAGGATGACAAATTGCTGCTGGCATTCGATGCCTTTGTGCTCTCGAAGTCACAGGGACGCGAGATCAAGACCAGCAAAATCATCCACGGCGACGACCACTTCACGCTCAAAGTAAAGACCTCGGCCCAGGCTGGCGAAGTGAGGAAGCGACTCGATAAAATCGCCACGCTGCTCTCCAGCCCGACGCCGCCCGACCTCGTCCTGAACCGGCACTGCGCCGAGTGCGAGTTCCAAGCCCGCTGCCGAAAGATCGCGATTGAGAAGGACGACCTAAGTCTGCTGGCCGGCATGAGCGCGAAGGAGCGCGAGCGTCATCGGAGCAAGGGTATTTTCACCGTCAACCAATTGTCCTACACATTCAGGCCGAGACGCCCGCTCAAGCGGACGAAGCATCCAGCCAAACCTCACCATTTTGCCCTGCAAGCACTCGCTATTCGTGAGAACACTGTTTACATCCACGGCACGCCCAATATCCCTCAGTGCAAGACTCAGGTCTATCTGGACATCGAGGGCCTGCCAGACCGTGACTTTTACTATCTCATTGGGGCACTCGTAGTCGCGGATGGACAGGAGACGTTCCACTCCTTCTGGGCAGACACGATGGCCGACCAGACTGTCATTTTAGCACAACTTGCGGAGTTGGCCTGCGGACTAACCGATTACTGCGTCTTCCACTTTGGCGGATATGATAGAATGGCATTACAGAAAAGTGCGGCGCTTCTGACTGGGGCGGCACGCAGCGGGCTTGAGTCCATTTTGAAGTGCAGCACAAATGTTTTATCGTTAGTCCGTCCCCACGTCTATTTTCCAACTTATTCATGCAGCCTCAAGGAGATTGGAAAGCGTCTCGGCTGTGCGAACCTGAAACTTGAAACGACAGGCCTGCAAAGCATCATTTGGCGGACCGAGTGGGAATCGGAGCGCAATGCCGATTGGAAAGCGAAGCTCGTGGACTACAACCGCACAGACTGTCTTGCTCTCAGAAAACTGACGGAGTTTATTCTCAGCAATATGGCATCTGCAAACCCAAGGAAAGAGGACGGAGCAAACGTCAAACACACCAAGGAAATCCAAAAGACTCACCCGCGATGGCAAATGTTTGCTTCAAGGGATTACGCGCTAGATGATCTCGGCCATATCAACAAATGCGGTTATTTCGACTACCAGCGAGAGAAGGTCTTTGTCAAGACGCACAAGCAGTTCCGCGGAATCAGTGACAGCCGCCACAAGGGGAAGCGCCACAATGTGCGCCCCAACAAGTTTATTGATCTCGTCCTCAAGAAATGCCCTGCTTGCATGGCCAAGAAGCTCCAACCGACAACCGCCCGATGCCGGTATTTGATTGACCTCAAATTCGCAAGGTCTGGCATGAGGAGGGCGGTAACTTGCACTAGCTGCTGGAGCTATAGTTGCGCCGGTTGTGGAGGCACAGTTTCCGCGCATCGGAACTTCTCAACTCAACAAGTCTACGGACATGATTTGATGAGTTGGTGTGTTTACCTCAACGTGGTCTCCGGCATGAACATGTTGAAAGTTAAGAAGTGCTTGGAGGACTTTTTCAACCTGTATGTGCCGAGGGCTCAAATCTATCGGTTCAAGACCTACATTTCGGTCCAATACGACGCGCTTGACTGCCAATTGCTTGAGGCGATGACGCGAAGTCCTGTTATTCATATCGACGAAACTACGGTGAACTTGCGGGGGCAGTCTGCCTATGTGTGGGTCGTGGCGACGATGGATTTGGTGCATTTCTTCTACCGTCCTTCTCGCGAAGCCCATTTCTTGACCGAGATGCTGAAAGGATTTTCGGGCGTTCTAGTGTAGTCCGTCAATCGGA
>DNXB01000014.1:0-9886 GCA_003506995.1 Verrucomicrobiales bacterium
GCCGACTGACCCGTCTCAGTCTCGTTTCAACGTGCAGTCGCGGCCCCCTGCCGTGTGTTTCGAAACGGATGCGATTTCACGATCTCGACAATGAGCGTCGAGAACCGGTAATCGTTGGTTTGCAATGCGCGGACGATGCGTCCTGTGGCTGGCTCGTCATACCATTCCAGTTTTCTGCCGAGCGCATAAGTGAGCAGGTGCTCGGTCAGGCAGCGTGCGAACTCGTCCTTGCAACGGAGCACCTCGGCCTTCAATCCGATGGTGCCTTGAATCGTCGTGCCATCCTTGAGCGTGCCGGTCGCATCAACCGGCACGGCACCATCATGGTCCCGCCAGCGGCCTATGGCGTCGATGTTTTCCATGGCAAAGCCGATGGGATCCATGCGTTGATGGCAGGCCGCGCAGTTCGCGTTCGCGCGATTTTGTTCCAGCTTCTCGCGCAGGGTCAGCGTGGCATTGGGATCGTTCTCCTCTTTGAGCGGTTCGACGTTGGCAGGCGGTGGCGGCGGTGGATCGCCCAGGATGGCTTCCAACATCCATTTGCCTCGCTTGACGGGGCTCGACCGCGTCGGCGTCGAAGTGACGGCACCGACCGCGGCCATGGTCATGACGCCGCCGCGACGTGCTTCCGGCATCGTGGTCGCCTTCCAGAATGCGAATCCTTCATACTTGTTCGGCGACCGCTTGATCAGCCCGTAAAATTCCGCGAGGTAGCCGTTGATGTAGGTCGTGTCGGAATTGATCAGATCGAGAATGCTGCGGTCCTGGACGATGACGGAGTCGAAGAAGATGATCGCCTCGGTGCGCATGGCACCGGCGATGAATTTTTTGTAGAACGACGGGAATAGCGTCGGGTCCGGCGTGACCGCTTGGATGTTTTCGATCTGCAGCCATTGCGGCGCGAAATGCTCGGCCAGCGCCTCGACTTTTGGATCGAGCAGCATGCGGCGGACTTGTTGTTCGAGCACGACCGGGTCGGACAATTTTCCCTCGCTGGCGAGACGGAACAGTTCCGCATCGGGCAGGCTGCTCCACAGAAAATACGAGAGGCGGCTGGCCAGTTCATAGTCGTTCACTGGCCCGACATTCTGAATCGGTTTTTGAGCAACACCTTGCTCGACACGGTAAAGGAAGTCGGGCGTCACGAGCATCGCCTGCACCGGTACCTTCATCGCCTTTTCGAAAGGTTCACCCTTGGCCCGTGCGAGGAGAAAAAGATCAACCAAGGGCTGCACATCTTCGTCGGTGACGGGACGACGAAACGCGCGTGCAGTCAGCCGCGTCAGGTTTTCCCGCGCGGCCTGCTCGTCGCTCTTGCCATCACCCGGTTGAATCTTCACCACCGTGAGCCGCGCCCGGCTGTCGGCCATGACGTTATCAACGACGAGACCAGCGACATCAAAGTAGGCCTCCATCAAGTGCGGCGGCAGCGTCAGCACATCGCCGATGTTGTCGAAGCCATAATCCACTTCGTCCGGCGGGAGGTTCCACGGCAGGTTCAAGGTGCGCTTGCTGTATTCGATTCCTTCCGCGGGAACGCTTTTGCCCGGCGCAACGAAGTAGGTCCAGGTGCGCTTCATGCCCAGCGAGAAGAGATCGCGCACGGTCTTGGCGTATTCGTAGCGGTTCAGCCGACGCAGGACGACCTTGCCAGGATCGGCCTGGTCGCCCGCTTCGAGCGTTGCGTCATTCCGCGTGGCTTCGATCCAGGCAATGATGCGCTGGCGTTCGGCGTCGGTCGGCTGCGCCTTTTGCTTTTTGGGCGGCATTTTCGCCTCATGCAACTGGGTCAGCACTTGGGTTGCGAGTTTGCGGCTGTCATGAACTCGCTGCGGATTCTGCAGATACTCCAGGCGGAAAGCAGTCTCTGTATCCGCGTCGTGGCAGTCGGCGCAGTATTGATCGAGCAATGGCCGGACCTCTTTCTCAAAGACCGCCGCCGCGTCGCTGGCACGCGATGCCAATGGCGCGGCCAAAACGACAACGATGAGCAGCAGACGATTCATCACGCTCATCATGTTAGGCCGGGCAGGCGCCCGGTGCTGTCGCTCACCCGGTCGAGCGGCACGTTCATCCGATCGAGCATCGACAATAGCAAATTCGAGAAAGGTGTGCCGGCCGGATGGCGGACATGGCGTCCGGGAGCCAGTGTGCCGCTGGCGCGGCCAGCGAGCACCACGGGAATGTCGATGCGGCTGTGTTTGTTGGGATAACTCAGGCCGCTGGCATAACAGACCATGCAATTGTCCAGCAGCGTGCCCTCGCCATCCCGCGTCGCCTTCATCTTGCTCAGCAGATAATCGAAGTGCTCGATATAGAACTGATCGACCTTCTGCAGCTTCGCCTCCTGTGCTTTGCCTTCGTCGGTGAGCGGATTGTAGTGCGAGAGCGCGTGGTGCCCTTCGGGAATGCCGAGCTGCGGGAAAGCGTGGTCGTCGCTCTCATTGGCAAACATGAACGTGCTCACGCGCGTGACATCGCTTTGCAGCGCCACCACCAGCAGGTCGCACATCAGCCGGAGATGCTCGCTGAAGTCGCCAGGCACGCCTTCGGGCAATGCCATTTTCGGGGCGACGGCGACCGCGTGCCGTTCCGCTGCGGCGATGCGCTGCTCGATGGAGTGCATCGATTCGAGATATTCGCCGAGCTTGTCGCGATCCTGCGCGCCGAGACGCGATTGCAGCCGGCGCGCGCTGCCCAGCACGTAATCGAGCGTGCTGCGGCGATACGCATCGCCGCTCGGATCGCCAAACAGCCGCGCGAACACCTGCTGCGGCCGAAATTCGCGCCCCATCGGCATGGCCGGTCCGCGCCACGAGACGTTGCTGACGTGCATGCGGCTCGAGTTGGCGTCGCATCCCAGTTCCAGCGATGGCAGCCGCGTCAGATCGCCCAATTTTTTTGCCACCACCTGGTCCACGGAAATGCCCGTGGCATAAGTCGCACGATCACGCTGCCCAATCGGTGCCGTGCTGAGCAACGTGGACGAAGCCATGTCGTGCTCGTTGCTCGCCCGGTCTTCGCGGCGGTGATCCAGCCCGCTGATCACCAGCATGTCGTCCTTGAACGCCTTCAGCGTGCTCAGCGTCGGCGACATCTCATAATCCGCGCCCTCACCTTTCGGCGTCCAATACGGCACCGCCACGCCCGTGGAAGCATAGACAAAAACCATGCGGCACGGCGGCTTCGCCGCCGCCGCGAAGGCGCGCGGCGCCTGCATGGCTTCGAGCAACGGCAGCGCGAGCGCCGCGCCCGTGCCTCGCAGCATTTCGCGTCGTGAGATGGGTTTCATAGGTTTATCGGGCTGAAGCGAGGGATGACGTCTTGCACCCCACAGTAAACGGGCTTCCTCCGCATCTAACGCGGTTCATCTCCGCTTATTTCCCTGACGTCACCCAGAAGTGGGTCAGGAGCGGCGGTTGTTCCCGCAACCCCGACATTTGACAACACCGCCATCGTTGAGCCGTTATCCTCACCTCTCCCACCATGAAGCCACTCATCATCCACAACATCACCGCCATCCTGCCGGACAAGCTGCTGCCGAACGCACGAGTGGTCGTGCGCGAGGGTCGCATCGCGGAGGTCAGCGCGGCGTCGAAGTCTCTGCCGAAGGACGCGGAGGTGGTGGATGGGATGGGCGGTTATCTTTCGCCGGGATTTGTCGATGTGCATGTGCATGGCGGCGGAGGTGGTGACTTCATGGACGGCACGACGGAGGCGGCGCGGGTGGCGTGTCAGACGCACTTCAAGCATGGCACGACGACGATTTTTCCCACCACGACCACGGGAACACCGACGGAGATTCATGCGATGATCAAGGCGTGCCAGACAATTGGCAAGGAGGCAACGGCTGGTGGACTGCCACGCATTCCGGGGATTCATCTCTACGGGCCGTTCTTCGCGGCGGACAAGGTGGGCGCGCATCCGGCGGCGGGCCGTCGTGATCCCACGCCGGAGGAGTTTCGCGCGTATTTTAAGACCGGCTTCATCCGCATCGCCACCTGCGCGGCAGAGCTGCGTGGCGCGGCGGCGTTTTATCAGATGGCGCGGAAAGAGGGCTGCTTCATCACCTGCGGGCACTCGAACGCGTCGTGGTCGGAGATGGACCGAGCGTTTCGCGATGGCATGCGGCATGTGGACCATTTCTGGTGTGCGATGAGCGATGTGAGCTCCGTGCGCGCACGCCTGGGCACGCCGATGCAGGGCAGCATGGAGGAATACGTGCTGATGAATCAAGGCATGAGCACCGAGGTCATCGCCGACGGCCAGCATCTCGCGCCCGAGCTGCTGCTGTTCGCTTATCGCATGATCGGGCCGAAGCGTTTGTTTTTGGTAACCGACTCCAGCCGTGCGGTGGACATGCCCATTGGCCAATACAAGATCGGCAACATCCACACCGGCAACGACATCACGCACGACGGCAAGGTCAGCCGCACGGCCACGGGACTCGGCAGCAGCTCGGTGGGCATGGATCACATGGTGCGCACGATGAAGGCCAGCAGCGGAGCGCCACTGTGGGAAGTGGTGCGCATGGCCAGTCTCACACCCGCAGAACGACTCGGCATCGACAAAGAAGTCGGCAGCCTGAAGGCGGGCAAACGCGCCGACCTCGTGCTGCTCAGCAAGACGCTGCGCGTGAAGCAGGTGTGGCTCGGGGACAACTCGCCGATGTAACCGGCCCGCACGGAACGTTGTCTGTGGCAGCCGTGATCCAATACGCGCCGCTTCTTTTGCTGCTGACCCTGCTGACCCTGCTGGCGGCGCGTGGTGAGCCCCCGGCGCCCATGGCCGCCAAGTTTGTCACGGCCTGGGGCAAAGAGGGCGAGGCTCCGGGCGAGTTCAGCATACCCGTCGGCATCGCGATCAACGCGGCGGACGAGATCTTCGTCACCGACCACTACAACAGCCGCGTGCAGAAGTTGTTGATCACGTTGAAATAAGCATCATGCGTGTTCGGCCCGCAGGATGCGCGCGGCTTCGACCTCGTTGCAGAGCTTGTGATAGGTCTCGTCGAGGCTCACCACCGCGCCTGAGCCTGGCGCGAATCCGCAGTCGGGATTGAGGGTGATGCGCTCAGGGGCGAGGAATTCCAAGGCTTTGCGCACGCGGCTGACGATGGTTTCCGCCGAGTCCACCTGTCCTGGGGTGACATCCACGCAGCCAAGGCCGATTTCGAGATCCTCGCGCAACTCACGGAAGACGGTCATGTCACCCGCCTGCGGCGCGGTGAACTCCATGGTGAGGTGATGGGCGTTGAGCTTGTTCAGGTGCTGGATGATCGGACCGTAGCCGCCGCCGTGGCAGACCTCGCCACGAGCACGACCTCCGGCACGACGGCAGAGATGCACGGCGATCTTCACGCCGCTGATGCCGCTGACGACTTCATTGACCATGTCCACGGCGAAGTCGGCGGCGGCATCGGGGTCGGTGTATTTGCCGCGCACATCATGATCGACGAAGAGGCAGAGATGCGGGTCGTCGATCTGCACGATGTCGGCTCCGGCATCGCGCACGAGCTCGAGTTCGCGGCGCAGGATGGGCACGCAGTCGCGCACGAAGTCATCGCGGTTCGGATAGGCTTTGGCGGATTTCTCCGGGTGCCACATGCGCTCGCCGAGCAACGCGGGCGATGGCAGAGTGGACTTGATGAGGCGGCTGGTGATCGCTTTGAGAAAGGTGACTTCGCGGGCGATGAAGCCAGGTGTCTTTGGCGATAATTTCTCTGTGACGACGGTCATGGGTCGGCCATCCGGTGCGGTGCCGAGTTCAAAACCATGCGCGAGCTCCGCGATGACGCCGATGTAGCTTTTGCGCCACCATTCGCCATCGGTGACGACATCCAGCCCCGCGTGCTCCTGCATGGCCACGGCGTAGCGCACGGCAGCCTGCATTTCGTTCGTGTAGCGTTCAGCGGAGACGGGCGGGCGGTCGTTGATGAGGTCCAGGACGAAGGCCGGACGCGGCAGCGAGCCGACGACGGAGGTGGGGAAGAGGAGAGGCTTGTTCATAAAATGACGAATGACGAATTCTCGAATGACGAATGAAAGATCAGGTGACGAAGATCAAACGCACCGAATGCGAGGCTCATCACATTCGGCGTTCTGCATTCGTCATTTTCATCGGTTCCAGTGCTTGCGGGCGAGTTCGAAGTCTTCCTGCGTGTCCACCTCCATGTAGTGGCCGGGGGTGTCGGAGTGGGCCATGGGGATGCCGGCTTCGATCATGTGCTGGAGCAGAAGGATGAGATACGCTTTCTCAAAGACGACCGCTTCGCGGAAGGGCCTGCCTGCGAACTGCTCGCGCGCCTGATGGAAGTGTTCGCGCAGCTTTGCGGCTCCCGCAGTCGTGAATTTCGCGATGCCGGTGTATTCGCCATACGCTTCTTCCGGTGTGATGCCGCGATGCACTCGCTGCACCAGGCCGTTGCTCACGAGCACCTTCTCCGCGTCATCCGGCGGATGCTGCGAGCGGTGCTGGTAGCGGTCGAGCCATTGCGTATCGACGCTCAAGGCGATGTCGGCGGGATGATGCAGCACTCCCTGCACGACATCGCTGGTGAAAAGGATGTCCGAGTAGCAGCAGATAAAGCCGTCCTCCATGAGATCCTCCGCGTGCATGAGGCTGAGCAGAATGTTGTTGTGCTCCCAGCCTGCGTTGTGACGAAAAGTGAAGTGCGGGTAGTCCGCGCGCACCTTGTCGATCTGGTAGCCGCCGATGAAGGTGATGTCCGTGATGCCAGCACCAGAGAAGGCACTGAGCGCGTGGTCGAGCATGCGCTTGCCATTGATCTCGGCGTAGCATTTGGGGGCGTCGGCGGTGGTGGGCATGAGTCGCCGTCCGCGACCTGCTGCAATGATGATGGCTTTCATGAGTGATGGGTTAGGAGTTATGAGGGCGCGCGGTGGCTTTCCACAGGAAGGCGATGACCAGCGCTCCGGCAAAGGCGCACGCGGCCCAGAAACGCACGGCGGTGGGCCAGCCGTGCTCTTCAGCGAGGCTGCCCGTGAGTTTGTCGCCTGCGGCGGCGCCCATGTAGCCCATGAAGTTCACAAAGCCCACGGCGGCGGCGGCGGTGCCATGTCTCGCGAGATCCACGGGCAGCGTGCCGACCAGCAGCACCTGCGGTCCGAAGATGCAGAAGCCGATGCAGAACAAAATCGCCACGGATGGCACTATGCCCCAGTGGATCACCGAGTCATAAGCGAGCGCGAGCAAGCCGAGCGCAAAAAGCAAAATGCAGATCACCGGCGCGCGCCTGCCCTTGAAAAAGCGATCCGTGGCCCAGCCCGACAAAAAAGCTCCAGCGATACCACCAAAGGGCAGCACCGCGTATTTGAATGCGGCGGAGCTGACGCTGGCGTTTTGCACCTCCTTGAGATGCGTCACGCCCCAGTCGGTGAAGCCATAGCGGCAGGCATCCAGCAGGCACAGCGCCACCGCCACGAGCCACAGCGCTGGATTGGATAGCGTCACCATGAGATTCTCACGCAGCGACCGTTTCGCCATCGCCGCCGCATGCTCCATGTCCTCAAGAGCATGCTCCGCCGCCGGTCTTTCTTTGAGAAACACCAGCATGTGGACCGCGCTGGCCGCGACGAGCGCCGCAGGCACATACAATGCACCGCGCCAGCCAAAACGCTCCGCCGCCCAGCCCGCGACGACGAAGGTAAGCGCGCCGCACAGTTGATAACCCGTGCCGATGATGCCGATGGCGCGGCCGCGTTGCAGCGGCGGGAACCAGTTCGCCGCCACGCGCATCGTCGGCGGCCAGCCCAGCGCCTGCACATAGCCGTTGCAGGCCCAGACGAAGGTCAGGAAATACAGCGCTGTCATCCATCCGAACACCACATTCAGCGTCGCCGATGCCAGCAGGCCCAGCGCGAGCAGCTTGCGCGGCTGCCAGTGCTCCGCCAACTGGCCGTTGATGAACTGCCCCGCGCCATACGCCAGCTTCAAGACCATGAGCACCGTGCCCATCTGCGACTTCGTGTAGCCCAGCTCCTCCTGGATGCCCGGCAGCGCGACGCTGAGATTGTTCCGGCAGAAGTAAAACGAGCCATAGGTCAGCCACAAAACCCACAGCACCATGCGCTGGTCCGGTGAGAAGCTGCGGCGCTCCGTGCTATGGCGGTTGGAGTTCAACGGAAACGAGAAAAGCGGTTTCGAAGCGAGGCGTCAATGCCTACTCGCAACATTTCTTCGCCGCTGTTTCATCTGCTGAAAAAAATAAGCTTGTCAGAAATTGAGCGGTCCGTTATTCCAGACAAGAGGAAGTCGGAATAATCGAGGGGAAATTCATGTCGAACCTAGAGACGGCCACCCAGCAACGACCCTTTGGGACGACCAGTCGCCGCGACGCCTGGTGGGTCCAGCCGTTGATGGTCTTCACGGGCCTGAGCGCATTCATCCTTTACTCCACCTGGGCGGCTTTCCAGGGAGCGCATTACCATTCGGGGCCGTACCTCTCGCCGTTTTATTCGCCCGAACTTTTCGGCGACTCGCCGCACAATTGGTTTGGGCCGAAGCCGGGCTGGTGGCCGGGCTGGGCGCCGTTCTCGCCCGCGCTGCTGATTCTCTGGGCGCCGGCGGGATTCCGCATGACGTGCTATTACTACCGCGGGGCCTACTACAAGGCGTTCTGGGCTGATCCGCCCGCCTGCACGGTGGGCGAGCCGCGCAAGCGCTACCTGGGCGAGAACTCCTTTCCGCTCATCATGCAGAACGTGCATCGTTACTTCATGTACCTCGCGCTGATCTTCCTCTGTCTGCTGGCGCATGATGTGTGGAAGGCGATGTGGTTTGCTGATGGATTTGGCATCGGCGTCGGCACGTTGGTGCTCGCGGTGAATGTGGTGCTGCTCTCCGGCTATGCGTTTGGCTGCCACTCGCTGCGCCATCTCGTTGGCGGTTTCCTCAATGAACCATCCAAAGCGCCGATGTGCGAGAAAGCCTGGCACTGCGTCGGCGGCCTCAACCGCCGCCACATGCTGTGGGCGTGGATGAGCCTGTTTTCCGTGATGTTCGCCGATCTCTATGTCCGCCTGTGCTCGATGGGCATCTGGACAGACTGGCGATTGATCTGAAACCGCAACTCCATCCAACCCAACCACATGGCCGATTACCAGACACACGAACACGACGTGCTGATCATTGGCGCGGGAGGCGCGGGGTTGCGCGCGGCCATCGAAGCCTCCACGGTGGGCGTGAAGGTGGGTTTGATTTGCAAGTCGTTGCTGGGCAAGGCGCACACGGTGATGGCAGAGGGCGGCATCGCGGCGGCGCTGGCGAACGTGGATGATCGCGACAACTGGCGCGTCCATTTCTCCGACACGATGCGCGGCGGGCAGTACGTCAACAACTGGCGCATGGCGGAGATCCACGCAAAGGAGGCGCCTGACCGCGTGCGTGAACTGGAGGCATGGGGCGCGGTGTTTGATCGCACGCCGGATGGTCGCATCCTTCAGCGCAACTTCGGCGGCCATAAATATCCACGCCTCGCGCATGTGGGCGACCGCACGGGGCTGGAGCTGATCCGCACGCTGCAGGACCACGGCATTCATCAAGGGATTGACGTCCACATGGAGCACACCGTTTTGACACTGCTCAAGGACGGCGGGCGCGTCGTCGGTGTGCTGGCGTATGAGCGGGAGCGGGGGCGCTTCAAGGTGTTCAAGGCGAAGGCTGTGGTGCTTGCCACGGGCGGCCTCGGACGCGCCTACAAGATCACCAGCAACAGTTGGGAAGGCACGGGCGATGGCGTTGGCCTCGCTTACGACGCGGGCGCGGAGCTGATCGACATGGAGTTCGTGCAGTTTCATCCCACTGGCATGGTCTGGCCGCCGAGCGTGGTGGGCATCCTCGTCACCGAAGGCGTGCGCGGCGAGGG
>DNXB01000014.1:9931-57994 GCA_003506995.1 Verrucomicrobiales bacterium
CCGCCGGAGCTGCTCACGCGCGATCATGTGGCGCGCTGCATCGTGCGCGAGATCAAAGAGGGCCGGGGCAGCCCGCACGGCGGCGTGTTCCTCGACATCGCCTGGATCAAAGAAAAAATCGCGGACGCAGCCGCGCACATCCAGCGCAAGCTGCCGAGCATGTATCACCAGTTCAAGCAACTGGCCGACATCGACATCACCCAGGAACCGATGGAGGTCGGTCCCACCACGCATTACGCGATGGGCGGCATTCGAGTGGATGCGGACACGCAGATGTCCAATGTGCCCGGCCTGTTCGCCGCAGGCGAATGCGCGGCGGGTATCAATGGAGCGAACCGTCTCGGCGGGAATTCATTGTCGGACATCATCGTGTTCGGCAAGCGCGCCGGCGAGTTCGCCGCGAAGTATGTGAAGGAGCATGGCGCGGGTCAGGTGAACAACGATCAGATCGACGAAGCGGTGAGGCGCTCGCTGGAGCCCTTCGAGCGTGGCGCAACGAAGGGCGGCGGTGCTGAAGGGCCGTATCAGGTACAGGCCGAGTTGCAGGAGATGATGCAGGATCTCGTCGGCATCGTGCGCACCGAGGACGAGATGCAGCGCGCGCTGGACGGGCTTGGCAAATTGTGGGAGCGGACGCGCAAGGTCGCGGTCTATGGCCACCGTGAATACAATCCCGGCTGGCACACGGCGATTGATCTGCACAACCTCATGACCGTGTCCGAAGCGATCACGCGCTCCGCCATCGAGCGGAAGGAGAGCCGTGGCGCGCACTTCCGCGAAGACTACGAAAACAAGGACGCGGCTTTCGGCAAAGTGAACACGGTGGTTTCCAAGGCAGCAGATGGCTCGATGCAAGTGCGCCGCGAGCCGATCCCTGTAATGCCCGAGCACCTCAAACAAGTCATCGAGGAAATGAAGTGATGAACACAGCCACCTTCAGCATTTTTCGCGGCGACTCGAACGGTGGGAAGTTCGAGGATTACACCACCGAGGTGTCGGAAGGCATGGTGGTGCTGGACGCCGTGCATGGCATCCAGTCCGCGCAGGCCAACGACCTCGCCTGCCGCTGGAACTGCAAGGCCGGCAAGTGTGGCTCGTGCTCCGCCGAGATCAATGGCATGCCCAAACTCATGTGCATGACGCGCTTGAATTCACTGCCGCTGGACAAGCCTGTCACGATTGAACCGATCAAGGCGTTCCCGCATGTGCGCGATCTTGTGACGGATGTGTCGTGGAACTTCGCCGCGAAGATGAAGATCAAGAAGTTCAAGCCCCGCCCGCCGGATGCTCCCGACGGTTCCTGGCGCATGGCGCAGGGCGACATCGACCGCGTGCAGGAGTATCGCAAATGCATCGAGTGCTTCCTCTGCCAGGATGTCTGCCATGTGCTGCGCGAGCACAACAAGCACGACGAGTTCATCGGCCCGCGGCTGCTCGTCTATACCGCCGCGCTGGAGATGCACCCGCTCGACACCGAGGACCGCTTGCAGGACTTGAAGAACGCGCACGGCATCGGCTACTGCAACATCACCAAGTGCTGCACCAAGGTCTGCCCCGAGGACATCACCATCACCGACAACGCCATCATCCCGCTCAAGGAGCGGGTGGTGGATGAGTTTTACGACCCTTTGAAACGCCTGCTCAGGCTGCTGCGCCCCAAACCCAAGCCGGAGAACGACCATGTTTGACCTCAAACCTCTATCCAAAGACGCCATCCCCGCCGCGCTCGAAAAAGCCCTGCGCTACCGCCTGCTCAACGAGCCTGGCGAGGCCGAGAGCATCTGCCACGACGTGTTGCAGATCGACCCCGACAACCAGCAGGCGCTCACGACGCTGCTGCTCGCCCTGACGGACCGTTTTGGCAAAGGCTACGGTGTGGGCGCCGTGCAGGCCAAGGAGGTTTTGCCACGGCTGCATGGCGCTTACGAGCAGGCCTATTATGCCGGCATCATCGCCGAGCGTCGCGCCAAGGCGCTGCTGCATCACGGCGGTTCCGGTCCTGACGCCTATGGTTTCCTGCGTGAGGCGATGGGCTGCTACGAAAAGGCGGAAGCCATCCGCCCGCCAGGCAATGACGACGCGATCCTCCACTGGAACGCCTGCGCCCGCATCATCATGCGCAACAACCTGGCTCCGCGCGAAGAGGAAACCACGGGTTTGCAGTCGGAGTAGCGGGACACGTCGCGACAGTCCCTGGGCCGGGATGCCTCCACGAAGATTCGTCGCGGGGCTGGAGGAGTTGTTGGAGCGACTGAAATGAGAAGGAGAGGCAGGAAAATGTCAAAAGCCTGATCACACAGGCCCGCCACACCCTCTTTGAGCGCACCGTGGAAATGTCTGAATTATTACCGCGGGGATCGCGAGCAGCACGTTTGAAGTCGTGGGAAGTCAAGCCGACGCGGCGGCAGAAATCACGGGTTGTAAGTTGCTTCAGGAACAACACAGTCACCGGCATGCTCGCCTCTTTCTTGCTGCGGACTTTGCATGGGACTCCCGGCGGACTGGCCCTGCTCGCCCTCGCCGCGCCTGCGTTTGCGCAGACACTCCCCAAGCGCGGCGCCTTGGTGCCGTTTACGACCTACGAAGCGGAGGCGGCCACGAACACCACGACCGGGACCGTGGTCAAAATGAAGACGCTGCCCACGGGGACGACTTCCACTCCTGAACTGGAGGCATCCGGCCGCGGCTATGTCGAGCTCGACAAGACCGGAGAGTATCTCAAGATCCCGGTGCAAACGGCAAACACGCTGGTCCTGCGGCATTGCATTCCCGACTCGACGACTGGCGGCGGCATCACCGCGACGCTGAGTCTTTATGTCAACAGCACCTTCCGCCAGAAGCTCACGCTCAGCTCCCGCCACAACTGGCTCTACGGCAAACCACGTTTCAACGGCAATTCAAATGACCCGACGGCGGGCACGGCGCATGTGTTCTGGGACGAGTCACGGTTCGCCATCACGGGCGGCGTCAAGGCGCGTGACATACTGCATCTGCAAAAGGATGCTGGCGACACAGCCGCATTTTACCGGCTCGACTGCGTTGACCTTGAGATGGCGCCCGGTCCGTTGCCGCCGCCTGCGGAGGGGACGTATCTTTCCATCGCCAGCTACGGTGCGAACGGCACAGACGTGGCAGACGACACCGCGGCCATCCAGAGCTGCATCACTGCGGCCAAAGAGCAGGCCAAAATCGTGTGGATGCCAGCGGGGAGGTATTACCAGACAGCGAGCTTCAAGCTCGATGGCATGACGGTTCGAGGTGCCGGGATGTGGCACACAAGCCTCATCAGCACCGTTGAGGGGACAACCTTCGCTGGCAATGTGGGCTTTGTGCTGGCTGGCAGTGGGTCGAAGGTTTCGGACCTCTTCATTGAGAGCGCCGCCCACACCGCACGCACCACCGGAGGCAAGCCTTTTGCCGGCGCGGCAACCAACTGGACGGTCGAGAATGTCTGGATCACCCACACCATCGTCGGCTTCTGGGCGGGAGCAGAAGGCTCGACCGTCCGCGGCTGCCGCATTCGTTCCACCTATGCCGACGGCATCAACCTGCACCGCGGCGCAAAAAACAATATCGTCGAGCACAATCACATCCGCGGCACCGGCGACGACGGCCTGGCGGTTTTCTCTGAGAAGGTTGCCGCCGTTTGCACGAACAACATCCTGCGCTTCAACACAGTGATTGCGCCATGGTGGGGGCACAACTGCGCCATTTGGGGCGGGGACCAGACAATCGTGTCTGACAACTACCTCGCAGACAATGCCGGCAGCGGAAATTTCGCCGTCAACCTCTCTGGAGAGCATCCTGTCCATCCTGTTACGGACTCGAACATAATCCGCAATACCTTTGTGCGTGGCGGCGGCTGCGACTTCAATCAAAAGCGCGGCGCCGTCTGGCTGTTTCCCAATATTGCCGCCATCACTAACCTGCGCATCGCCGAAAATGACATCCTCGACCCGATCTTTCGCGGCATTGATGTCGTGGGCGCTGGCAGCCAGGCGGTCACTTTCGAGCGCAACATGATCGATCATCCCGGCGAAGCCGGCATCTACATCGGAGCACAGGCAAACGGCTCGGGCGCGTTCAATTCCAACACGGTGCGCAAACTCAACTCCCGCTTCAGCGCGTTTGAGAACAGCGGCGGTGCCGACTACACGGCCACACTCACGCGCAATTCCTGGCGGTAGCTGGGAAGGCCATGCGGCGCAGGAGCTTCGAAAAAAATGTTATAGCAGCGGAAATCACTTCTCCGGCAGTTGACCTGTCTGACCAGATGCTTCACGGGCCAAGTGGTGCGCCGCGCGTCCTGATACAGGCCCATCTTCCCCACCGGCAAGGCTTCAAAGCCGATGGTCTTCACATCTGCCTCGTTCTTAAATTCCAGCCGCACCGGCTGGCCCTCGGCGTCCTTGTCCACGCCCAGCGCCACTCCGGCCCGGCACCCGCAAAAGCGATTCCCTTGTTTGGGGCTTGCTCTGGAACGTGGTTTTAGGATAGACACTCAGAAGTCCAATCATTTTGTTATGCCTGACGCCTATTCTTCTTCGCCAGGCCGGGGACATCCCATGCTTCAGGCTGATCCTGCGAGCGGCGGCGGGGGGCTTCCTGCTTGGTGATCAATTTTCTATCAGCAACAACCCAGCCCGCCATCCCACCTAACCATGCACACGTCTCCCCGCCACACCCTTCGCCTCCGCACCGCCTGTCCGAGGTGCCACTCCGCCGCTCTCACGGTCTCGCTGGCGCTCTCACTCATCATGCTCGCGCCCCGCCCCTGCGCCGCGATTGATGTTTACATCTCCCCCACCGGCAGCGACACCGCCGCCGGCACCCCCGCCGCGCCCATGCAGACGCTGAAGACCGCGCTCGACGCCGTATTGCGCGCCGGGCCCGCCACGCCGCATGCCATTGTGATCGCCCCTGGCACTTACACACCAACGGTGCCACTCTTCATCAAGGACCAGTCTGACCCTGCCATCACCATCACGCTGCGCGCAGCGGACCCCGCGCAGCCACCCGTGCTCGATGGCTCGGCCCTCCCAAAAGTCGCCGATTCGAGAACTTCCGATGATGCCCTGCTTACTGTCAGGGGCGGTCACTTCATCCTCCACGATCTGCACTTCACACGAACTCCCGTAAACGCCGTCAGGGTGGACGGCAATGCGCCACTGGAAGTTCGCCGCTGCATCTTCAGCGACATCCACGGCCACGCCATCCGTGCCGCAGGCATATCCGAATCCGTGATCGACTCCTGCACGATCAAGGACATCGACGGCACCGGCATCTGGATCTACGGTGGGAAACGCGGCACGCTGACTCCCTCCGGCATCGTCATCTCCAACAACCACGTCTCCAACGTCAACCGCTGGAGCGCAGGCGGTGAAGTGGGCAATGGCATCTATGTCCTGGGCGTCGGCACCATCGTGCGGCACAACACGGTCGAGAACTCCGTTCGCACGCCGTGGACGCCAGGCATCCGCGTCGGTGGGAACAACCACCTGGTGGAGAAAAACCGCCTGTTCCACGTTTCCTACGGCGATTGCGCCGCCATCTACATCGGCGGCTTCGATCTCGCCAGCCGGGGCAATGTGGTGCGCTTCAATTACATGGAGGACTGCGCCAACGGCGTCTATCTCGATGACCGCGCTTGCGGTGCCATCGTCACCGGAAACGTGATCGTGAAGGCCACGAACACCGGCATCCTCATCGGCGGTGGCCAGGACAACGTCATCACGCAGAACGTGGTGGCCCAGAGCGACTCCTTCCTCCGCATGGACAACCGCGGCATGAGCTGGGCTCCGCATCAGCACCCCTTCAAGGACGACCTGTCCAAGTTGCAAACCACCCTCAGCGATCCCGTCAAAAAGGCGCTGTACTTCAAGACCTTTCCCACACTCGCCACGCTCAGTCCGGAGAACGCCCTGCTCCCCTTCAACAACACCGTGAGCGACAACTACGCGGACGGCAACAAGTCTGGGCTCCACTACGACGACTATGACAAGGTCCTCAAGGGCAAGCACCAGCGCGCCTACGAGAAGTGGAACAAGATGAAGGAGCCTCGTTCCATGAACTTTCCCAAGAATAAATCCCTCGACCTCACCCGCCTCGGCGCCCCCGGACTCAACACCGACCAGCTCGGTGCGCAGCCGCCCGCGGCGATACCCGCTCCAGCCCGGGCCAGATAGTCCACGCCCTCCCCGTCCGGCTCACCCGGACGCTTCCTGGGAGGATGTCGCGGTAATATTTCTTGCCTATTTGGTGGCAATCTGCCGTGATGGCCATGCACTGCGTCAACCAACCGCCTGATATGAAAAATTATCTCCTCACCTTCGTGCTGGCCGGGTTGGTGTTTTACAGTCACGTCCATGCGGAACTCCGCACCTGGACCAACAAATCGGGAGTGAAGATCGAGGCGGAGATGACGGGGCTGGACAAGGCGGCGCGGACGGTGACGATCAAGCGGGCGAACGGGCAGGAGTTTGTGGTGCCGATGGACAGCCTCAGTCCGGCGGATGTGGCGTTCATCGAGACGGCGAAGGCACCGCCTGCGGCTCCGGGGGCGAAGATTCGCTACACACTCGACAAGGATGCGATGGTGACGCTCAACATCACGCGGCCGGATGGCTGGGTGGTGCGCGAGCTGCTGGTGGGAACACGGCAGAGCGCGGGTGCGCATGAGCTTTCGTGGGATGGTCGGGACAATCTCGGTTATCTGCTGCCGCCCGGTCCTTATCAAAGCCGGATGGTGACGCATGATGGCATCACCTGGGATTATGTGACCAGCGTTGGCAATGGCGGCACGCCACCGTGGCCGACTACAGATCGCAAGGGCGGCTGGGGCGGGAATCACGGGCAGAACATGGCGGTCGCGGTGGATGCTTCGGGTGCGTATCTGGGCTGGATTTCGACGGAAGGGCCGGGCTGCATCCTCAAGCGGTCGCATGACGGATCGAAGGGCATCTGGACCACGACGCTGGGCCCTTTTGAAGGCGTGGCCTGCCTCGCCACGGATGGCACGCATCTCTATGGCGTGAATGGCACGCGCCTGCTGGTGCTCGACAAGAACACAGGCGGGCAGATCGCCACGTTGGACATCAAGGCCGGCCCGCCGGGTGATGTCACCGCGCCGATAGCACCGGAACTCACGAAATTCTCTTGGAATTTCGCCACGCACCAGCCGCCGCCGAAGGGTGATCCGCTCGTGTGGGGACTCGCCGCAGGTGGTGGTCGTGTCTATGTGAGCCTGCCCTGGCGGGATGTGGTGGAGGTGTTTGAAGTCAGCACCAACGCGGGCGTGGTGGCGCTTAAATCGAAGCCCGAGGAGAATCTCGCTGTCGCCAAACCCGCCGGTTTGGCGCTCGATGGCAAGGGCAGCCTGCTCGTCGTGTCCGCATCGGAAAAAAGTGTGCTGCAATTCGATCTGAAGACACGGCAGGGAAAACCGGTGCTCAAGGATTTGCAGTCGCCCTTTGCGCTTACCCGCGCGGACAACGGTGTGATGTTCGTCACCGAGACCGCGCCCGTGAATCAGATCAAGAAGTTCAGTTCCGACGGCAGGCTGCTGGGCACTTTTGGCACCTTGGGTGGCCCGGTCGGCAGCGCGTATGCACCTGAGAGCTACATGCAGCCGTGTGCGCTGGCCATGAACCCGGACGGCTCGGTCTGGTTCGTGGACGACCAGTTCAAGCGCATCGGGATCATCTCGTCCGAGGGGAAGCCGCTGTATGCGGGCTTCGGCTCGGTCAACTATGCGGCGGACTGCGCGATCAATCCCAACGATCCGAACGAAGTCTTCACCAGCATGTGGGGGGATCTGACGTTCCGGATTGATTACGCGAAGCCGGGATTGTCGCAGCCTGGGAGGCGGCTGCCGATCCAGTGGAAGGGCGAATCCAAGGGCTTCAAAATGAACTTTGGGGCCAACCGACTTCTCTCGCACAACAACCGCACCTATGTGTGGACCGGGAGCGGCAACTGGAACGAGCGCACCCTTTCGATTGTGGAGAATGACCATCTACGGCCGGTGATGTATTTCTACCCGCGCATCGTGGAGGAAGGCCCTGTTGCCGAACTCGCCAAGCAGCGCGGCGTCAAGTCACGCGGCTGGAACTGCGATCCCACCGTGTGGTGTGATCTGAATGATGATGGTGCCGTGCAGGACGAGGAAATCCAGTTCATGCCGATCCCCGGAGCCACGCACAGCCCGCAGTATTTCGGCTTTGGTTATGGCGACATGATGAGCGACTTCACGCTGATCACTTATGGCTACACTTGGAAGCCGAAGGAATTCACCGCCGGCGGCACGCCCGTCTTCCGTGGCGAAGACATCAAGGTCTCGCAGGCGCACAACCCGGTCGTCTCATGGCATGAAGAATGCATGGGTGCCATGACACTGCCCAATGGCGGCTTCTGTGGATTTTCGCATGCCAACGATCATGGCCTCTCGCTCGGCCAGGGCTTCTGGTCTGGCCGCTCCTCCGGCGAGGCGATCCGTGGTTACGATGCGGATTGGAAGTATCTCTGGCGTGTCGGCCAAAAGGCGCGGCGCGGTGCTCGTCCCGGCGAGATCTATTACATGTGGCGCAGCATCGGAACCATGGAGGACTGCGCCTTCTTCAGCGACGTGGAAGGCTGCGTCCACGTCGTGCATCAAGACGGCTTTTATCTCCAGCGCGTGCTGCAAGACGGCTGGCACACGCGCGCAGTCGGCCCGGATGTGATAGGCATCGAAAACTTTTCCGGCTCGCTCTTCAAGCATCCGCAAACCGGCCGCCGCTATCTGAACATCTCCAGTTCCGAGGCGACGCATCTGTTTGAACTCAAGGGCTTCGAGTCCATCCGCAAGTCACCGCCGCAGTCGTTCACGCTCGAAGCCGCTTTCATCGCTCCCGAGGTGGTGCAGAAATCGGCGAAGGGCGAATACCAGATTTTGCGCGTTCCCGAAGGCTCCGTGCCCATGGCCGAGCACCAGGGAGGGGCCTTGCCACAATCCGGGCTGAACTGGGTCACCGATGTCGCCCCGCTCGTCATTTACCGCGATGGCAGACCGGCGGGCGAAGTGCGCATGCTCTATGACAAGGAGAACCTCTACGTGCTGGGCCACAGTTTGGACAATCGTGCGGAGGACACGGAACTCCTGCTGTTCGATGGGTATGGATCCACCGTCATCGCCACGAACCCCCTCACGGCGGGTGAGACGATGGTGGTGCTGTTGTCCGCGCCAAACGCCACGCCTCCGTCCCGTTTTCGTTATGTCTTGTCCCGCGTCAACACCCAGGGTTTGAAGGTCGTGATCCAATCGGATGGCAGTGACAAGTGGAAGGCCGCGCCGCGTGCAACCTCGCTGGGCCCCACACCTTATCAATACGCCATGCCGTATCGCAATGGCACCAGCTATCACCTCATCATCCCCCTGGCCGGCGTGCTTCCCGCTGAAGACCTCAAGGCACCCGTGCAGATCAAAATGGACACGGCGTTCCTCAGCACGGACCCGGCGACCAAGAAGGCGACGATCGCCTACTGGGTCGGCAAAGACCCCAGCATGCAGAACCCCGTCGATGTGGGATTCACTCCCGAAGGCTGGGGCACGGCTGTGTTCATGCCGCAAGCTGTCAAAGGTGATTCCAGCGCAATCGCCGTGGCCCAAAAGAGCGAAGGACTCACCGGCGCTGCCAATAGGTGGAAGACCGCCCGCAGTTACGCCATCGGCGGCCTGCCACTGGCGGACGCGCCCGCCAGCTTCCAGGTGGCGTGGGATGAAACGAACTTCTACGCGCAGGTCAAAGTGTCCGACCCCACGCCGCTCCAAAACCGCGCCAGCGTCCCCGAGATGCTGTTCAAAGGCGGCGATGCCGTGTCACTCGTGTTCGGCAAAGCCGGAACCGAAGGAACGGAGCAGCGGATCGTGCTGGCCGAAGTGGAGCGCAAAACCAAAGCCGTCTTGTATCGCCCCGTGTCGGCCACAAAGACGCCCTACACCTTCAAATCACCCGTCTCGACCGAGACCTTTGAGCATGTGGCGCCGCTGGCCAAATCCAAGATCACCTTCACCCGCTTTCCCGCCGGTTATGTGGCCGACATCGCCATCCCGTGGAGCGAACTCGGCTACACCGCCGCCAGCAAGACCATCCCCTTCGATGTCCAGGTCATTTCCTCCAGCGGCGCAGGGAACACCAACGCCTCCTGCGCCTGGTGGCGCAGCGTCGGCGCCGAGGCCCATGCCAACAACGACATTCCCACTGAAGCCCGGCTATATCCCGATCTGTGGGGCCGTTTGGTACTGGAGGCCAGATAACACGATCATCCATCCCGATGTCTCCCGACGAACAGCCCACCATCCCGACCGCGCGGCCGAACAGCTCGCACCCTTCGTCATCCGGCATGTGGCAGGCGCCGGAGGTTGCGGAATTGCAGGCCATGCTGCCGCAGTATGAGATCATCGAGATTCTCGGCCGTGGCGGCATGGGCGCGGTGTACAAGGCGCGGCAGAAGTCGCTGAAGCGGCTGGTGGCGATCAAGATCCTCCCGCTTGGCGCGGTGGATGATGAGATGCAGTTCATCGAGCGCTTCCAGAACGAGGCGCAGACGATGGCAGCGATGAACCACCCGTCCATTGTCAGTGTGTATGACTTTGGCGAGACGCCGGACGGCCTGCTCTACTTCATCATGGAGTATGTGGACGGCACGGACGTGCAGAAGATGATCCGGGCCAGCGGGAAACTCTCCGGCGACTACGCGCTGGCCATCACCGCGCACGTTTGCGATGCGCTGCACTACGCGCACTCGCGCGGCGTGATCCATCGCGACATCAAACCCGCGAACATCCTCATCGATCAGGAAGGACACGTCAAAGTGGCGGACTTCGGCCTGGCGAAGATGCATGACCCCTCGCAGACCAGCGGCCTCACGCGTACGAACATGGCGATGGGCACGCCCGATTACATCGCGCCCGAGGTGCTTTCGCCCGGCACGCCGGTGGATCATCGCGCGGACATTTATGCGGTGGGCGTGATGCTTTACCAGATGCTGACCGGCGAGGTGCCGCGCGGCATGTTCAAGCTGCCCTCCAAGAAAGGCATCGACAGTGATCCGCGCTTTGACGCGATCATTGGCAAGGCGATGGAGACCGATCGCGAGGAGCGCTACCAGAGCGCGATGGATGTGCGCCGCGCGCTCGATGTGATCCTGACGACGCCGCAGCCGAAGGACGACGGCACTGGCGCGGTGCCGGTGCAGGAGCCTCCGTCCCGCCCTGCTAAACCGGTGGCCCAAGGGCCGAGGCAGCCGGGACAACCGAGCACGGGGAGCCGCTCGGTGGCGGCTCGGCCAGTCGGCGCTCCGGTCAATCGTGTGAGTGCAAAAAAGCCCGCCAGCCCGTGGCTGACCATTGGTGGCATCGTCGCGGTGATCGCCATCGCGGCCGTGATCATGTCGGGGATGCGTGGCAAATCGCCTGCTGCGGCAAATGCGACCGCGCAGGCGGCATCCCAGCCACCGAGCCAGTCATCTTCCGCCAAGGGCCGCACCATTGACCTCCTCACGCTGGTGGAGGTGAAGCGCGACGCTCTCCTGGGTGAGTGGTCGCGCACCGCCAGCACGGTCTCGGTCGCGCGTCCGACAGGCGCGTCGGTGTTGCAACTGCCGTATCAACCACCGGAGGAATATGACTTCGAGATGGAATTCACGCCCGACGATGCCGGAGCGAACGTGAACCAGTATCTCTCCGCAGCAGGACACTCGTTTGCCTGGAAACTCAATGCCCACAGCCGGACTCCGCCGCTTTACGGTCTCGATTTGCTCGATGGCAAGTTCTGCAGCCAGTTCGACGAGGCAGCCGTTCGAACCAGCACCGCCATCGAGCCCGGCCGCCGTTACCGCTCGACCGTCGAAGTGCGGCGTGACGGCCTGCGCGCTTTGCTGGATGGCAAGGAGCTCTTGAAATGGACCGGTGACTTCAAGCGCCTGAGCATGGAGGCCATCATGCGTCTGCGCGACGACCAGCATCTCGGCATTGGTTCATGGAATCGCGCCGTCACCTTCCACAAGATTGAGGTGCGCGAAGTCACCGGCACGGGGAAGATCGAAGGCAGTCCGGCCGTCGCCACGACGGAAGCTCTGTTCGACGGCCGCACTTTCACCGGATGGAAGACCACCAACGACACCGCGCCCGAGGCGAGCTGGCGCGTGGAAGCAGGCGCGCTGCTGAGTTCCACCAAGTCCGTGTTGCGCACCATCGAGGAACTGGGTGACTGCGAACTCGACTTCGAATGGCGCGTCGGTCCGGGCGGAAATGGCGGTGTGTTTTATCACATGGTCGGCGACCCCCTGGCCGCGCCCGAAATGCAACTGTGCGACCCGGCATTTTCGGGAAGCACGCCCTCGGGAGGCCTCTTCGCCGTGGTACAACCCCAGAGTGATGCCTCCAAGCCGCTCGGTGAATGGAACACCGCGCGCCTCGTGATCAGCGGCACACGCCGCGAGCACTGGATCAACGGCCAGAAAGTCTGCGCCTACGATGTCGCAGACGCCAGCTTCCTCGCCACGCTGGGCGCATCCAAGTTTGCCGGAAAGCCGCAGTTTGGCGCCGGCAGCCGTGGCGCGCTCGCCCTGCAAAACAACGGCGGTGAAGTCGCCTACCGCAATCTGCGCCTCCGCAGGCGTTGACAACGCGGCTGTGCCTGGCATCACCGCCTCGGTGTCGAGGAGTTGCCGGACAACTGAAGTGACGACGGCTGGTTTCAGACAAGCGTCACGTCTTCCTTGCCCACCGTCATATCATGAAAACACAACGTCTCCTCCTCTCGACCCTCGCCTCATTCATGCTTGCTGTGACTGGTGCCGCCCAGGTCGCTGAGCTTGGAGGCGTAAAGGTGACGCTCAATGGCCATCAAGGCCCTGCTGTCATCCAGGCGGAGCGGTTGGAGAAGTTCAAGCTGCGGGTGGATGTGGACCCGAAAGGAGAGACGAAGCCATTGGCGATTCGCGTCGAGCTGCCCAATGCCGGCCCGAATGCGTGGCCAGCCGCTGATGTGGAAGCGCTCGATGTAAATGACAAGGCGCTGCTGGTTCAGCGCACCGGCATCGAGTGGTTCAAGATGCTGATCCCATTGCCTGCGGGGGCAACAACCTGCTTTGTGCAGGCCGTGGAGCCGCCCGGCGGCTGGTCAAAGCCAGCATCCGACAAAGACCGTGCGATCCAGGACAACGTGAGCGGCGTGAAGATGCGCGTCGCGAAATGGCACGACGGACGCGCTGCCGCGTTGAGCATCCGTTTTGACGACTCGCATCCCACGCAGCTCACCAAGGCCGTGCCAATCCTGCGCGAGCATGGCTTTCGCGGCACCTTCATGATCAATCCGGGCGCTTCCGAGCCCGGCAGCCGTCGCACTTCCGATTTCGAGCAGCATCGTGCCGAATGGGAGGCGCTGGCGAAGCAGGGCGATCATGAGTTTGCCAATCACTCCGCGCATCATCGCGGGGGCTTTGGTGATGAAGACATGGAGGCCGAGATCGGCGAGGCCGCGCAGGCGATCTGGAAGATGACGCCCGGCAAGAGCCGGCTCACAGCCTTGAACCTCGGCGGCGGCACGCGCTGGGACACCACGCGCACCCTGCGCCACTACCTGGACAAGTATCATCACTTCGACGCCTCGGAGAACAGCACCGGCATGGATGACAGCTATGGCAATCGTGTCGAAAACTTCCGCCGCATCCTCGACCAGCACATCCAGCGCGGTCTCTGGTGCCGCATCCATTACCACTACATCGGCGACGGCCTCAGCAGCACCGAGGCGAACTTCCGCGCGGCCCTCGACATCGCCAAACAACACGCCTCCGATCTGTGGATCGCCGGCATGGCGGACATCCACAAGTATCAAACCGAGCGCAACGCCGCCAAGCTCACGCTGGTGAAGTCAGACGCGAAGAGCATCACCTTCCAGCTCGACTGCGCGACCGATGCGACGCTCTACGACCAGCCGCTGACGCTTGAGTTCACGCCGCCTGTCTCCTGGGATGCCTCGAAGACCGTGCTTCAAAGCGAAAACGGAGCTTCTGTCGCCGCTCAACCCACCTCCAGCAAAGGAGACGCGCTTCTGCGCTTCGAACTGCCCGCGAAAATGGCGGTGTATTCGATCAAACTCCTGCCTTGAGAAACGGGCATCCTGTCGTAGGCGCGGTGTCATCCTACGCCCCCGGCGCCGAGCGGATGCCCCACCCGTTCGTGATCCTTCTCGCCGGAGCCGCGAAAGCAGAACACGCTCGCGTCGGGGCTGCGTGAAGAACGCTTAGCCTCCAGCACGGCGGCAGGTCTTCCGGCCATCAGCGTCGCTCCCAACCAAGGCAGGCTGCTGGCGTTGCTGGCGCGGCCCCGCGCAGCGTCAATCAATGCTGGCGTGCCTGGCAAAGTCCGCGTCCGTCTTTCGATACCACACCGCTCGCAGCCCCGTTTTCTCGCCGAATGCCTCCGAGGCCGGCTTGTCCCAGACCACCACGACAAACTCGGCGGACGACAGCGGAGTGCGGCTGAACAAAAAATTGTCACAGGGCCGAAGTGTGGCGTCGAAGTAGAAGAGCGTGGCCCGGATGGTTTCGCCCCGAAGGCGATGCCGCAGCAGGAAACCAGGGTCGATGTCCACACCGAAAGAGTCGGTGTCATCCAGCAGCCCATGCAGCGGATGGCCCGCAGACAGCGCCATCTCGAACCGCGTCCAGTCGCCGTCTTTCAGCGCGAGCCGCCCTGCACGGTCTTTGCCGCGCAGTTGGGATGCCGCATCCGCTTCCAGCACGGAGAAACCGTGCGGATGTGTCAGCGTCTGGAGCATCGCGGGCGTGATCGTCGCCGGTGGCGAGACCACCCGCCAGCCGCCCACTCCGGCAAGTAGCAGGCCCAGGCATGCGTAGGCCACCCGCGCCCCGGAGCGCCCCAGGATGAATGTCACCGGCGCTGCTGTCGGATGCCGAAAGAACCAATCCCAGTTCAAAAGCGCGGCGGCGAGCGTGAACAACCCGCCGCTGAGAAGGAAAACCGTGAGGAGCATGACGCCATGTATGCCCGGGATGAGGAGAGGCAACCGCCGTATCGCGGATTCGCCTCATGATTGGGGCTCATCCAAAGGCTGGCAGCATGGAATCAAGACAACCTGCAATTTTGGCCGATGGGAAAGGACAAGTCCTGCAAGATGCGGCGTTGTATGATCTCATGCATCTCCGCCTTGCCATTCTGGCCGTCTTCCTGGGCTCCATCATCACCGCGCACGCCGAAATCCTCGCCGGCATCGCCAAGGTGGACATCACGGACCGCACGGGGCCGGTGAATGATCCGTGTTTCGCCAAGGCGCTCGTTTTGAAGAGCGGCGAGACGACCGCCGTGCTCATCACGGTGGATGCCGTGGCCATCGGCGGCATCGGACGCATCGGGAACGGCTTCCTTGCCAACGTGCGAGACGAACTGGAGCGCGATCTCGGCATACCACCGGCAGGCGTGGTCATCAATGCCAGCCACTGCCATGGCATCGTGCGCAATGACTTGCAGCAGCTCGTCGTGCAAGTGGTGAAGGAGGCGGCGAAGCAACTCGTGCCGGTCAAAGTGAGCGCAGGCAATGGCAGCGAAAGCCGCATCAGCGAAAACCGCCGCATGTTCCTCAAGGACGGCACGCAAATCGACATGCGCCGCGCCTACTCGATGCCCCGAGACGAGGACGTGGTCAGCACGGGTCCGATTGATCCGCAGATCGGCCTGCTGCGGCTGGATCGCGCGGACGGCACGCCGCTGGCGGTGGTGTATCACTTCGCCTGCCATCCGATCATGAACCCGCCAAGCAAGGGCAACTCGGCCGACTATCCCGGCTTTGCCTCGAAAGTGATCGAAGAGGCCACCGGCGCGATGGCGTTCTTCGTCCAGGGCTGCGGCGGCGACATTAATCCGGTGCATTACAAGGAAGTCAGCCGCCCCGCGAATGCCGAGCCGCTCGGCACCATGCTCGGCGCGAGTGTTTTGGCCGCGATGCGTCAGTTTGAGCCGCAAAATGATGCCACGCTGAAAATCAGCCGCGAAGTCATCGCACTGCCCCGCGCCGCTGATTTCGAACAACGCATCTCAAACATCGAAAACGAGCAACGAGGCCTCGTGGCGGCCTTGAAGCCCACAAACATCAATTTCAAGACCTTCCTGCCGCTGCTCATGCAGCACAAACTCTGGCCCGAAACGCCCTCGCACTACGCGCAGGGCTATCTCGACAACGCCAAGCCGCTCCAGCAGCTCGACACCGACAACAAGGTGCTCGTCGAGGCCTATCTCGGCAATCTCGCCGTCATGGAAAAGCTCACGCGGCTGAACGCGAACCTCGCCTTGCTCAAAAGGCACCTCGCCGAGACGAAAGCCGCGAACAGCCCCACGCTGGATGCCGAAGTGTGCGGTTTGCGCGTGGGTGCCTTCAAGCTCGTCACCTTCCCCGGCGAGGTCACGGTGCAAGTCGGTCTCAACATCAAAAAAGCCGCGCAGGATGCCAACGCGCACGTCTCCGGCTACACCAACGGCTACATCTGGTACACCGCCACGGAGCAGCAGCGCCGCAACCCAGGCTACGCGCAGGAAGACTGCGATGTGATCGTCGCGCCGGAGTGGCAGAAGCTCTTCGAAACGAAGGCCGTGGAAGTGTTGAAGCGCTTGTCAGGCTTGTGAGCCGGTCACTTTGACAGAAGAGCGTGCATCTCGTGAACTTTTTTTGCGATGCGGTCTTCGACGCTTTCAGCCCAGCCGGCGGCGGCCTCGTAGCCGCCTTCCTTCAACACACGAAGGCTCGGGACGTAGCCGGTGTAGTCGTTGGAGTAACCCGCCACCCACACGCCCGCCTCACCGGCAAACTCACGCTTGAAGCGCAGTGAGTAATCGACCACGACCTCGCTTCCGAGCGTGATGAAGGTGAGATCGTTGCCGAGTTTGATGACCTGTACGGGATAGGGATGCGGGTCGCGGCCCGGTTTGGCGTAATCGAGGATGATCTCCTCATACGCGGCCCGAATCGGACCGGCGACGGGACGCGGATTGACGGTGAGCGCCATTTCGACGGCATTGGAAAGCGCTCTGCCATGCTGCATCGAGAGTTCGAGATCGGTGACGCCAGGAACCACATCACTGCGACGCGGATAGGGGTTCTGATCGGCCCCGCAGCCCATCAAAAACAACGCGGTGAAGCCGGGTCGATGCTCCTGGAGGTATTCCTGGGCAAAACCGGCGTAGTCGCCGCAGTAATTGTAGAAGCCGAGGCTGGTGTTGTGGCAGGCGTAGCCAAAGAGCGTCGCTCGCAGGGTGCCGTCGGGCGCTTCGACGCGCAGGGCGGGCGCCTCGTGATCCACCGGGCCGTTCGGGTTCGGCGCTTTGTTCGCGTTCGGATGATCCGGCGGCAGCGTGTAGTCGCGGCGGCGGTTCATGGCGAAGCCGCAGCGCGCCTTGTTCCAGGTGAGACGCGCCGGCTGCACATCCGCCAGCGCCTTGCCGATGATGCCAACAATGTCGTCCTGCAGCTTCTGCGTGTATTCCCAGGAGTCCCTGGCTTTCGGATTGTCCATGTCCTTCTCCGTGAGCGGCGTCGTGCGCAGCGAGGGTCCGCTGTGCGTGTGCGAGGCATTCATGACGAGGTTCGCCTGCGGCAGCTTGAACTCTTTCTCCGCACGCTCGGCAACGGCATGACGCAGCAATTGCGGGACGCCGATGAGATCCAGCGTCACAAACACGAGCTTGTTTCCCTGCTCATCTTGCAGCGCGAGCGCCTTGGCGAAAAGCTCCTGCACCTTGCCTACGGCAGGCGTTTTGCGCGACGCATACCCCGCCATGAAGAGCATCTTCTGTGGCGTCACCTTGGCAACGGCCACACCGACCTTCCAGTTCGCCGGAACGTGCGGTGCGACGGACTTCGGCGGCGCTGGAGGCGACAGCGGCGTGGCCCCTGGAGGAGCGGCGATGACGGTGGCAGTGAACGAAGCGGCGAGAAAGAAAGCGCGGAATGACATGCGCAAACTACGCCGTCCCCCAGGCGCTTTGTTCACCGGCAAAGCACGCCACGAACCCGCCCGCTAATCTCTCCACAGGTCCGTTCAAAGGCTCAAAACGATCCCCTGACGAGGAAGGATCACGGCTTGTCTGCCGTTCACGCCAGCATCATGCGCGTCCACTTCGGCCCCATCCCTGAAACACCGGACTTCATGCCCCAACCACCTTGGCGTGCCTTGAAAGAGCCGACGCCGTGGCTGATGCAATTGCTGGCCGTGCCGGTGGCGGTCGTGTCTGGAGGCGGGATTTTGGCCCTTTGGTCCTGGCGCACTCCGTTGAAAGCCGTCGTCCTTGATCCGCAGTTCATGGCGTGGGGACTGGCGGCGTTCATCTGGCTGATTCCCGTCCATGAGGCTGTTCATGCGCTTGTTCACCCTGGTCGCGGCCTGTCGGACCGCACCTGCATCGGTCTCTGGCTGTCACGCGGCATGTTTTACGCGCACTGTCACGGTCCAATGAGCCGGAACCGCTTCATCGCCATCCTCATCGCGCCGTTCATCGTTTTGAGCATCCTGCCGTTGATCGTGAGCGCTTTGACTGGCTGGATGCATCCACTGCCGGTCACCGGCTCTGTCGTGAACGCATTTCTGGCCTGCGGCGACCTGCTCGGCGTGCTGCTCATCGTCTGGCAGATTCCCCGCGACGCCATGATCCAAAATCAAGCGTGGCGCACCTACTGGCAAAGTAGTCCAGTTGCTTCGCAACTGGAGCATGGATGACCGGTTGCGAAGCAACCGGACTACTCCGCCGCCAGATCGTAGCAGAAGATTTGATCCTGGGCGCGGATGAGCAGCTTTTTCTCGTGGATGCTCGGGTGCGGCCAGCTCGGACCTTTCACATTTGGCAGTTTGAAGCTGCCTTGCAGTTTGTAGCCGCTCGGTGTGGCCTCCATGAGGCCCATGGTGCCGTCCTGCCAGCGGAAATAGAGCTGGCCTTCGGCGCTGATCACGGCGGCGCTTTCGCGACCGGGACGCTCGCTCTGCTCCCACACGACTTTTCCGGTTTTCCATTCGAGACACACTGGGATGCCGTTGTTGTGACCGCTGCCGGCGTAAATGTGATCGCCGATACGCACCATGCCGCCGTGGTGATTTTGGAAGGTGCCCGCCTTGAGGAAATACTTTTCTTCAGCAGCCACACCGTCGCCGTCTTTCTTCAACTGAAGCAGTGCCGCGCCCGTGCCGTAGCCTGAGGAGGTGAAGACATAATCATCCCACACCAACGGCGTCGGGATGTTCGCGGTGCCGTTCGCCACCGAGTTGTAGGTCCAGAGCGTTTTGCCATCGCTGGCACGCACGCTGACGAGTCCGCGGCCCACGAGGGTGATGTATTGCTTCACGCCGCCGCCGTTCGAGATCACCACGCCGGTGTAACCCGCGCCGTCTTTGCCACGCGTGCCCACATCGGCGGGCAGCGACGACTTCCACTTCACCGCTCCGGTTGTCTTGTCCATCGCGGCCACGA
The DNA here is from genome assembly GCA_003506995.1 of Verrucomicrobiales bacterium. Classification (GTDB taxonomy): domain Bacteria; phylum Verrucomicrobiota; class Verrucomicrobiia; order Verrucomicrobiales; family Verrucomicrobiaceae; genus Prosthecobacter. Next base: position 29,445 of record DNXB01000014.1, read on the forward strand.
TGCTGTCATTGCCACCCGGCACGCCAATAATGAGATCGCCATCGACCAGCGGTGACTCGCTGAAGCCCCAGCCGCTCATGATCAGGCCGCCGAGATCGGACGTGTAGCTCTTCCGCCACAGCAATTCGCCGCTTTCCACATCGCAGCACGCGAGCATGCCGTCCTTGCTCACGGCATACAGCCGCTCGCCATCAAAGGTCGGTGCACCGTTCGGCTGATCGCGTTTGTCGCTGATCACCGTGCTCCATACTTCCTCCTGCGTCACCAGATCGAAGGCGGTGAGCGACACGCCCTCCTTGCGATTCCCCACCACAAACATGCGCCCCTTTCCCACCGTCACCGATCCCATGCCGCCGCCCGCGCCTTTGACCTCCCACAGCAGCCTCGGCCCTCCCTCCGGCCAGGATTTGAGCAAGCCGGTCTCCGCTGAGATGCCATCGCGGTTTGGACCACGAAATTGATGCCAACCGGGTGGCATTGTGGCGGTTTCGGCTGAGACCAAGGAACTCGTCGCGAACAGCGACACGATGAAAAGACGCGAGAGGTGCATGTGGGAGTGCAAACGCCTGCCAGCGGCTGCTTTTTCCCTGGCGGGCATGAAATCGCCTGCAAACTCGACAGCGAGCGAATCAGGGCCACTATGCACGCCCCCAAATTCCGCATGCTCTCCGTTTCCAATGTCAGCAAAACCTACGCCGGCCGCACCTTGTTCAGCCAGGTGTCGTTCCACATCAACCGTGGCGAAAAAATCGGCCTGATCGGCCCGAACGGCACCGGCAAATCGACGTTGTTCTCGCTCCTGCTGCAGGATACCACGCCGGATGATGGTCAGGTGGTCATGGAGCGCGGCATCAGCTTCGGCTTCCTGCCGCAGGAAAGCGCGCCGATTGAGGATGTGACGGTGCTGGAACTGGCGACCGGTCATGTGGACGAGGATCACCGCTGGGAAATCGAGCCGAAGGCCAAGCGCATCCTCAGCGGACTCGCGTTTCGCGAATCGGACTTCGAGCGCAACGCCCGCACGCTCAGCGGCGGCTGGGTGATGCGAGCGCACCTCGCACGACTGCTCGTGCAGGAGCCGGATTTGCTGCTGCTCGACGAACCGACCAACCATCTCGACCTCGAATCGCTCATCTGGTTCCAGAACTACCTCCAGGGCTATCCGGGCGCCATTCTCATGATCTCGCATGACCGTGAGTTCCTCAACGCGCTCACCAACAGCATCCTCGAGATCGCCCACAGCAAGATCACCCGCTACGTCGGCAACTACGACAACTACCTGCGCGAGAAGGCCGCGCGCGCCGAGCAACTTCAAGGCGCCTACGACAATCAGCAGCGCGAACTCGCCAAGATGCAGGCCTGGGTGGACAAGTTCAAAGCAAAGGCCAACTTCGCCTCCCGTGCGCAGGACAAGGCGAAGATGATCGACCGCATCGAAAAAGTCGATGCGCCCGTCGCTGACGCCAAGACGGTGAAGTTCCGCTTCCCGCAGCCGATTCGCAGCGGTCAGCGTGTCATCCGCGTGAAGGACGTTGATTTCGCCTATGGCACGCAGCCCGTTTACAGCGGCCTCAATCTCGAAATGGAGCGCGGCGAGCGCACCGTGCTCGTCGGCCCGAACGGCGCGGGCAAATCCACGCTTCTCAAACTGCTCGCCGGAGCGCTCACACCGCAGGCCGGTGCCTGCGAGCTCGGCCACAACGTCAAACTCGGCTACTTTGCCCAGTATCGCGGCGATGTGCTCAACATGCGTCACACCGTTCTCGAGTCCGCCATGGACCTGCCGAGCCGGCCCGGTGAAAACATGTGCCGCACCTTGCTCGGCTCGTTCCTTTTCCACGGCGACGATGTCTTCAAGCCCGTCGGCGTGCTCAGCGGTGGTGAAAAGAGCCGCCTCGTGCTCGTGCGCCTGCTGCTTGATCCGCCGAACTTCCTGCTCATGGACGAGCCGACGACGCATCTCGACATGGGCAGCATCGACGCGCTCATCGGCGCGCTCGATCAATACGAAGGCACGCTCGTCTTCATCAGCCATGACGTTCACTTCATCCGCCAGATGGCCAAGCAAGTCCTGCACGTCAGCGCCGGCGTCATCACGCCTTACGCCGGGGATTACCAATACTACCTCGACAAATCCAAGGCCGGTTCTGCCCGCGAAGCCCTGACCGCCACGCTGCACAACGCCCAGCCCACCACCTGGACTGCTCCTGCTGTCCGTGAGCCGCCGAAGAGCAAGCAGCAGCGTCGTGCCGAGGCCGATGCACGCAATGCCTTCAGCAAAGCCAAGAAGGAACTCGATCTGCGCATTTTCAAGATCGAGCAGGAACTCGCCACGCTCGACAAGCGCAAGCACGAGATCGTCAACCTCCTCCAGGAAGAAGCGACCTACGCCGACGCCGCCCAGTTCCGCGTCCTCAGTGCCGAACTGGAAGCCGTGGAGACCAAGATCCCCAAATTCACCAGCGAGTGGGAAAAGGCGGCGGAGGAGATGGAGAAGCTGGTGCCTGTGCCTTCTTGAGAGCGGCAAACTTCAGTTTCTGACATTTGGGGCGACCAAATGAAAGATCCGATCTGTTTTCTTTCATTTGTAGCCACAAAACGATAGAAACTTTCGATCTTCCGGCCCAAATTAAAGAAAGCTTATTGTTTCTTTAATTGATGAATCGAGGACTCACCGGCCATTTCGTTCCTGTCTCCACTTTGGGGGAGGAATGTCGTGCGTTTGTGCCAGCTCCCCTTCCGCCAGTACCAAAAATCATACTGGATGACGAACTGCATGAGCAGCTGCAGAACGCCTCATTGGCAGTTGGTCGTTTGGACGGGCAGATTGATGTTTTGCCTGCCCCGGACACGTTTGTCTATTCATATGTCCGGAAGGAAGCGGTTTTGTCCTCACAGATTGAGGACACTCAGTCCACGCTCGATGAACTGCTCGCACATGAAGTTGAACAGGCACCTGGATTGCCGACAGAAGATGTTCGAGAGGTTTCTTGCTATGTAGCCTCCTTGGAGTTGGGCATGCAGCGTCTCGCCGAGGGTCTGCCGATTTCTCTGCGGCTGATCACCGAGCTGCATGGCCAGCTTCTTTCCTCTGGACGCGGCAGCACCAAGCAACCGGGCGAGTTTCGTCGCTCGCAGAACTGGATCGGCGGTACCAGGCCCGGTAATGCCCGCCATGTGCCTCCCCCGCCGGACATGGTGCTCGATTGCATGGGCGCTATGGAGAAATTCATCCACAACGACCCCGTGAAGACCGGCACGCTCATTAAAGCCGCGCTGGCGCATGTGCAGTTCGAGACCATCCACCCGTTTCTCGATGGCAACGGCCGTCTAGGGCGTCTGCTCATCGCGCTGATCCTCAGCGCCGAGGGTATGCTGCGCCAGCCAATGCTCTACTTGAGCTTGTATTTCAAACAGCACCGCTCCGACTACTACGCGCATCTCCAGCAGGTGCGTGAAACGGGTGATTGGGAGGCATGGCTGTCGTTTTTCCTCTGCGGTGTGAAGGAGACGGCCGATGACGCCGCACTCACTGCTCGCCGCCTTTGGACCATATTCCGACAAGACCGCGAGAAGCTCCAATTGCTGCCCGGTGCCACGGGATCGCTGCTTCAAGCTCAGGAACAACTTCAACGCGTTCCTCTACTCTCCGCCAGCAAGGCCGCAGCAAAGATGAACGTCTCCCTACCCACGGCGACGAAGGCGCTGCAACGCCTCCAGACCCTCGGCATCGTCCGCGAGATCACCGGCGGCAAGTATGGCCGCCTCTATGCCTACGACGCTTATCTCTCGATACTCAGCGAGGGCACGGAGCCACTGCGGTGAACAGGCTCACCCCACCGTGCAGATCTGCACACCCTGCTTGAGTGAGGCGAGCTTGTCGGGGCGCTTCGGAATGAATTCCTGGCCGAGGTAGCCGGTGTAGCCGGTTTCCTGGATGGCCTTGATGATCGCCGGATAATTCAGCTCCTGCGTCTCATCAATCTCCGCACGTCCGGGGACGCCACCGGTGTGGTAGTGGGCGAAGGATTCATGATCGCGGCGGATGGTGGCGATGACGTCGCCCTCCATGATCTGCATGTGGTAGATGTCGTAGAGCAGCCGGAAGTGCGGTGAGCCGAGTTTCTTCACAAGGCTGACGCCCCAGGCGCTGTGATCGCACATGTAGTCGGGGTGGTTCACCTTGCTGTTGAGCAGCTCCATCACGAGCGTGACGCCGAGCTTCTCGCAGAGCGGCAGGAGGCGCTGGAGGCCCTTGGCGCAGTTTTCGAGGCCCTGCTCATCGCTCATGCCCTCGCGGTTGCCGCTGAAGCAGATGACTTGTTTGAACCCGTTCTCAGCAGATTCCTTCAACAGAGGTTCGTAGGCCTGCACGAGCAGATCGTGATGCTCGACACGGTTCCAGCCCTTCGGAATCGGCCCAATCTTCACACCACCGGGGCCTTCGATGGTGGGGTAGCTGACCATGGCGCAGTGCAGGCCATGCTTTTTCATCGTGGCAAAGTCCTTCGGATCGAGCAGCTCGACTGATTCGAGGCCGATCTCCTTCGCGGCGAGGCAGAAGTCCTTCAGCGGGATATCCTTGTAGCACCACTTGCAAACCGAGTGCCGAATCTTGCCGCCGCCTGCAGCCTTGTCAGCGGCTTCGATCTGAGTTTGCAGCATCGCGGCGATGGCACTGACACTGGCGAGGGTTCCGAACTGACGGCGGGAGAGAGTGGAAGGAGTCATGCGTGAAGACTACACAGATGGCGTGCGGGATTCCAAGCAGAGAATGCTTGGAACCTGCCTCATGCCTGGCCTTCATCGTGATGAAACGAGGCTCGAACGGCCCGAGGCCAATGACTGACCTCGATCAATCCGATGCTGTCACCCTGCCGCCACCGCCGTCTGCGTCTGTTCTCCGAGTCCTTCGACGCCGAGTTCGATCACATCGCCGGGCTTCATGAAGAGGGGATCAGGCTTGAAGCCGAGACCGACGCCGGGAGGCGTGCCGGTGGTGATGATGTCGCCGGGCAACAGGCTCATGAACTGGCTCAGATAACTCACCAGCGTCTTCACGCCGAAGATCATCTGTGCGGTGCTGCTGTTTTGAATCGTCTTGCCATTGAGCTTGAGCCAGAGCTTCAAGTTCTGTGGGTCAGGAATCTCGTCGCTCGTGGCGAGGAACGGCCCGATGGGCGCGAAGGTGTCGCAGCTTTTGCCTTTGACCCACTGGCCGCCGCGTTCGAGCTGCCATTCGCGCTCGCTGTAGTCGTTATGCACGCAGTAGCCGGCCACATAGCTCATCGCGTCGTCTTCGGAGACGTAGCTGGCTTTTTTGCCGATCACGAAGGCCAGCTCGACCTCCCAGTCGGTCTTCTTCGAGTTGCGCGGGATGACGACGTTGTCATTCGGGCCGGTGATCGCCGAAGTGGCCTTGAAAAACACAATCGGCTCCGCCGGGATCGGCATGCCACTCTCCTTGGCATGATCGCTGTAGTTTAGGCCGATGCAGATGATCTTGCTGGGGCGTGCGATGCACGGGCCGAGACGCACGCTGGCATCCACCGTCGGTGCCGTGTCGGCATTTGCCTTCGCCCATGCGGCGAGACGTTCAAGGCCGTCTCCGCCGAAGAATTTCTCGTCGTAGTCGCTGCCGAACGCGCTCGCGTCGATGCGCCGGCCGTCGTCGAGCTGCAGGCCGGGGGTTTCTTCTCCAGGGTTGCCAAAGCGGATCAGTTTCATGAGTTTGTTTTTATTAGTTAGTTTGAGGTTGTCGCAAATTCGTGAGGCAACAAAGTTGGCCCGACCACTTTTCTCCAGGTCACAAGACATTGCTGCAATCGACTTGAGTTCCAAAACTTCAGGCCTTTGCTAAGCTGAGCCAATAACTCTTCTTCGGTTGTATGCTGGACATGCTTAAAGATGCGATTAACCAGCCAACCAACTGCACCATCTTCTGCATCACCAGTCCTCTTGGCCGCATAAAATCTCACGGCGAGAGAATCCATTAAATCTTCAACAGGCGCGACATAGCCTGGGTGTTGATAATAACACCGAGGCAAACGGCAAATCAGATCAACTTGTGGTCGGTAACCGGACATAAGCTGGTAGTCGATGCTCCCATTGTAGTTGGAATCAACTTTCTCACGATAATGCTGCATCACCTGCTCAACGGCAACAATTGTGTCCGACGTGATCAGCATGCCTATGTCGCTGAGCACGAATGGAACCTCATGAATATCGAAAACCACATGATCGGCCAGAATGGGTTTCAAAATGAAGTCGATTCTGCCTTCTCTGGTATTGAGATGGCGTATCCCATATTTCTTTTCCAGCCACTCAGCAGTCTGCCGCTCGCTTCTCCGGTGACCAATCTCTTCCTCGAAATCACGAAGAATAACGGCGGTCTTTATCTGCTCTTGGATTTGAACAAGAGCTTCTTTGACAGCTGACACTCCTCGTGATGGCGATGGTTTCATGAGCTTACGCACTATGATCCTTTTGATTTTCCGCGTCGCCTTCGGCGTTCGCGTAGCGACCGATGATCGGATACTGCTCCAGTTCGGCGACAGTGCCGGTGACGGGATAGCTCTCGCGGCCCACCCAATAGACGGCAGCGGCGGCGATGTCTTCCGGCATCAAAAGACGGCCCATCGGCACCACCGAAGGCGGCAGACGCTCCGGCCAGCCTTCGCCGAGGCCGTCTCCCAGTTTCACTTGGTATTCGTTGTCTGAGAGCGTCCAGCCGACGTTGAGCTGGTTCACACGTACGCGCTCCATGCCGAGCGAGTCCGCCAGATTGCGCGTCATCGTCATGAGCGCGCCTTTGGACATCGAGTAGGCCAGCATGTTCGCTTGGCCGCAGTACGCCAGCACGGAACCGATGTTCAGCACGACGCCCTGGTTTTTCTTCAACTCGGGCAGCAGCGCGCGGATGAGCAGCATCGGCGCACGGGCGTTCACGGCCATCATGCGGTCAAAAAAAGCCGAGTCGGTCTCGGTGATGCGCCCGCGGCTGGTCAGCGCGGCGTTGTTCACCAGCGCATCGACCTTGCCAAAGGCGGCGATGGCATCTGCGGCCAGTTTTTCAGGGTAAGCGGGGTCTTCGAGACTTCCCTGGCAAAACGCGGTCTTGTCGCTGCCGAGTTCTTTTCTCAATGCCTCGCCACGCGCGGAGTCACGGCCATGCAGGATGACTTTGGCACCTTCAGCGACAAATCGCCGCGCCATGAATTCGCCGATGCCGGTGGTGCTGCCGGTGATGAGAATGACCTGGTCTTGGAGCCGCATGATGGTCGCTGGGTGGGTTTGGAGCCATTTTCTATGGCGAGCGCCTGACGATGCTCAAGGTCGCAACTCCGGCAAATTTTCGCGGTCTTTGAAAGATGCGGTTCATCCGAGAAGTGGGTGCAGTGTTTGTCGTGCCACACGAGTTTGGCATCAGCCCCCTCACCTAACCTCTCCCCGCGTCATGTTTCAGATCATGGGAGCACCCATAGCGGGGAGAGGGACTGAAAAAGAGGGCGGCTTCGATGACAGAGAATCCCCGACAGCGCATTGAGGCCAGAAGGCCCGCTTTCAAGTCCCTCTCCCCGCGCACAGCCTGCGCCTGGTCTGTCATGTCTCTGCGGGGAGAGGTTAGGTGAGGGGAGCTGCGACCTGTGCCCTATATCGCAAACGCACTAACTTCCAAAACGCGGCCCTTTCCGAAAAAGAACGAGGCACGGGATCATCTCCCGCGCCTCGGCTTGGTTTGAAAATGATGGCTGAATCACCCGGCCTTGCGCCAGACGGTCGTCAGAGTGCCCTTGAAGGTGATGGTGACGGCCTGAGTCGTTACTTGCTCCCGAAAATGCGGCGATGCCTCGCGTTCCACGATTTCCCAGGACTCAATGGCCGCCCCGTTGAACGTCGCATGCACGGGAATGGAATCGGCATGATGGCAGACGAAGCCGTCTTTACGCTCCTGCTCGACGCGCCAGCCGGGTGCGAGCTGCCACGTCACGAGATGGGATGTTTCCATGCCGACCTCGTCGCAAATCTCGACATATCCCTGCGAGGCATTCACCGCGCGCTGCACGAAGGCCCGGTCGCATTCCAGGCTCATCACACAGATGTCGTTGCTCAGCTCCACGGTCGGTGTGGCATGATGATTCATCCACAAAAACGGCCCCAGCCGTCGCGGCGTGTGGCGGCCTGAGACCGGCACCGGGCCGTTGTGAGCCTCCCACGAGGCCAGACGCGAGCGGAGCGCGGTGTTGCCGTAATAAGCGCCGGTTCCAGGATCAATGACGAGCGCATGCTGCTCAAACCAGAGTGAGACATGCAGCGCATCCAGATGACCATGCGCTGCCATGCTGCCAAGGCCGAGCGGTGAGGCATCGGCACGCACCGTCCAGCGTGCATCGCGCCAGACCGCCAGACCGCTTTCCGGCTGCACCAGCCATTTGCTGCGCATGGAGGCCTTCACGCCTTTCGGCGGTTCACCCAGCCAGTAACGCAGCGCCGAGCCATCTGACCGGCCAAGCAACCAGCCGCGAAACTCAGCGGCCGCGTTGGAGCGTTTCACCGCCAGCGGGAGCACCTGCGCGTCATCCGAGTCGCCGAAATCCCAGCATTCAGGAGCTTCGACGACATCCACGAAGTACTGCGCCGCTTTCGTCAGCCGTTCCAGCGCCGCGCCTTTCAAACCGTCCGCCGCCAGGCCCGCATGCCAGCTCATTTCCCAGGCAAAGAGATGATAATGCAGCGCCTGCTCCTTGTTGCCGCCATCAGCAGCGAACTGGCGCAAAATCTCGCGCTCCAGCAGCTTCCACACGCGTTGCGCCGGGCAGATCATGAGCGCCAGCGACGGCCAGCGCGTGATCGCCATCACCAGAGCGCTCAGCTCGCCGATGAGGTGGTTGTTCGCCGAGGAACCAAACGATCTACGCTGCCACACCCACCATGCATGCACGGGAACGATGCGCACCGTGAGTTCATCCTGCCGCCGGGCCAGTTCGGGGTCGTTGCAGCCGCGCACGAGCGCGTCGAACCAGCAGAAGTTCATCAAACGCAACCCGGCTTCGAGCGGACTCGTCCAGTTGATGCCGTGGCCGGGCGGGTTGCGGTCGCACCAGTCTTCGAGCCAGAGCTGCGAGACGCAGATGGCATGCACGTCGCCATTGAGCGCGCTGTGCATCGCCATGCGCGTCATTTCGGACCAGCGGTTGATTTCCCAGATCGCGCGCGCATCCGCATCGTGCGGCAGATGACGATGATCGAGCTTTCGCGACGGCGTGTCGGGGTCAATCACGACGCCGAGCGTCGCGTCGCGATGCCAGCAGGGCGGCGCGCCGACCTCGACGCTTTTCCAGCCAAACAGCTCCCATTCGCCGCGCACCAGCTTCTCCGCATCGGCGGCCAGTTGCTTGCGCAAGTCCGGCGGCACCTGCTGACGCCAAGGCAGCTTCGGAAAATCGGCGAACGTGCCGTCCCACGGACGACGAGAGATGCGTTTGAGCTTCGCGGCCTCGTTGCGCCTGCCGAGGCGCTCCCTCACGCGATGCACGATCTCGCCCGCGCTCATCGCGCGCAGTCTTTGGGCATACCACGCGATCTTCATCACAATGCGATTCCTCGTCCCTCGCGGATCGACTCCAGCACTGCAAACGTCAGTCGCATGCTTTGCCGCGCCTGCTCATACGGCAGCGGATGCTTCGTTTCGCCTTTCAAAAAGGCCAGCCAGGCCGCCATTTCCTCCGCATGGCCCTTCGAGGCGAATTTCTTCACCGTCTGTTTTCGGTTTTGGAAGATGGAGAGCCGCATGAAGTTCTCGCACTCGATCACCGAGCCGTTCGCGAACACCCGAAACGATTCCTTCGGAAATGCCGAGTCGCCTTCCGCTGAATAAACGATCTGCGCCGCCGACCCACCCGCAAACTCAATTTGAGCCGTCACCGAGTCCGGCACCGCCGGGCGGCCCACCGTCTGCGCAGTCACCTTCACCGGCCTGCCGAGCACATGGCAGGCGAAATCGAAGAAGTGGCAGGCCTCGCCTAGCACGCGTCCGCCGCTTTCATCCACATTCGCATACCAGTGATCCGGTGCCAGCAGGCCAGCATTTACATGGAACGCCAGCGTTTTCGGTCCGGGGATGTTTTGCAGCGTTTGCATCATCGCCACCGTCGCCGGAGCAAAGCGGCGATTGAATCCCACCATCACGCTGCCGGAGGTGGAAGTCACCGCTTCGTCAATCTGAGAAAGTTCCTCGCGAGTAAGGCACAACGGTTTCTCCACAAACGTGTGTTTCCCGCTTTGCAACGCCTTCAGCACCAGTGGCGCATGCAGATGATGCCGCGTGCCGATCATCACCGCGTTGCCGTTGCTCTCGAAAACTTTCGCCGCATCCGTCTCCGCCGCCGAGAAGCCGAACTTTTCCTTCACATGACGAGCGCTGAGGCCGGTGGCGTTGACGATGGTGCCGAGAGTGATTTTCCCTTTCAGATGCGGCAGCAGCATCGTCCGCGCGAAGTTTCCTGCTCCGATGACGTGTAGGACAGGCGTCTCGCCTGTCGCAAGTGTCGCGGGCATTCTGCCCGCATTCACAGCCTCGGGCAGAATGCCCGAATCACTTGAGACAGGCAGGATGCCTGTCCTACCAACCACGCCAATCCCAGACCCGACTCGAAACCCGCTTTTCAGCTTCGCCGGGTTTTGGCCGATGTACTCGCGCTTGGCCTCCAGCGCCGCCTCGCTCCGCAGGGCATGATCAAAGCGTTCCGCCTGCCAAAACACCTCCTCGCCCAGCCCGTAAAGTTTCTTGATCTCCCGCGAGGTGAAACTCTTCCAGGAATGCATGATGTCTGACAGCGTGTGATCCCCCAGCGGCTTGAGCAGCACATGCACATGGTTGGGCATGATGACATAGGCGTCCAGGATATAACGCTCGCCATCGAAGTGCCGCATCGCATTCTCGACGAGACGCGCCGCATCCTCCCGCGCCAGCACGCAGCTACCGGCTCCCTGATCCAGCCAGCCTTCCAGACGCTCGGAGAAAAGGCGATGATACAGCTCCTCGGTTTCAACATCCCACGGCTGCGGGTGGTCGCGCAGCCAGGCGTCCCGCTCCTTCCCCCACTGCTCCAGTTGCTCCTGGGCGATGGCATCGGCCTGCCGGAACGTCACGAACTGTGTCACGCCCTCCTGTTCCCAGTGCGGCAGATGGCGGCGGGATTTGTCGGTTTTTTTGTTCGGATCGTAGGGGATGAAGGCGCGTAGCTCAGGCGTCTCGCCTGAGCCTGGTGGGCCGGGCATCCTGCCCGGCTCCTGTCTTGCGGGCAGAATGCCCGCGACACTGGTGACAGGCGAGACGCCTGTCCTACCCGCCGCATACTCAATCACCACGCCAAGCTCGCTCTCCAGCTTGTCGTAAACGTCCAAAACATCCCCAAAGCCCACTTTCCTCGTCGTCACCGGCCTCAAATCCAACTGCCCCGTGCGCATCAGTTCCAGACAGGCCTCAAAGTTCCGGTTCTCCGTCCAGCGCACATAGCCGATGGGATAATCCTTCCCGCCCCACTCGTACTGCGGATCATAGCGACCCGGACCGTAGCTGCGCGAGTAGCGCACCTGGATGTCCTTCATGTAGGCCGTCTTCCAGGACAGTTCGGCATCGTAGATGCCCGTGATCACCATCACGCCACGATCCCGCAGGCACGCGATGGCCTGATCCGCCGGACCGCTCGACTTTCCGCCCACGCAGATGATCACCGCGTCCACACCGTGACCGTTCGTCCATTCACGCACCACGTCTTCCACTTTCGTCTCCGCCGGATTCACTACCCGCTCCGCGCCCATCGCTAGCGCGGTTTGCAGTCGCGATGCAACGAAATCCACCGCCAGCACACGGGCTCCGGAGGCTTTGAGCAAACTCGTCGCCAGCAGGCCGACGAGTCCCTGCCCCATGACCATCACACGATCTCCCAGCCGCACCTCGGCCTGCCGCACCGCCTGCATCGAGATCGACGCCAGCGTCGTGTAAGCCGCCTGCCAGTCCTCCACGCCCTCAGGAACCGGAGCCGCCAGCAGATCCGGCACCGCGATCATCTCCGCATGAAACGCGCACTCCGCGCCGCCGCAGGCCACGCGATCCCCCACACGAAAGCGCGAGTTCAACTCATCCACCGCCACCACCTCACCCGCCGCCGAGTAGCCCAGTGGCGTCGGCGATTCGAGCCGGTTGCGCACCTTCTCCAGCGCCGCCTTCCAGCCCAGCGTCTTCGCCGTGTCGATCACCTTCTTGACCTGGTCCGGCCTCGCCTTCGCCTTTTGCAGCAACGACATCCGCGCCTGCTCCACCTTCATCCGCTCCGTCCCCGGCGAGATCACCGAACACGTCGTCCGCACCAGAATCCCGCCCGGCGGCGGCACCGGTGCAGGGACATCCTGGAGTTCAAGGCGTCCGTCTTGGTATTGGGCGAGTTGTTTCATCACTATTTTCAGACTCGCTATCAATCGTTCAGCTTGCCGTACACGGCGATATAAATCGGCTTGAGGGCATAATCCGAAGCGGCCACCTCACCAAATAATCTCAAAATCTTGTCTTCATGTTGTTTCTCCACAGCCATGTATTCTCTGAATATTGAATCGAATCTTGCCAAACTGCTTTCAGAAAATGTTCGGCAAGCACCTTCGAATGAATCCACTAGTGTGGTGAAGTGCTTAATGGCCTGTTCTGTCTGGTTTGAAGCGATGCTTTCACCCAATTGCTGAATACTCTTCTTTATGAACGGGCCGCCAATGTCCCTTATAACAGTATCAACAATGATGTTGTCGGCATGATCAGCGCCTAATCCAACCACTTTTTCAGCTGCCCAGCCCAGCGCTTTGAACAACCCCTTAATGAGGCCGGGATTACACGCGTTTCTAAGGGCTGGCAGATGCTTCAAGAGGCTTTGGTGTACGACAATCATGTCGTCGACATGATGCGATAGATCTCGAAGCGCATTTTTGGCTTTCCCCTCCAATTCTAGTTCAATGTCTCTCGTATTACGGTAAATCAACTCATCGCATTGGTATTGGAACACAGGATGCCGCTTCCGAAGTTCCATGAGTGCCGAGTTTGGCAAAAACTCTATGACCATCTCGATATTCTTGTCGAGCTTTTGTAGCATTTGTGAGGCTGACCTGAAATTCATCTTTTTCAGGGCGGCCTCTAATTTCTCAAGGCCCTCAGTGGGAGATGATTTGAGGTCAATATGTCCGATGGAATTCAAAAAATCAGCGCACCTCACCGCGACTTCGTTGGAATACCACATTTCCTTCATCGTGTGGTATTTTGAGTTGTGTGCCTTGTACCGTTGGTGCCTCAAGCCGTTAAGGTAACGGCGCTGTTGAATGTGGTGAATGGGCCGTCTGAGCCATTTTGGGATTGTCACTGGCATGGTAAAACAATGAGCGATCAATTTCTGGAAATGGATGTGCGCCACACTGTTGCCCTCACATCACGCTTCGTGAGTATGAAAGCCTATCGACGAATGCCCTGCCAGTTCAGCAAGCAGTCTTCGACTTGGGTCATCTGCTCCGTGCTCAGAATCGCCATGCGCCGCAGAAAGAATTTGGTGGCAGAGATTGCACACCTTGAACAAGAAACGCGCCCTCCTTCAAGCCTTGCAGCGGAACAACGGCTTCAAAGGGTGATCCTCGAGTGGCTGTGGTGTGCGGGATCACACCAATCAAAGCCCGGTCCGCGTCTCCATACGGAATGCTGATGACCAGCGCAGGACGGACCTTTTGGGCGATGCCAAAGTCAACCTGCCAGACTTCTCCGCGTTTAGGCAGCATGCGCTTCCTCCTCATCCAACGCCCGGAATGACTCCGCTGCCAATGCTGCGAAGTCATCGTCGGTCAGGTTATCGCTCATGGGGACGGTTTCAGCGATGGCGTGGTGCAGTTCCAGCCGTTCGGTCACTGGAAGCTGTTTGATGGTGTTGAGGAGGTGGAGAACGGCGGCGCTCATAATTTTATCATACTCATCTGCCGCTTACGACGCAAGAGGCTGCATTCCCACCTTCGTCACCAGCCACTTGTGCTTTCCCGCGCTCGTCTTCTCGACTTCCTTCACCTCACGCAACGTGAGCGTGAAATCATCGCCCAACTTCTTCTGCAAGCCCGCCCGCATCGCCTCCTCGCGGCTGCTTTGCCACTGCGGGCCGGGTTGAAAACGGCATTCGACCTCGCCGGGGCGTTCCTGAAAGAACTGCACGGCCAGGAGGCCGTCGAAGATGCGGTCGTGCATGTTGATCGCGGTGAGCGATATGCGGCGACCGGTGGCGCTGATGAGGAACTCGTAATCACGGCCCACGACCTCCGAAACGACGGCATTCGCCATTCCGCATTCGTCATTCGTCATTTTCGCCAAGTCTCCCGTGCGATACCGAATCAACGGCATCACATGATTGTGAAACGAGGTGCCGATGATTTCGCGATGGCCGTCCGTATTTGCCTCACCGAACTCGACGAAGCCGTAGGTAGGCCAGAAATGCAGGTGATTCGAGCTGCGGCCCTGTGCGGCGAGCACCACGCGTTCGCTGTGGCCGTACCAATGGCAGACACGGGCACCGAAAAACTGCTCCAAATGCTGCTGCGATACCGCCGTGAGCTTTTCCGAGCCGCAGAGCAGCGAGGTAAGCGGAAAATCGAGCTTCAAGCCCGCCTGCGCCAGTCCGCGTGCCAGCATCAGCGCCGCGCTGGGATACGCATGCAGGTGCAGCGGCCGGAACCGGTTCAACGCGGCCACATACTCCGGCAGACGCTCCGGCGTGAGGTGATACGAGGAGAGAATGAGCCAGTTCCGCGTCGCATCGTAGTAGCTAATGTCGCCCTGCGCCTTGCTGGACGTGACACCGCCGCGAATCACCGCCACGCGATCTCCCACGCGATACCCGCGCCGTGACCACTGCGCTTCGAGGTAAGCCTGTTCTTTCGGTCGGCTCACCCCCTTGTGCAGATAAAACCCGACCGGCACGCCGCTTGATCCACCCGTGGTGATGTAAAGCCGATGTTTTGCCGGGAACTCCGGGTTCACCATCTGCTCGCGATGCAGCAGCAAATCCTGCTTGGTGAGCAGCGGATAGTCCTTCAGTTGCTCAAGCGACTCAAACTTCGCCGGATCGACACCACAGGCCGCGAAGCGCTCCGCATAAAACGGCGCTTTCGCTGCTGCGGTCAATGAATCCCGCAACGCCACGACCTGATACCGTCGAATTGTTTCCGCGTCCCACGCCTCCACCTCCCACGCCTCGGTTTGAAACCGCGTGTAGGCCGCGCCATAACGCAACGACGCCGGAATGGCCCGATACGCCCTGCCCGCCAGCGATTTGACCGGTTGCGGCGCTGCCTCGTAGAGCTTGAGCAGCGGATAGAGGGTGTCTTCGAGAGACATTCAGTTCGGGCTTTTTCACCCGATCATTCCAACCAGCCAGCTCAAGCCACCGAGCGACGGCGGTGGAGCATGAAGGCAATGCCGCAGGCGGCGATGAGGATCGCGCCACCGGGTTCCGGCACAGGCGCGAAGGAGGCGATGATGAGAGCGTCCTGCCAGTTGTTCGCGTCCCCCACGGGGAACAGCGTGTTGGCGATGTAATAGCCATGCTGGGCCGTGTAGGTGTCGAAGAAGCCGAGTGCCGCCTTGTTCTCCACATCATTGAGAATGCTCTGGAAGAGCGTCGAACGCGCGATGGAGGCAGGAGTGCCGAGGCCGTCGTTGTAATCGACGAAATCACTCATGTCGGTGAAGTCGGTCTTCACGGTCTTGCCGTAGGTTTCAGAAAGGAAATTCTGAACGGTGAAGAACGAGTTGTAGAAGGTCTCGTTGTTGGCGTAGTTCGCCGAATCGCCATTCTGCTCAATGAAGCGACCCGAGGGTCCGGCCAGGGTGTCCCAAGGCAAATAGGTGTCGAGCACATACTCCATCACGGCGACCTGGGTCGGAATGGCCGTGGTGTAGAGGCCGGGGTCTGACTGATAGATGCCCAGACGTTCGGTGTTCTGCTGGTCCCAGCCATCTATGAAAGACAGCGAATTTGCCGTGATCGTCTGGCCGAGGACAGGAACCGGAGCCACAGGAGGGCCGGGCTCCACGCACATCCACCAGTAATTCTGGCCATCAATGTTGTACACGCCGCCTGAGCCGTTGTCGTCAACGCCGGTCACCGAGATGGTGGCGGCATTGGCTGAAAGAGCCGTGGCAGCAAGCAGCAAAAGGATGTGCTTTGAGAGTTTCATATGTGTTTCAAAATACAGCGTGAAAGGGCCGAATCGAGGTGTTAATTGTAAAATTTGAGACGAAAAACTGCGAATCCTATCACAAATCACGCACTTTTTGTCACTTTCGACCCCGCCTGCAGCATCCGCACCGCCGCCATCGCCGCGCCGAAGCCGTTGTCGATGTTCACGACCACCAGGCCGCTGGCGCATGAATTGAGCATGCTGAGGAGGGCGGAGAGGCCGTTGAGGCTGGCGCCATAGCCGACGCTGGTCGGCACGGCGATCACAGGGGCGGCCACCAGCCCGCCGAGGACGCTGGGCAGGGCTCCCTCCATGCCGGCGACGGCGATGACGATGCTGACGGCACGCAAATCGTCCAGCCGGGCCAGCAACCGGTGCAAACCGGCCACACCGACATCGGTGATTCGATTCACTCTGGCCCCGGCGAATTCGAGTGTCTGCGCCGCTTCTTCGGCGACCGGCAGATCGGAGGTGCCGGCGGACACAACGGCCACGGGGGCCGATTGGAACGAGCGATCCATCTGCCCGACGCGGAACAGGCGTGAAACAGGGTCGTATGTGCCGGCAGACAGGCTTGCTGCCAGCAGGATGGCCGTTTCGGGGGTCACGCGAGTCGCGAGAGCACAGCCGTGCGCGGCGACGAGGGCGCTGAGAGCATCGGCGGTCTGGACGGGCGTTTTCCCTTCCGCATACACGGCCTCGGGAAAGCCCTGGCGGATGACTCGGTGCGTGTCAGCGAGCACCTGGCCGACACCGGCAAAGGGCAGCGTGCGCAGACGTTCCAGGGCCTGGTCAGGTGGGAGCGTTCCTTGGCTGACTTGGTCGAGGAGGTCGCGGAGGGTGGATTCGTTCATGCGGAGCGTGCTTTGAGCACTTCGTTCATGCTGCCGGAACGCAAACCGGCGAGATCGAGGGTGATGTAGATGTAGCCGGTGGCGCGCAGCGCGGCGGTGATTGCCTCGCGCTGCTGCAAGGCGCGCATCAAATCCGCCTCGGGCACCTCCAGCCGTGCCACATCGCCATGATGGCGCACGCGCAGCTCACGATAGCCGAGGTCAAACAACGCGGCCTCGGCCCGCTCGATCTGCGAGAGCAGTTTCGGCGTCACGCTGGTGCCGTAGGGCACCCGTGAAGCGAGGCAGGCGGCGGCGGGTTTGTCCCAGTTCGGCAACCCGAGTGCTTTCGCCGCATCACGCACGTCCTGCTTGCTGAAACCAAGATCATGCAGCGGGCTGAGGATTTTCAACTCACGCGCGGCTGCGCGTCCTGGGCGCACATCGAGCGTGTCCTCGGCATTCATGCCATCCAGCACATGCATGATGCCGTTTTGCTCCGCAAACCGGCGCAGGGCGCGATAGACGTGGTCTTTGCAGAAGTAGCAGCGGTTCGGCGCGTTCGCCTGATACGCTGGATCGTTGGTTTCTTCCGTCGGCAGCAGTTCAAGCCGTGCGCCGAGTTGTTGCGCTAATGCGACGGCCTCGTCTTTCTCGCTTTGCGGCAAACTGGGCGACACGGCGAGCAAGGCGACGACTTGTTCACTCCCCAGCGCATCCAGCGCGGCTTTCAGCACGAGCGTGCTGTCCACGCCGCCTGAATAGGCGACGGCAACACGTTCAAGAGACCGCAGATGCGTGTGCAGCTTTTCAATCATAAGGCAGGCATGAGGTTTTTTTGGAACTTCGGCGCCAATGTGCGCACGAGTTCGAGAAGCATGGTGACGGTTTCCTCATCGCTCCGAATGCGCTCGCCGGACATTTCTGGCGGCAGCCCCTGGGTGACCCGGGCCATGACGGAAGGGTAGGCCCAACGGTGGTTCACATTGCGCAGCACGTTGTCACGAAAGGTGAGGAGCTGGCGCTCGAGATTGCTCGGGGTGCTGACATCCGCCCCGACGTACCAGTAAACGTAATGCGCCCGCACCAACAGCTTGCGCCCGTCATTCAAGAGCACCTCACGCGCGATGGCGAGATCTCGCACGCTCAATTCCTGGCCGGAGAGCAGCTTCACGGTGCGAACCTGCGAACCGACCAGTGTCCAGCCCTGGCCGTCGAGACACACTTCGGGACGGTGGATGCTGCGTCTGTCATGACCGGCGATGACGAGCGAGGCATGGGCTTGGTCGCGTTGCGCCACCGAACGCCCCGGGGTGCGGTAAACGCGTTTCACGATGATGGTGTCGGCGGGCAGCAGCTCGCGTTCTTTGTCACTGGGAGTTTCGGTTTCACCCACGAAACTGCCCGCCACCATCGGCAGCTCGGCCAGCACGCCCGCCTCATTTCCGCCCTTCACGGGAGGCGAGAGCCGGCACAGCAGCACGGTCATGCCACAAAGCGCGAGGAGGATGAAAGCGCGGAGGATCATGGCGCGGAGGAAACGACCTGACGGGTGATGACACGGGCGCGTTTGAAACCCAGACCATCGCACAGGCGGTTCAGCAGCCAGGAGGCCGCTTGCAGCAGCAGCAAGGCCACGAGAAACACCAGGATGCCTGTCAGTTCATGAAAGGCGGAGACCTCTTTCTCCGCGTCGCCGATGGCCCAGTCCTGGCCGAAGATCATCGCCGCGAAGATCAAAACGAGAATGCGCGTCATGTTGGCGAGGATGGCGATGGGCAGGATCGTGCTGAACAGCGCCAGCCTGCGCCCGAGCGACCGCTGGCGAAAATAACTGAACAAGGCGCCCACCACGAGCAGCGCAAACAATGAGCGCATGCCGGAGCATGGAGCGGCGATGCCCACGCTGAACAAATCGCCCGCCTTCCGTCCGAGTTCGAGGTTCGGCATGGATTGCAACGCCGTGCCAGACACCAGCGAATCCACCCCGGCCGCGTTCAGCACGAAGCCCGTGGTCTTCACCATCATCAGCCTCATCTGGTAGCCGATGCTTTCCTCCAGAAACGGCAGCGGCCACAGGAAGCCGAGCATCAGCCACGCAAACAGCAGGTGACGGCTGCGCGGCACGCCCTGAAGCCACAGTGAGGCGCCGGCCAGCAACGTCATGATGGCGAGATACCCGCAGTAGAAGTTGTTCGCGCGAAAGCCGGCGAAGTAGAGCAGCAACGCGAAGCCAATGAGCACAACACCCCGACGGCTGGAGGAAACGGGAAGTGGAGCGACCTCATTTCGCCGCCGCCAGATCAAATAACCGACGATGAACGGCAGCAGCGCGCCGTGCTGCCACGTCGGGTCTTTCCAGCGCATCAGCAACTCGTCGAAGAGGGTGCGTCGGAAGGGGCCATAACCGGCCGCATACGGCTGCACGCCGACCAGAAGCAGCAAGGCCATGCCGAGTGCCAGCACCAGGAGTGCGTTGCGCAGGAAGGCTGTGGCGTGTGGCGACATGAATGATTCTCTTTAAGCCATCAAACGACTGCGGACGATCTGCAAGATCCAGACCGACAAGCGGGCGGGAAAGGCGGCGCAGGCTCCCAGGAATCCGCGATAGAGCACGTCGAGATGCCATTGCGTGACAAGACGATACTTGGACTTTTTGGCGATGAAAGTGTCATGCATGCGCTTCCCCAGGCTCTTGGTGCCGGCCCAGAATACCTGGGCCACGGAGAGATACGGCTCATGACCGCAAAGCCGGATCTGGCTGCGCGTGTCGATGCGCAGCTTGAAGCCGTGCTTGTGCGCGATGTGGGTGTAGGAGCTGTCTCCCGCATAGTGCGGCCAGCGGCGGTCGTCTGGCAGGCCGATTGTCTCCACCAGCGTGCGAGAGAAAGCCACTTGGTAACCCGCGAGCACATCGGCGGTGTCAAACTCGCCTCCGGTGCTGGGCGCGGCGCGACGATGCAGTGAATGGCAGCAATGAACCGCGCCATCGACGATGACGGACGAAGACAAGACCATGTCCGGCTGCTGGCGCACAATGCTGCTGATGCGACGAAGAGACGCTTCGACCGGATTAGTGTCGTCATTGAGCCAGATGAGCACGTCCGCGTTCCATTCGATGGCACGTCGCATTCCGAGGCGCATGGCTCCGGTCCAGAACAAATCACTTGTACCTTCGACGATGATGACGTGCGGATGCTTTTCATGCACTGATTCCACCGTTCCGTCTGTCGAAGCAGAATCCACCAGGATGATGCGCCAGTCGGGGAGCGAGGCGCACCACTTCAGCAGGTCGAGACACTGCAAGGTATGACTGCGGCGGTTATGCACCGGAATGATGATGCAGGTCAGCGGTATTGCGGGTGTGCTCACAGAGATTTCAAAAAGTCCGCGTGAATTTGCGCCACTTTTTCGTGCGTGTACTGCTCCCTGACCCGGCGGGACTGCGTCTGTTGCCGTTCTTCAAAAAAGGACGGCTCGTCACAGCAACGACGCACCAGACCCGCCAGCGCGGGCACGTCCCCGACCGGGAAAATCATGGCTGGGTCACCGATGACTTCTGGAATCGCGCCGGAGTCCGATCCGGCCACCACGACGCCACAGGCCATGGCCTCCACCAGGATGTGCCCGAACTGCTCCTCCCAACAGTTTCCATCCTCATGGTAGGGATGGCTGCCGAGCACCAGCAAATCCATGATTTGCAAATGTCCGGCGACCTGTTCATGGGAAACCTTGGGCAGCACATGCAGCCACGGCTCGGCCTGGGAGATTTTTTCCAGCTCATCCCGCAGCCTTCCGCCGCCCATGAGCGCCACATGCACATCGCGACTCGTTCCGCCTTCCACACGCAACTGCCGCACGGCGGCCACGAGATCACGAATGCCCTTCTCCTTGACCAACCGCCCGGCGAATCCGGCGACGAAGGCCTCCGGCGGAATGCCATGCTTCAGACGCAGAGCACGTCGCGTTTCCTCGCTGCGCACGGGCGCATGGTCCACATCCACGCCGACTTGGGTGCAGACCAGCACGCGTGAGGCCTCCATGCCTGATTCGCGGAGAATCTGCCCGGCCGCCACATTGCCCGCGATCCAGAAGTCGAGCCAGCAGGCGGAGAGCCGATAGACCGGCTCCAAAATCAACCCTTTCAAACCCGGCCTGCGCAGGTTTTCCCAGGTGAACTCTCCGTACTGTCCCACATTCCCGGACAGACGCGCCAGCAGGAATGACTGCCACTTCACCGGCAGCCACGGCTCGGCCTCCACGAGAACGTAATCCCAATGACGCTGACGAAACACGGCCCACAGGCCGCGGTAAATAAAACGGTTCCACGACACCTTGCCCAGGATCGGCAGCCTGAGACGAAAATCCGGCGCCTGAGACGTGCTGGCATCCTCGTGGCGTGGCGGCAGACCGGAATCCTCATGAGTGACCGTCACACACAGCACCTCAAAGTGAGCGTTCAGCGCCGCAAGCTTTTTGGCATGCTCGTCGATCGCGTAGGTGTGCGAGATGATCAACAGGCTGGGGCGGACGTCGTTCATGGGGTGTGATGAGCTTCCAACAGCAGGTCGCCAAGGCGTTGCGCGTAAGTGGCAGAGTCCACCGCGTGCTTGAGGGAGGTTCCCGTCGGCTTCCAGCGCCCCTCCACAAACTCAGCGAGCACTTGCGCGATCTGCGCGGCATCGAACTCGATCAGGCGGCCATTGACGCCGTCTTCGAGGATCATTTCAGAGCCGTGATGAGGCGTGAGAAACAGCGGCAGGCCGCAGGCGGCTGCTTCCACCTCGACAAGGGCAAACGCTTCGGAATAGGAAGGGAACAAGAACGCATCCGCAGCGGCGAAGTACCTCTCCACGTCGGGAACCATGCCAGTGAAGGTGATCCAGTCGTCATCTGTTCCCAGCGTGCGCCGCAGCGAGGCGAGACGCTCCTCACGACCGCCGACGACAAGAAGGCAGGCTTCTGGGTGACTTTGACGCAGGCGGCTCAGCGCCTCGACCGCGAGGAAAAAACCTTTGCGACGGTAATGACCGGTGCTGACGAAGATGAAAACGCGTCGGCTTTCATCGTAGCCAAGTTTCGAGCGCGTTGCCGCGCGGAATTGATCGCGCACACCGGGATGGAAGCGCTGCGGGTCGTAGCTGTTTGGCAGGACTTGGATGGGAATGCGCGAATTTTCAGTACGCATGTCATCAGCAACGGATTGGGAGACGCAGACGAGTTTTCGAGCCGTGGTCTGGCGCAGAAACGAACGTGCGCGGCGGAGATTGAGCTTGTTGACGATGCTCTCGACGAGATCTCGCAGCGAGTGGATGCCGAGCAGGCGCTGACGTTTCTCCCAGTCAACCTGTGAGAAGTGAACATGGCAGACATCACAGGCTTTGTGATACCAGGCGATACTGTAGATCACATCCGGCCTCGGTTGCTTCCGCACTTTGAACAGCCACCACGCGCGCCAAAAGACGAGCCAGGAAAAGACAAAGCCGCCAAGGAGACGCACATCGCCGATGCGCGGCAGTTTGCGGATGGTGGCGGGCAGGTGGTCATCGCAAGTCCAGCACCAGACCTCGGTTTCGATGCCGCGCCCTTTCCATGCCGCGAGTGAACTCACCACGCCTTTCATGGACGGGCTGGAGAGGTTCATGTTGGGGTCGATGATGAGAAGTCTCACTGATGACGAAGCTGCTTCTGGAACAGCATGAGGATGCCGTAGGGAGTGCCGGCGCGTCTTTGCTCCGGGCTGAGCCCTTTCTCGGCATCAATCCACGCGACCGGAAGAAAAACACCGTGCGCCGGAAGCCGCCATGCGAAGGCCATGCGGTTCGTCGTGGTGCGCGTGAGAAAGTAATCGGTGTGCAGTGGAACCATGCCCTGCGGGGCAAAGAGCGCTGTCAGATCCTCGGCGGTGTAGCCTTCACGGCAGTGGCCGTCGTTGGGAAAGGGCTCGGGGGGATGCGGCACGGTGATCAAAGCGTGCCCGCCGGGCTTGAGGATGCGGCAGAGCTCGGCGGCTGCCTTTTCGTGCTCCTGGATGTGCTCGATGACCTGTGTGCTCATCACCATGTCCACGCTTTCATCGTCGAGCGGAATCTCGAGCAGTGAGCCGCGAATCAATCGCGCGCGTGGGTCGCGGCCAATATTAGCCTGGAGACACGCGAAATTTCCCGCGTCGAATTCGAGCGCGATGACCTTGTTGGCAAAGCCCGCGGCCAGCGCCCGGCGCAAGAACTCGCCCGAACCGGCTCCGCCGTCGAACAGGGTCTGTGCCGGAGGCACCTTGGCAAAGGCCTCGTGCAAACGCGGCCATTCAACGCGGTAGCGAATGGTGTTGGCCGTGTAGCAGAAGCGGCGAAGGAGAGGACGAAGCATATCAGACCTGGGGTTTCCTTACGATGGCGAAGAGACGTGCCGACCAGAAGCCGGGGAACAACGTGCCGATCCAGGCGAACGGTTTGGAGAGCACGTTCAACAGCGGGAAGAGTTTTTCCTGTTTGTAGAACCAGGGCAGGGCTTGCAGCATGAAGGGCTCGCCGAGGATCTCCGCGTCCTCAAATCCGTTCGCTTCGAGCATGCGGCGCAGCATGGAAGGATTGAAGAAACGGATGTGCGGATCGCGCCAGGGGCATTTGCGCGCGGTGAGCGGGCTGCCACCGGGATTCCAAAAGCCGGTGAGCAGAAACTCGACGCGCTGCGTGTAGTGCGCGGCGTTCGGCACGCTGAAGACGGCCTGCGCTCCGGGTTTGAGCGCGTGAAGGATGGCGGCGAGGGCGCTGTCAGGCTCCATGAGATGCTCAAGCACCTCGAAGCACATGGCGCAGTCGGCGCTGGCATTTTCGATGGGCAGACTGCCATCAGCGGCAATGCGGGCGACGTTGAGGCCGAGTTGCGCGGCGTTGGCGAGCGCGGTTTCGGAAATGTCGAAACCACGGTAATCGATCTGCCGTGCGAGCATGTCACGGCCGTAACGCTCGCCATTGCCGCAGCCGTAGTCGATGAGCCGCATGCCCGGTTTGAGCAGGCGGGCGAAAAGCGCCCGCTCGACGGGATGGTTCACGCCTTTGTCAGGCGTCCAGCCATCGGACTTCTGCCAGTAGGTCTCGTAGTAGGCGCTCATGGCGAGATGGAGTGTTGGAAAGGCTGCTGGGGATGGCCCTGTGGCGCGGCAGAAGGCCACACGGAGGGCGAACGCTTGGAAAGACCGAGCACGGCGGCGCAGGCCAGCCAGAAGAAGACATTCACCGGGAAAACCGTCATCACCGAGCCGCTGACAGCGGAGACGAGCAGGATGGAAAAGGCCAGCGCGATCATGGCGGAGGCGAACTGGCGTTCCGGCTTGGACTCGATCTGCCAGGCCTGCTTGTGAAACCAGTTCAACATGAAAACGACGACTCCGATGACGATGACAAGCGTGATGCCCCCGTAGCGCATGAGGATCTCCGAGATGGGATCGTGGTAGTAATACATGCCGGTGCCATCCTCAGCCTTGCCGTAGCCGAAGAGCGACCAGGCCTTGGGATTCATGAGGACATTGGAGAAGCCCGTGAGACGGTCCCAGTAGGTGCCCACCACGAGCATGCGTGAAATGAAAGCGCCCGGCGCCCCGAGCGAAAGGGCGCGCTCGTTGATCTCCTCGAGATGATTGATCAACCAGCCCGACGAGACGACGAGCAGCAGGAAAGAGCCGGTCACGACGGTGTAGAAGACCTTGGTGCGCAGGTGCGAGGCGAAGCACCAGGTGCCGATGAGGGCCGCAGGCAGGATGATCAGCGACGAACGACCCGTGGAGGCGATGAGGCCGGCGGTGTGCGCCAGGAAGCTGAACAACGCCAGCGTACGGGCGATGACAGGCTGGCCGTTTTTCCCACGGTACATGAATCCAAGCAGCAAACTGGACACAGCAAGCACGGCGGCGACGACCGAAAGCGCGGTGGGCGAGTTCAGCGTGGAGAAGGCGCGGACCTCGTTGGTGTAGAGCTGCTTGATCTCAATGCTGAGGCCGCTGAGGAGATATTCGACCTCGAAGTCGGCGAAGCCGTTGACCTGCTGGAACACGCCATAGATGGAAACCGGCAGCCAAGTGAGCACGAGACACTTCCACAACGAGATGAGGCTGGCCTTGTCAGCCAGCAGCAGGGGAACGACAAACAGCAGAAGCGAGTAGAGACCGTTGTTGGCAATGCTTTGCAGAACGCCATTGAGCCCCGCGCCGCTCTGCGTGACTGCGATCGCAGCGGCGAGGAGCATGAGGAAGACGCCGACAACGAAAAGCAGCCAATCGCGACCGGTGATGCGGCGCGATCCCATCAGCCCGCTGAAGACGAGCGCCACCACCACACCGGCAAACATCGCGGGTGTGATGCCGAGAACGAACTTCAAATCCTCCTGCGTGACACGGCCGCCGACGACCAGGAAGCGCTTGAGGAGGTCGTTGTAACCGCAGAAGATGAGCCAGATGTAGAATCCGAGGCGCGGAGCCATCAAGGACAGCAGAAAGCCTCCGACCATGAGATACATCGACATCTGGCCGATGGTGTTGCCCTCGGTGAGCAAGACCGAGGCGACAGCATACAACCCGCCGAGCATGAGGATGGCGATGACGGCCGAAGCACCTGGATTGCCGCGATTCATGGATGTGATGGAGGGCTGAGAGGCTGCGCATGTCGCAGACGCGCATAAGTGTCGCGCAGCAAATACGGGAGGCGCATGAGGCCGTGCAGCATGAGGCCGGTAAGATCACGCGTGGCGGCCATGCAGGGCGTGCTGATCACCCAGGCGACGCTGTAGGCGATCAGGGTGGCCCATGCGGCCCCGAGCCCGCCATAATCGGGAATCCACAGCCAGTTGAGCGCGATGTTGATGATAAGAGCGGCCAGCACGGCGGGGATGTTGGCCCAGAGCCTGCCCTCAAGAGTGAGATACTGTGTGCGGGCGATTCCAAGCGCGAAAGGAATGAGCGCCCAGGCATGCACGCTGAGCATCGGGGCCGCAGGGAGAAAGCCGGAGCCAAACAACCAGCGCACCAGCCATTCCGAGGTGAACACAATGCCAAGCGCGATCGGCAGGGTGATGGCAAGGCTGACACCGAAGTAGTCGGCCACACGATCACGATAATCCGGCGCTTCAGACTGCTTCCGCTGCATGAGCGGCGGCAGCATGAAACCGGCAAGCATCATCGGGATGAAGTAGGCGACCTCGGAGATGCGGACGGCGGCGCTGTAGTAACCGGCCTCGGCCTCACCACGCATCGCCTGCACCATGACCGCGTCCAGGCGCAGCAGCATGAGCAGCGTGAGCTGGGTGGCGATCTCATACCACGACTCGCGCAGAAGACGAAAGGAGAGCGCTTTTTTCCAGCGCCAGCTTCGGCAGGAGCCGCCCAGTTGGTGATAGCGGGCAAACAACGCGCCGGCGGTGGCGCCGCATTCGATGATGAAAGTGAAGGCGAAGAACCACAGCGGCGCATGCCACACGATGCCCGCCACGATGGCCACGACGCTCAGCATGAAGCCGCCAAACTGGCACCAGGCGGCGGCGGGCATCTGGCGCTCGGCCTCAAACCACGCGAGCACATCTGTGACGGCATGCGTGAGCAAAGCGAGGCCGTAAACGAGCAGCAGCGAGGCATGCGCAGGCTCAAACACCAGCGCATACGCGGCCAGTGCTGCAAAGAGCGAGACACCGGTGGTGAGACGCGTGTAAAAGCTGGAGCCCATCAGCGCGGCCTGGTCCGCGCCAGCGCGCAGCAGCTCGCGTACAAGCACGCGGCCCATGCCAAGCTCGGCCAGCGTGTAAAGCAGCGACACCAGCGCGAGGCTGGCGGCAAGAGCACCAAAACCCGCGCTGCCAAGGTGACGGGCCAGCAGGCCGGTGATGACCACGTTGATGCCAAGCCGGAGCACGCGCAGCACGACCGACTGCGAAAAGCCGGACACCAGGCGGCGCAGGCCAGCGCGCGGGTGAGGCGCGGGCTGGGAAGTTTCGTTCATGAAGACCGCCGCTCAGGCGGTGGCGAAAGTCTGCTCCGCGACATCGCAGAGGAGATGCCCGATGAGGAGATGGCATTCCTGGACGCGTGCGGTGATCGCAGACGGGGCTTTAAAGCTTAGTTTGGCCTCGGCGGCACAGTCCGCGCCTTTTTCGCCGGTGAAGGCGATGGTGACGCAACCGCGTGCGTTGGCGGCCTGGAGACCAAGGAGGACGTTTTTGCTGGTGCCAGAAGTGGAGATGCCGAGCACGACATCACCGGGCTGAGCGAGAGCCTCGATCTGGCGGGCGAAAACGGTGTCGTAACCGAAGTCGTTGCTGTGCGCGGTGAGGATCGAGGTGTCGGTGGTCAAGGCGAGGCCGGCGAGCGCCGGACGGTTGATGCGATAACGCACCACAAGCTCGGCGGCGAGATGCTGCGCGTCGGCGGCACTGCCACCGTTGCCGAAGAAGATGATTTTTTTGCCGTTACGCAGCGCGGTGAGCCACGCGTCGGCCAGCGGGGCGATTTGATCACTCATCGCGCTGAGTTTGGCGATGGCGTCCTGATGCTCGCCGAGGTGCGTTTTGAAGAGGGAGGAGAAATCAGTGCTCATGTCACGAGAAGGCTGCGAGAAGCTCGTCGGGCGTCAGGGTGGCAGTGCCGAGTTTGCCAACAACGATGCCGCTGGCGTGGTTGGCGATGTCGGCGGCGTCTTGAAGCGTAAATCCTGTCGCAAGTGCGAGCGTGAGCAGCGCGATGGCGGTGTCGCCAGCGCCGGAGACATCGAAGACTTCTCGTGCGCGCGTCGGGATGTGATGGGGGGACTTGCCCCGCTCGAATAGCATCATGCCATGCTCACCCAGGGTCACGAGCACGCTGGCGACGCTCCATTTGGCGAGCAGGACACGTCCAACTTCGAGAAGCTCCTTGTTTTCAAGCGGCGGGCCAGGAAGGAGATGATCTTCAAGCCCGGCGGCGGCGAAGGCTTCGAGGCGATTGGGCTTCACGAGTGAAACCCCGGCCCAGGGCAGCGGATTGCGCGGCGATGGATCGACGGTGACGATGAGCTGGTGCTCGGCGGCGATCTTGGCGACCAACTGCATGAGCTTTTCGGTCATGAAGCCTTTGCCATAGTCTTCGAGAATGATGGCGTCGAGGTTCGGCGCGAGATCACGCACACGCTGCTCCACATCAATGAGCTCGGCATCGGTCAACGGTAGCAATTTTTCGCGATCCACGCGGACAATCTGCTGCTGGCGGGCGGAAACGCGGGCTTTGGAGATCGTGGGCAGGGTTTCGTGAACAAGAAGCGGCGCGGGATCGACTTTGTCCTCGATCAACAGCGCACGAAGGCGGTCGGCGGCCATGTCCTTGCCCACACGTCCCATGAGATGCGTGTGCGGTGAGAAAGGCGAGATGTTGCGCGCGACGTTGGCCGCGCCACCGGGATAAAACTCCTCACGCGTGACCTCGACGATGGGCACGGGCGCCTCGGG
>DNXB01000212.1:0-27508 GCA_003506995.1 Verrucomicrobiales bacterium
GGGAAAATCCCCGCCGGGGCCGTGAACGACGCGCTGTGCTCCACCATGGACATGCTGCCCACCTTCGCGGCGCTCGCGGAAACGCAGCCGCCAGCAAGCAAGATCGACGGGCATGACATCCGCGCCATTCTGCTCGACTCGACGGGCGGCACGAAGTCCCCCTGGGACGATGACGGTTTCTTCTTTTATCGCATGGAGCAGCTTCAGGCCGTGCGGGCGGGTGATTGGAAGCTGTATCTGCCGCTGGAGGGCCGATTCGCCAATCTTCAGCGCAAGCGCGAGCCGGTGAAGCTCGCGCTCTACGATGTGCGGCATGATGTGGGTGAAGAACGCGAAGTTTCCGCGCAGCATCCTGAGATCGTGACGCGACTGACGGCGCTGGCGGAGAAAGCCCGTGCCGACCTTGGCGATGTGGATCGCCCCGGCAGCGGCCAGCGCGAGGCGGGTTTCATCGAGAAACCGATGCCGCTCTTGCCTTGAGACACATCGCCTGCTGTGTTGGCGCATGACCCGTGGCAACCGCTCGCTCATTCTGCTGATCCTCGTCATCCTGGCGGGCATCATCGTGCCGTTCTTGATCTGGGGCGCGTGGTTTGACTCGGTGCTGAGCCTGGAAGGCGCGCGGAAGTGGATGGAGAGCTACGGTTCGTGGGCCTGGGCGGCGGGGATCGCGCTGCTGGTCTCGGACATCGTGCTGCCGGTGCCCTCGACCGTCGTCATGTCGGCCTTGGGCTGGATGTATGGGTGGTGGGTCGGTGGTCTGATCTGCGCGGCAGGCTCGATGCTGTCTGGCATCATCGCCTATGCGGCCTGTCGCTGGCTGGGGCGTGGAGCAGCGCTGTATCTTGCCGGAGAAGATGGGTTGCGACGCGGTGAGGAGATCTTTGAGAAGAGCGGCGGCTGGCTGGTGGCCTTGTCACGCTGGATGCCGGTGCTGCCGGAGGCGGTGGCCTGTCTCGCGGGCCTTTCGCGCATGCGGCGGCGTGTTTTTTTTCCCGCGCTGGCCTGCGGCTCGGTGCCCACGGGATTTGCGTTCGCGGCCATCGGGCATCTCGGCCAGAGCGAGCCGGGCTGGGCCATTGCATTGAGCGGTCTCGTTCCGGTGGCGCTGTGGCTGGCGGCGGCGCGTATTTTGAAACAGCGCCCCAATCTTCCTCTTCCTCCTACTCCTACTCTTCCTCCCCCAAAGCAGGAGGAGGAGTAGGAGTAAGAGGAGGAGTAGGATGTCGCGGGCGTCGATTCAGTCAGCAGCTTCCTAACGCATCTCCTGCAAACCGGCGGCCTGGGCGGCGGCGCGGGCGTGCTTTTGCATCTCACGACGTGCGAGCCACAACGCCACCGGAACCCATACTGCGGCAGCACCGGCACCGAGCACGCCGAGCACGAGCAGATGCCGGGTGGTCATCATCAGCCCGGCGATGACGAACCACAGGAGAAAAATCCAGCCGAAGCCGCGCCGCACTCGCAAGATGCAGCGGACGCGAGTCAAACAGCGTCCTTCGCCATGATACTCGGTCACGCTGAGCCAGGCGCGTGAAACGGACGCCCACGGCCATGCCTCGACATCAAACCAGCGCCAGCCGTCGTCCTCACGGTGGAGAATGTGCGCGGCCTTGAGCGCGCGGCGCAGCTCGTGCAGCCAGGCGTCGCGGTTGACGCCGGTTTCACTCCAAAAACGCAGCGTGCCGAGCGTGATCGCGCTCTTGTGCGGCATCTCGGGCGGCATGATCTCCGGCAGCACAGGACGAC
The DNA here is from genome assembly GCA_003506995.1 of Verrucomicrobiales bacterium. GTDB lineage: Bacteria > Verrucomicrobiota > Verrucomicrobiia > Verrucomicrobiales > Verrucomicrobiaceae > Prosthecobacter. The sequence goes on from DNXB01000212.1 coordinate 1,750, forward strand.
GGCTCGGGCGCGCGCCGAGCGTGATCATGCCGCGCAGCCGCGCCCACTCGCGCACGACGGGCTGCATCAAACTCAGCCACCACAGCAGCGGACGATCTCCTGCTCGCGATGAGGCACGTGAACTGACCCGCCACGCGGCCCAAACGGCAAACAACACGACACACGCGCCAATCTCGAACTGCTGACAGGCCAGCGCGGCCAGCAGCAGCGCGATCCACAGCACGCCGGTGAAATGCTCCCACCACCGAAACGACGAGGAGGCATAGATGACCTGGTAGGCACCGAGACCGAAGGAACCGTGAAAAATGCTGCCTTCGACGGGATGATCGGCAGGAAGCTGGTCGCCATAGATGCCGCCGCGCCAGCGCGCGCCGCCCAGCGGGCCGAAACGCCCTGGATGCGCCTTCATCAGCAATGCCTCGGCATGTCCGTAGCCGAGCTGCTGCTTCAAATAAGCCTTCACGGTGAAGCGGCGGTGATGCCAGACCATCGCGCCCGGCACAAAGCGCAGCAGGCCATGCTTCCGCAGCCGCCAGCAGACATCCACGTCGTCACCGGCGGACTTGAACTCAGCGCGGAAGCCGCCGATGCGATTGAGCGTGTCTTTGCGGATCGCCAGATTGCAGCCGGGCAGATGCTCGGCCTCGGTGTCGTTCAGCAGCACATGCGCGGGCGCTCCAGGTGCGGCGGTAACCACGCGTTCGATGCGATTGCGCGGCGGTGGCGGGATGTTCGGCCCGCCGGCTGCCACGACGTGATTTTCCGTGAACGCCTGGCTCAAATGCAGCAGCCAGTCGGGGTGTGCGATGCAATCATCGTCGGTGTAGGCCAGAACCGAGCCGGTGGCGAGCTGTGCGCCGAGATTCCGCGCCACACTGAGCCCGGCATGCTCCTGACGATGGTATTTCACGCGCTCGAAGCCTTGCGCGATCTGCGCGGTGGCATCGCTGGAGCCGTCATCGATCACCAGGATCTCGTAATCGGGATAACGCAGCGCCAGCAGTGATTCGAGGCAGGGACGCAGCGTGGCGGAGCCGTTGCAGGTGCAGACGATGACCGAGATGCGCGGTGGATTCGCGGGCGCTGACAGTTGCGCGGGCAAATCACGCGCCGCAGCGCATGCGGGCCGCTCGTTGCGCTCACGATCGACGATGCCAAAGCACCAGCCGGTGACCTCCTGCCCGCCGCGATGCCATTCGTCCGTGTAGGAGAACCACACGCCGCCAGCGGTGCCGCCGCGCAGCAGGCAGTCGTGCTGCCAGCGCATGACCCCGGCTTGCTTCTCTGCGCCATGCGCGTTCACATCGAGCCCGAACTCGGTGATGAGCAGCGGCTTGTTGCCCGCGAGATTTTGCAATCTGGAGAGGCAGGCGGAGAACGACTCGCGTGACTCAAGATAGACGTTCACCGCGAGGAAGTCCGCGTTGCGCGGCACGAGATACTCGGTGGAAGGATAGGTGGCGTAGCTGACGAGCGTCTGCGGCGCCTGCTCGCGGGCGATGCGGATCAGCTTCTCGATAAAATCACGCACACGCTCCGGCCCCATCCAGCGCACGAGCGTTTTTTCGATCTCGTTGCCGACAAGAAACGCGGCGATGCAGGCGTGGCCGCGCAAACGTGAGGTCGTCTCCGTGATGCGCTGCTCGATCTCATGCCGCAGGGCACGGTCTGAGAGAAAATCGACATGCTCGGCCCAGGGGATACCGACGATGAGGCGCAGGCCGTTTGCTTCGACCTCACGCAGCACCGCAGGCGTGGGCAGATCGTAAATCCGCACGGTGTTGAGGCCGAGGGAGGCGATGTGGCGCAGATCGGAGGCAAGGCGCTCATCCTCGGGAAACGGCTCCGAGCGTGAGTTCGGCTTGAACGGCCCGTAACTGACCCCGCGCATGAAAAACGGCGCACCACCGGCCAGTCGGAGGTATTTTCCCGCCGTGACAACACGCGCCGCGAGATTCGCAGGCGTGGCATGGGCAGACGGTGTGGCAGGACTCATTCGGGAGCGGATGTTGAAGCAGGGACGCGCCGCAGGCCAGCCGGATTCAACTCCACTGCGCCTCAGCCCGCCTTTTCCTGCGGCTCCGCAGGCTCGTTCTTCGCCTCATCCGGCTTTTTCACCTCCATCACGACCCAGCCGTCCCCCTCTTTGGCGATGCGGCGGCCGTTGATGGCAAAGACGACGCAGATGCCAATGAAGGCCGCGGAAGTCTCGAGAAGAAACGGGGTGGTGACGAAGGCAAACAGGTAAGCGGCGCCCTGGAGCGTGATCTCACGCGCCGTGTCATTCACACAAGCCGCCACCACGATGGCGATCACACCAGCCAGCGTCCAAAGCACCGGCTCAAGCCAGCCGGAGGATCGCGGGGGAGTAGGTTCGGGAGCGGGCATAAGGTCAATCTACCAAGGTTGTTTTGCGAGAGGACATGATCAGCTTCGCCGGCTGTGCCGCTGTCACCGGCATTTCTTCATCTTCCGCAACGGGAAGCGCCTTCAACGCTTCAGGCACGATCTGTTGCTGTGACTCCATCACATGCATGCCCCAGATGGCCGTGCCGGCAAGAATGAGCACAAAGACCGCGATCGCGGCCGGCAGCGGCGACTTGATGGAACGTGTCCGGCGCGAGGACGGCGCGAGGACGCGCTCAGGGGCGGCATCGCGATCCCGCAGCCAGGCGCCTTGAGAATGGGTCAGGTAACGATAGTCACGCTCGCCTCCGAGCGCCCCTTCAGGCAGCTCTTCGAGCATCGCAGTGGCGTCCACCTCCAAAAAGTCACTATACTGGCGGATGAAGGAGCGCGCGTAAGTCATGCTGCCGAAGGCGGCAAAATTCCCTGACTCCAGATAGCGCAAACGCTGCGCCGGAATGCGCGTCTCGTGTGCGGCGTCCGCAATCGACAAGCCACGCTTTTCACGTGCTCCAGTGAGCAGTTGTCCGAAAGAGGTCGTCATGGGGGTTGTGGGCAGAGTGTGACAGCATTGCCGCCAGTTGCGATGAAATTTTTCCCGCCGTGCTTGTCCTGATCAAGGCTGCGGCGGCATGATTTCCACCATCGTCTGACCGATCCGGCCCTCAATGAGAGCCAGAATGTCATTGTGATGAGCTTCTGGAATTTCATGAAATGTCACCGCCAGCGGGTGCGCCACCGCCAGCTCACGTCCCATGCGCGCCGGGATCACCTCGTCCGCCGCACCATGGAAGATCACGATGCGAGCGCCCGCGCGTGAGGCGACATGGCGCAGCGTCTTGTGATTGTTGAAACGGTGCAGGTTCAAATGGCACAGCGGCCAGCCGAGCACGATGCGGCCCATGTCCGTCATCGACGTAAACGGCGAAATCAGCATCGCGCGCCGTGCATCAAGGTCATCGGCGGCCATCAACGCCGCCGCAGAGCCCAGCGAATGCCCCAGCACCGCGATCCGTGGCTGCAGCTCGTCCCTGGTTGAGTTCAGATGCCGCACGAGCGCTTTGAAGGCCGCTTTGCTGCTCTCGCGAATGCTTCCCGGCGTCGGTTTGCCCGCACAATCGCCATAACTCGGATAATCGACGAGCAAGTAAGCAAAGCGTTCATCCCACGCATCCGTAAAGGGCAGCCAGTCGAGTGCCAGGGCGCCGTTCCCACCGAAACAGAGCCAGATCGTCCGCGGCAGGCCCGGCGCACGTGCTTTTGGCGGGATGTAGAACGCCGTCTGCCGGCCCTGCGAGGTCGTGAAGTCCACGCGCGCTCCTTTGGCGGCGCTCAGCATTGTCTTGTGCCCCTCCCGATATGAATTCGGCAGGTAGATGAGACTGGACTGGCAGCCGAGCAGAAACATCGCAGGGATAAGGATGACAATCGCCACAAGGCGCAGCAAACGCTTCCAAAGTGTCATGGCGTTCAGATTGGGTGAATGTCTTTGGGAGATCATTTTGCCGCCCTTCGGTTCGAGGAGGATGGCCTCACCATTCTCCAAACTGCCGGAAACTTCGGCGGCATGAAAAACGTCAGGCTCCCGGCCTCATCCTTGCCAGCGACGGCATGGATTGCGACTGAAAAAACTGATCGGCTCACTTGCGGCCAAAATCACATCCTTGTCTAGCCCGGGACATCACACGGAACGACGAGCACAGGAAACGATGCGCGCTTCAAGACTTCCGCAGTCACACTGCCAATGAACAGGTTGTAGAGGGCGCTGTGGTGGTGCGAGCCCATGATGACGAGGGCGGCGTTCAATTGTGGCGTTTCAGCGATGACGGTTTCTGCCACCGGCCCCTTGAATTGCAACGCACGGACATTTATCCCGAGCTGCGTCAATGATTCCTGGAGCCCGTCGAGCTTTCTCTTGTCCGCCGCAATGGTTTCCGGCGAGGGTTCGATCGGAATGGCCGGAACTTCGCCGCCGTAAGTCGCCACCGGTGTTTCGCGCGGCACAACGTGCATCAAAATCACCTGGCTGCCGAGGGCGGAGGCCAGGGCGGCGGTTTGTTTGAGCACCTTGGACGAGGCGTCGGTGAAGTCCACCAGAGCGAGGATGGTTTTCATAGGGTTGTCCTCCTGTCCATGTAGAACGCTCGAACGGCATCTGCCGGATGTGCCGAAAAAAACCAGCCGTCAGTAGGCCGCGCTTCAACTCGCCCAATCCCGGCTCACGCGGCTGTTTTCGGCCCGTTGCTGAGCGCGGCCAGGCACACGGCTCGCAGCCGCTCGGTGAAATCGGCCGCGCTTTCGTCCGGCGGGCTGGCCAGCGGCTCGCCCAGGGTGATGCGCAGCTTGATTTTTCGGTCGGGGAGCCGCCACAGCGGCCAGCCTTTGCACAGGTAGTCGCTGTTAGTCTCAATGAAGACCGGCCACACCGGTGCGCTCGACTGCGTGGCGATGATGCCGATGCCGCCTTGGAAACGATTCACGGCGTTTTCCTGCTTCCGAGTGCGCGTGCCTTCCGGGAAAAACAACAGGCGGTCGCCCTGGCGCAGCGCCTCGATGGAGTGCTGCAGCATTTTGTGCGCGGGTTTGTTTGGAATGAAGCCCGCCAGCTTGGCCCCGCCGCGCAGGAAGGGGTTGTGCATCAGCGACGCCTTCAAAATGCAGCGCAGGCCGCGTATTTTCGCGATCACGAACACCGCGTCCCACAACGCCGGGTGGTTCGGCGCGATGATCAGCCCGCCGGTGACGCCTTCCAGCGCCTCAAATCCGCGAAATTCGTACTCAAACACGCCGCACAACCGCAGCAGCCGCAAAAAGCCTTCAAACGCCTCCTGCAGCAGCCACTGGCCCAGCGCGCGTGATTTCTCCAGCGGCAGGACCGGTGCCAGCACGAGGCCCGCCAGCACGAAGAGCAGCCCGCCCACGGCCCAGTAGGCCATGCTCAACACCAGCACGCATCCGAGCCAAATCCGACGCAGCGGCTTCAGCATGCGTTGGTGCTTTGGAGTTTGCCCTGCGGGTAATTCATGAATAAGGGCGAAACATGCATTCAGAGCCTGACCTTGTCCAAGCGCTTTCCGCTCTCCCACACGGCAAGGAGTTTCGTTTCATCGACGAACTCACCGAACTCGTACCCGGCGTCTCCGCCAGGGCAGTGTGGCAGCTCAAAGGCGACGAGGAATTTCTACGGGGCCATTTTTCCGGCGCACCGCTCATGCCCGGCGTGCTCATGATCGAGGCGCTGGCACAGCTCGGCGGCATCTTGGTGCAAACCCGCCCCGGTGAAGCGCCGCTCAAAAACCTGCGCCTGACCGCCGTGCGCCAGATCAAGATCCTCGGCAGCATCACGCCCGGCCAGTCGCTTCACCTCAGCGGTTCGCTGCAAGGCATGCTCGACACCTTGGGGCAGGTGATCGGTGAAATCCGCGATGACGCGGGCAACGTCATCATCACCGGATCTGTCACGCTTGCGGGGGAGCGTTGATCACTTCGGCAGGCTCAGCACAAAGCACGCTCCGTCCTTGTGCGCCGCATCCAGCGTGATCGCACCGCCCAGCGCTGTCGCCAGTCTGCGGCACAAGGCGAGACCCAAGCCGACACCCGGCGCGGAATGAGCCGCTTGATCGGCGCTCTTGTGAAACGGATGGAAAATGCGCCGCCGCTCGCTGCGGGAGATGCCGCCGCCGTGATCGCGCACGCGCAGCATCGCGAACTTCCCGCTCGTGTCCGCCTCCACATGGATCACCGGCTCCGCCGCGCGCGGGGCGGCGTATTTGCAGGCGTTATCGACGAGGTTGAAAAGAATCTGCTCCACCGCCGCCGCGTCGATGTGCAGTGGCGTTTTGCGGTCGGCTTCCGTGGCATGCACGCGCACCTCCATGCCGCAGTCATCGGCGCGTTGCTTCAAACGCGGGAAAATGCGGTCCAGCAGCTCGCCGATGGTCACGTTCTCCGCCCGCGCCTTCGCGCTGCCGCGTTCCAGCCGCGCATAGGCGAGCACATTTTCGACGAGATGACTCAAACGGCCCGCCTCACCCGTCAGCGTGTCGAGATAGGTCTTCCGCTGCGCCTCGTCCGTCACCATGCCATCCGCCAGCATCTCCGAGTAAAGGCGGAACGTCGTCAGCGGCGTGCGCAGCTCATGCGTCACAGCGGAGACGAAGTCCGCGCGGCGTTCGCTCAGCGCCACGGTGCCATGCAGCACCAGACCGACCGCTGCCGCCGCCAGCAGCACGCAGGCCAGTGCGATGGCGAGGGATTTGCGCAGCGGCGTCCAGAACGGCAGCGGTGGCAGTTGAATCACACCCGCGACCAATCGCACCGGCAGCGCCGCAAAGCGCAGCGGATCATCCGTGGGCCGCGTTCCCAGGCTCACGTTCGCGGCGGGTTCGAGATGCGCGTCAGGAAACAAATCGGTGATCTCTTTCAGCCACGCCTCACGCAGCGCCGGCCAGTCCAGCCACACGCCCTGCACCATGCGCGCACCATCCACCACCGCCTCACGCGTCAGCACCAGATGCTGGCCCAACCACACGCCTTGGAAAGGACGCGAACTCGTGGATGAAACCTCGCTTTGGAGCGTGGCTGCATTCTCCTTCGCGTCTTCGGCTCTGGAGGTGCCGAAACCATCTTGTTGCGGTGTGGTGAACGCTCCAGCCATCGCAGCCGGTGCCGCAGGAGCGGCGGCTGGCAGCGGCATGGCAGCGGCCTTGTCCATTTCTGCGTCGATCTTCTCGGCAGGCTTGGCGCTCGGCTTGGGAGCCGCGGCAACAGCTTGGGGCAAGATCTTCGCTGGCGGCTCTTTCATCTTGATCATCGGCTGCTGCTTGATCGCCTCCTCCGCTTGCGCGGAGACTGCCCGGCTGCGCAGCGCGTTTTCGGCGCTGCTGAGCTGTAGTTGCTGCTGCGCGGCCATCTGCCCCTCCTGGACCGCCCAGGCGTTGTTGCGTGGCAGATTCGCGTCGTTGGCGGCGAGCGGCTTGCTGTCATCCAAGCCAAGACGAGGTACACTGGCCTGTTCGGCGAGGATCTGTCGGTTGTAGATCAGCGGTTCGGTTGGAGCAGGTGCGCGAGTCCTGCTGCCGGGCCAGTAGGATGAGACCTCTGCTTTGGGCGCGATCGAATGGGCCGGCTGCGCCAGCAGCTCACGTAGCCCGCTGAGGCGTTGCTCGCAGCGCGTCAAATCGTCCGCGTTCACGAATTGCGCCAGCGCCAGCGTGCGTTCGCCATTCTGCGGCACCTGCGGGGAGATGATCTGCCCGCGTGAGTCCATCTGGAAGTGCAGCAGCACATGCTCCGGCGTCTCCGCGAGCAAGGGAGATGGCACCAGCACCTCGCCCTTCGCCACATTGCTGTACGTTTTGTTCACCAGGCCTTCCGGCGCATGAAACGGCCGGAAGTCATGTCGCGGCCGCGCGTTCTCGCGAATCATGAGCGCACTCGCCTGGAAATCCAGCCGCCACAGCGCCAGCCGCACGCGCTCCTGCTGGTCCGCGTCCCGCGCAGCCTCTTCACGAGTGCGCTCCAGCGCCAGCGTGTGCCAGCTCACCCACGCCATCGCCGCGAGCAGCAGCCCGAGGCAGGCGAGAAAGGTGATCCAGATGTGGAGCGGGCGGCGCATGTGAAGAAGATCGGATTTGAACCACTAATGCTCACTAATAAGCACTCATGATTTCTGATTCTGATATTAGCGTTTCATGAGTGTCCGATCAGTGGTTCAAAAATCTGGTTTTAGACGAGTTGATAACCTTTCCCCCGCACCGTGATGATCACACGCGGCGACTCAGCATCATCTCGCAGTTTGTGCCTTAAATTGGCGATGTGCATGTCCACGGTGCGCGTCTCGGTCTGCTTGTTGTCGATGTGCCAGACGCGTTGAAGCAGTTCCTCGCGCGAAACGGGCCTGCCGCGATTCAACGCGAGGTAGCGCAGCACATCGCGTTCACGTTCGGAAAGCTCGGCGCGTTCGCCGTTTTCGAAGCGGGCCATGCTTTGGCCGAAATCAATCGTCGCAACTGCCAGCGTGAGCGTTTCGCTCACCGGCTGGCGTTCCGGGGCGCGGCGCAGCACCGCCTCGACGCGCGCGAGCAGCTCACGCACGCTGAAGGGCTTCACCACATAATCATCCGCGCCGAGTCGCAGACCGCGCACGCGATCATTCTCTTCTCCGCGTGCCGAGAGAATGATCACGGGTGTTCCGGGGCGTTCACGGCGCAGCGCTTTCAAAATATCGAAGCCGCTGGCATGCGGCAGCACCAGATCGAGCAGCATGAGGTCAAAGGTCGCGCTCAAGGCCAGCTTCAGCCCCTTTTCTCCGTCTCCGGCCTCCAGGGTCGTGTGCCCGGCAAACTTGAGCGCATCCAAGACGCCGCGACGAATCGCGGCGTCGTCTTCGATGACCAGAATGGTGTGCATGTGGGGAGGCTAAATGACGAATGACGAATGGGGAATGACGAATTCAGGTCGGCCCCTCACCCCAGCCCTCTCCCCGAAGTGGTTCTTGAAGCCATCGAGTCTGGGGCGGGGAGAGGGAGACCAGCTTTACGAGCGTCATAATGATGAAATCGGAGCCTGAAAGGCGAACGCCTCTCCCCGTCGAGTGCAAGGACAGCTCATGCGTTTCCTTCGGGGAGAGGCTGGGTGAGGGGTCAGCAGTCACTTCTCCCAAGCAATGCCTTTTTTCTCCGCCTGCGCGCGCAGCGCTTTTACCATGGCGGTGTCCAGCGTGTCGTTCTGGGCGGACTCCTTGCGCTGGGTGGCGACGTAGGCCTCGCGCTCCTTGTTCAGGGTCAGCACCTTCTTTTGAATCTCCTCACGCTCGGCGGTTTTCTTCATGAGGTGGGCCTTGCGCTCCTCGATGGTCATTTTCTTCATTTCCTCGGGTAGATCGGCTTCTTTGACCTTCGTGATGTCGAAGTCCTTCTGCTTGCAGGCATCGACGAGATCCCAGGTGTCGTTGCAATAGTTCGCACTGGCCTTGCTGATGATGCGCTGCACTTGCGCGCCGGATTCGGCCTTCGCGGCGGCATTGTTGTCCTGTGCGACCTGGCGGGCCTTCGCCGCCGGCGCCATGCTGCCGTAGCTGATGTAGGTCTTGTTCAGTTCCTCGTTGAGCTTTACGATCTCAGCGTCCTGCGGTGCCTCGATGTGAACGATGGCCTGGTTCTGGTCGATCACGAGGTATTTGCCGTCCGCAAGCAGCACGCCCTGGTTCCAATGCCCCGCGATGCCCTGCGCCTCGCCGCCGCAATGGATCGTGTTCACGATGATGCCTTTCGCGATGGCGTCCTTGCAGCTCTGCTTCGAATCAATAGGCCCTTGGGTGAACGGTTCGTTGCCGGCGATGAAGATCGCCTTGTAAACCTTCGGGTTCGCGTTCCATGTGAGATCCTTCATCGCGCGCTGAATCACCGCGCCGCAGTATTCGTCACCGCCGTTCGTGGTCAGGGCGAAGAGTTCTTCGGAAACCTTGTCGAGATCGCGCGTGAGCGGCTGAATCTGGCGAATCCAGTTCTCCTCTGCCCGGAGCGACGACTTGCCGTATTCATAGAGCGCCACCTGCACGACGGGCGTCTTGCCGTCCTGCTTGGCGGTGATGAATTCGTTCACGAGTTTCCAGAGCTGGGTCTTTGCCTGCTCGATGAGGCCGCTCATGCTGCCACTGGTGTCCAGCAGTACGGCGATCTGCACCAGCGGCGTGTCGGTGGCGCTTTCGACTTTGGCAATTTCCGTCACGGGTGCGGGCGGCTGAACTTCTTTGGCGTTGCTGATGCACGCGGTCAAAGCCGCGGCGATGAGGATGTGTTTCGTTTTCATGGATGTGGTTTGGGTGGTGTGGACGGGAGAAATTCAGCGGATGAGCACGATCTGGCCGCGATGCTCGAGCAGCAGCTCACCACGCAGCGCGAGGAGGCCCTGGCGGTTGTCGGCGGCGAGTTCATCGACCAGGTGACCAAACTCGGTGCTGCCGATCTCGATGGTGCGGTCTGGCGCGCGCTCGGCCTTGGAGGCAGCGGCATCCGACCAGCGGTTGTCCTTCTTGAAGAACGCGCCCGCCTGGCACTGCTGAACGCTCGTGATCTCGACGGCATTCATCTTTTCATCGAGGAAGCGATTGCGAACATTGAGTTGCTTCGATTCGGCGGCTTTCTGCAAATTGTCGGCCTGCGACACCGCCGCAGGTCCGCTGCGCATTTTCATCGCCTTGTCGCTGTAATTACCGGTCGCACGCGTCGCATTGGCGGCAGCGGCAGCCAGAGAAGTGCCTTCTTCAGCCAGAAAGGCGGTGTATTCGGTCAGAATGCCGAACTGTGTCGAGAGACGCACGATTTCATTCACCAGCTCGGTTGTGTTCGCCGTCGCGCCATCCGCGCCGAGATCACGGATCGCCTCGCTGAGCACGGCGATCTTGTTGCTGGCCCATAACCGGGCCACGAAGGCGTTCGCGGTGCTCGCTTTGTCGAGGTTGAAGGTGAAATCGAACTTCCGCTCGCCTTCCGCCGACGTGCCGGCGAGTTGGAAATGCAGCGGCGCTTCACCGCGATAGGTGCCGGACAAAAGAATCTGCTCGCCTTCAAACACATCGGGCAGCGGCGATGGAATCAGGTCGCTGACACGATTTGGATCATCCAGCACACGCAGCGCTGGCCGGGTGAGCAACGGACCACGCAAGCGATCAAACACGCGGCCAACCTTGACCTCCACGTCCTCCTTCGGCAGCACAAACTCCGCGCTAGCGCGTGTTTCGCGGGCGATGCGAGAGAGCAGCGGCGTGTTCACGTCCACACCGACCCCGAAGGTGAACACGCGGCGCTGATGCGGATTGCCTTTCGCCACCGCTTCACGAATCGCCTTCTCCGAGGTCTGGCCGATGGTCGGCAGGCCGTCGGTGAGGAACAGCACGAGCGGCAGCATGCCATCGAGCGGCTTTTGGCGCAGCGCCTCGACCACAGAGTCATGAATGTTCGTACCACCGCTCACCCGCAGGGCGCTGATGTAGTCGCGGGCCTGTTTCGTCGTCTCGGCGTTCTTGATCACTGGCTGCGCGGCGAACATCTCGACCGCCTCGTTATAGACGATGAGGTTGAAGCCCTCGCCGTCGTTCAAACCTTCGACCACCTGCAACGCGGCGGCCTTCACCTGATCCAGTTTCGGTCCCGCCATGCTGCCGCTGCGGTCGATGACGAGTGTCACTTCGCGTTTGATCGGCGCGGCGTCGGCTTTTGGCTTCGGTGGGGCGATCATGACGAGAAAATAGCCGCCTCCGATCTTCGGATCGGGGTAAGCGAGCAACGAAGCCGTCATTTCGTCTTTCGTCTCGCGCAGCAAAGACACGCGGAAGGCTCCGGGGTCTTTGGTTTCACAAGTGAGGCTCGCTTCGCCGCCATTCGACTGCTTCACGGCGATCTCATGGCTTGGCGAATACACCGAGGCGATGCGTGAGGCCGATTTGACGCGCATGGAGAGCTTCCACGGCACGGAATACTCCACCGCCTCCGAACGTGGCAGCACATAGTCGAGTCGCGCACCATCGGCTTCGAGAAGCTGCTCGTAGGTCACGCGGACTTTCTGCGTGCCGTTGGCTGGAACCGGAAACACGCTCGATTTCACCACCGCATGGCCGACAAACTCAAGCAGCGCCGGATCACGCGTCTGCGCCACGATGCTGTCGTAGATGCGGCGTGCTTCATCACGCGGCAGCAGCCGGGCAGTGGCTTCTGCGTTGCCACCTTCAAACGCAAAGGCCTTCAAAACGGCTCCCTGCGGCACCGGCACGAGCAGTTCCGACTCCAATGGCCGATTCGTCGGATTGCGCAGCGCGATGTCGAGCGTCGTCGTGGCGATTTGATCCACGAGGTCGATGCGGGCATCGACTTGAGTGACTTGAACCGCCTGCGTGTGGATGAGGCGGGTGTTGGGCGAGATCCACGCATTTTGCGCGATCAGGTTCGTGGCGAGAAAGAGGGCACAAAGAATCGTCTTCATGCCGCCATGGTGATCCAGGCCAGATCAGGCGTCTGTAAACGGACTGTAAAGAGACGCGCTGGTGTCATGGCGGCGTTTTGAAGAATGAATTTCATGATGCCTTCGTTCCCAGCTCCGCCATGATCCGTCTCGTCCTGCTCCTTTCGTCATTCTGCATTCTGCAGTCGTCATTCTCGGCACAGCCGAACGTCGTCCTGTTCCTGGTCGATGACATGGGCTGGATGGACTGCGGCGTTTACGGTTCGAAGTATTACGAGACGCCGCACATGGACCGCTTCGCGAAGCGGGCGATGCGATTCACGCAGGCGTATGCGAACCCGCTGTGCTCGCCTTCGCGCGCCAGCATCATGACGGGGAAGCATCCCACGCGACATGGCATCCTCACGGCCAGCGGGCATCAGCCGCCGCAGCCGCCGGATTTCAAGTTCATGCCGGACAGCGCGCCGCCGAACCGGCCCATGATCAGCCCGATCAGCAAGAACTACCTCGATCCCGCCGAGCGCACGCTGGCGGAGGCGCTGCGTGAGGCCGGCTACCACACGGCGCACATCGGCAAGTGGCATCTGGGCCTCACGGAGGAGTATCGCCCGGAGAAACACGGCTTTGACGTGGCCTTTCACTGCGCGCCGGACCCGGGGCCTCCGGGCAACTACTTCTCCCCTTACGGCGTCACCGCGGCGGGACGGCCCACGGGAAAGAGCAAGGTGGGCACGATCACCGACGGCCCGCCGGGCGAGTACATCGTGGACCGGCAGGCCATCGAGGCGGTGAAGTTCATCAACGACAACCAGGCGCGGCCATTCTTCCTCAATCTCTGGTGCTACGGCGTGCATGGGCCGTGGGGGCACAAGCCGGAGCACACCGCCGAGTTCGCGAAGAAGACGGACCCGCGTGGCATGCAGAAGAACCCCATCATGGCCAGCATGCTGCGCAGCGTGGACGAGTGCTTCGGCCGCATCCTCGACGAACTGGACAAGCTGGGCCTCACGGACAACACGCTGGTCATTTTCTACTCCGACAACGGCGGCAACGTGCATAGCAACATCACGACCGCGGGCAAAAAATCGGCCAACGAGGACTGGCTGAAATGGGCGGGCAACGAGCCGCCCACGAACAACCATCCGCTGCGCGAGGGCAAAAGCTCGCTCTACGAGGGCGGCACGCGCGTGCCGATGATGTGGGCGCTGCCGGGCCGCATCATCCCGGGCACCACCACGGGCACACTGGCGGGTCACATCGATCTCTACCCGACGGTTCTCGACCTGCTGGGCCTTCAAAAACAGCCGGGGCAGCTCATGGATGGCGTCAGTCTCGCGCCAGTGCTCACCGGGCGGGGCCAGATCGGGCGGCAGGCGTTTTTCAATTACTTCCCGTTCCGTCCGAACGAGGGCGGCGTGACCGTCGTCAGCGGCGACTTCAAGCTCATACGCTGGTTCGGCCCCGGCGTGCCGCGTGAGCTCTACAACCTGACCGATGACATCGGCGAGGCAAACAACCTCGCTGACAAGATGCCGGAGAAAGTGCGCCAGATGGATGAACTGATTGATGGTTTCCTCAAGGACACCGGCGCGCTCGTGCCGCAGTCGAACCCCGCCTACAAACCCGTCGCCGCCAAAGCCGCGCCGCAAAACACCGATCCACTCGACGGCTGGAAGGAACGCCAGTGCAAGGCCACGATCACGGACGGCATTTTAACGATGAAATCCAGCGGCAGGCCCGGCAGCGCCTTCCTCGGCCACGGCATGGCCAAGGTGAGCGGTCCGGCGGTCGTGAAGCTGCGGGTGCGCAGCACGGCAGGCGGCGCGGGCAAGATCGAAAGCTATCCGAAGGGCTCTGCAGATCCGAGCGGCATGATCGTCGTGCCGCTGGAGGTCAAAGCCGGCGACTGGCAGGAGCTGCAGCTTGATCTGAGCGTCAAGGGGCTGATCGGCACCCTGCGTGTTTATCTGCCGGATGCGGAGATCGACTTCATCGAAGTCGCGCCGCTGAAGGGAAAAGCGCAACGCTGGGATTTCTGACAGGTGTAAAAGAAAACGCCGCGCCGGGGATTGAAACCCCGGCGCGGCGTTGTGGAGTGCAGGATCGAATTAGCTGATGTGCTTGGAGACGAGCTTGGTCATCTCAAACATCGTCACCGTCTTCTTGCCGCCGAACACGGCCTTCAATGCGTCATCGGCATTGATGTTGCGCCTGTTCTTGGCGTCCTGGAGACCGTTCTTCTTGATGTAGTCCCAGAGCTTCTTCGTGATCTGGCCACGAGGAGCGGGTTTGCTGCCGACGACGACTCCGAGGATCGCGTCAGGCTGCACCGGCTTCATCAGGGCTGGATTTGGCTTACGTTTGGCTGCGGGCTTTTTGGCGGCCTTTTTGGCGGCCTTTTTAGCTGCTGGTTTGGCAGCCTTTTTAGCTGCTGGTTTGGATTTGGTTGCTGCTTTCTTGGCCATAGTGTTGTTGGCGGCTGTTGCCGTAATTGCAGGTTATGAGAGATGCCTGTGGAGCGTCAACGCAAATTTAATCAATCTTTAGGGTTGTTTCCCTGCGCAGAAGCCTCTTTCGCGAGATTCTGCCGCAGGAGAAAGGCCGCTTCTTGAAGCGCCATGATCATGCCGCATGCGCAGGATCATCATGGGATGAATCCTTAGATTTTGAGCATGCGGGCCACACCAGCCATGCTCTTCAGCACCGATTTGAAATTCAGCGCTGCCGCTGAATTCCATCAAACCTTTGCGCGGCTTTCGACCCACTGCACCGCGTAGCGCACGAGCGCCGCGCCGTCGGTGATGCCGAGCTTTTCTTTGATGTGGGCGCGGTGGGCCTCGACGGTTCTGGCGCTGATGCTGAGCTGGGTGGCGATGTTTTTGGTAGCCACGCCTTTGCCGACGAGCTCGAGGATTTCCAGCTCACGGTCCGTGAGAGAGTCCATGCCGGTGGTGCGGTTCCGCGAGGAGCCGGTGACCTGCTCCAGCATGCGGGCGTTGAGCGTCTCGCTGACGTAAAGGCCGCCTCCGAGCACTTTTTGAATGGCGTTGATGAGATGATCGGCGGCCTCCTCCTTCATCACATAGCCGCGCGCTCCGGCGCGGAGGGAACGCTCGCCGTAGTGGGCCTCGTCGTGCATGGAGAGCACGAGGCACTGTGTGGCAGGGTGCATGGCGCGGATGTCTTTGACGAGCTCGAGGCCATTTTTGTCTGGCAGTGTCAGATCAATGATGGCGAGGTCGGGCTTGAGCCTGCCGACGACCTCCAGCCCTTCACGCGCGCTGCCCGCTTCGCCGCAAACATCCAGGCCCGCCTCGGCGCGGACAAGCTGGGCCAGTCCGTGGCGCATGATGGGATGGTCGTCGATGAGGACGACGCGCTTCACGGATTCTTTGCTGGTGCGGGAACGCTGCATGTGACCTGGGTGCCGCCCATGGGGCGCGGCGAGACATGGATGGTGCCGCCCATCATTTGAGCGCGATGGTTCATGGTCAAGAGCCCCATTCCAGTTCCTTTCGCCGGTTTGTCTGGAATACCGACGCCGTCATCGCGCACGATGAGGACGATGTTTCCACTTTGGCGGGCGAGATGAACATCGACCCGCCTGGCCTGGCTGTGCTTCACCGCGTTGGAAACGGCCTCCTGGGCGATGCGGAAGAGCTGGACGGAGGTTTTGTTGTCATTCACCTGCACCGGGTTGTCATAGCGGAAGTCACACTTGATCTCAAAAGCGCGCGCGGTGTTGTCCGCCAGCTCCTTGAGCGCCGCCATGAGGCCGCCGGAGTCGATCACGACGGGCATGAGGCCGCGGGCGGTCTCACGCGCGCGCGTGTTGGCCCTGGAGACGAGCTTCACAATTTCCTCCAGGCCGGCGGCCTCGGGACAGCCGGATTTGATGAGATTTTTCTGGGCCACCTTCACCAGGCAGCCGATCGCGGCGAGCTGCTGGCACAAGTCGTCATGAATGTCCTGGCCGATGCGCGCCTGCTCCTCCTCGCTGATGTGGAGGATCTTGTCCTCAAGGGCCTTGCGCTCGGTGAGATCGCGAATGATGCCGGTGAAGATGCGACGGCCGCTGGGGAGCAGCGCCTCGCCCACGGAGAGGTCGATGGGGAAGACCGAACCGTCTTTGCGCTGCGCGACCGCCTCGCGACCGATGCCGATGATGCGCTTCACGCCGCTGCGGAGGTAGTTGCCCACATAGCTGTCATGCCGGGCGCGGTAAGGCTCCGGCATGAGCATGCTGATGTTCTTGCCGATGATCTCCTCGCGTTTGTAGCCGAACAGCCGCTCGGTGGCGGAGTTGGCGGTCTCGATGAGGCAGTTTTCGTCGATGGTGATGATCGCGTTCACCGCCGTCTCGACGACAGCGGCTGCCCGCTGCTCGCTGACCTCCAGGGCATCCTGCAGCTCGGCGATGCTGGGCGTGTGCGGCGCGGAGGCTGGATTCGGCTTGTTGCTCATGCGGTGCTTCAGTCCGCGGCGGTCACGAAGCCATCGGGTTTGATGGCCAGGATCGAGCAGGGCGCGTTTTGGACGATCTTCTCAGCCGTGGTGCCGATGAGCATCTCACGCAGGCCGGTCTTGCCCCGCGTGCCGAGAACGACGAGCGAGGCCTGCGTTTCATTGACGTGATCAAGAATGGCCTCGCGAATGTTCACGCGCTCTTTGATCAGCGCGGTGACTTTGACGTCACCCGCGTCACGCGTGAGCGGGGCCAGGAAAGCCTCAAGGTCTTTGCGCCAGTTTTCCACGGCCTCGGGGTCGATGGTGGCGGGCATGGAAGGGGCGAAGCCGCCGTAGTCGAGCGACATGGCGAGCGCGCTTTGGTACACATGCAGGCAGTCGAGCGAGCCACCGTCCTGCTGCGCCACATGCAGGGCGCATTGCACCGCCTTGGCGGAGTTTTCGGAGAAATCGACGCAGGTGATGATCTTTTTAAACGGCCCCTGCGCGTCCTCACGCACGACGAGGACATCGACGGGGGCCTTGCGCACGCATTTCGCGGCGATGGCTCCAACACGATGCGGCTCGTTCTTCGATCCTTTGGCTCCCATGACGAGGAGGTCGGCGCTGTGCGCACGACAGGCTTCGACCAGTTCGGCAAACGGATGCCCGATGCGCACTTCCGCATTCACACCCACCGCTCCTACCTCAGACTCAGCCACGAATTTCTTCAGCCGTTCCAGCCAGTCGGCCCGGATGGCCGCCTGGTCGGCGGAGAGCGCCTTTTTGAGCTCATGCACCAGGAATTCATCCATGACATGCACGGCGGTGATGGCCGCACCGTCGAGCGAGGCGCGGCGCGCGGCCTCACGCAGGGCACTGCGGCATGAGGGGGTGAAATCGATGGCGGCGATGACGTGATGGAGCTTTTTCATGGTTGTGGATGGGGGAATAATAATGATTCCATCATAGATGCTTTCGAAATGCAATGCCCTGCGGCATTTGCGCGGTTTTCGGCGGACATTGCGGCTAGAAGCCAGCCTCTTCCTGCGCCTGCTCGACCGCGGCCTCGAGCGTCCAGAGTGTTTTGTCGAAGATCTTCTGCCGTGCGCGGAAAGATGCCTCGTCCGGGAGGCCGTTGAGCGTGGCCAGCTCCTGCAAGGCGAAGGTGTGGTGCTCCGCGAGCGCTTGAACGCGGGTTTTGAAGTAATCGCGTCCGCCCTGCTCCTTGAGCACGTCGATGTCCGCCTTCCAGCGGTTCAGGGCGTCAGATGCATTCTTCACATATTCCTCGCGGCTGGTGGTGAGGCGCTCCTTGGCCTTCTTGTACCACTCGCGGCCTTTGATCTCGGTCTGCTCCTTCACTTTGGAGACCTCGTTCTTCAGTTTTTCAGCGGCCTTGCGAAGCTGCTCGGTGAAGCTGTCCTCCGCCTGGGCGGATGCGAGGCAGAGGCAGAGCGCGAGGGTGGATAGAAGAGCGGTTTTCATGCGGGCGATGATACGACTGGATGTGGCGCACCATGCAGGTTCTTTTCACTGGCGAAAGAATTTCCACGCCGCACCGTCAACCTCACGCTCATGATCCGCCCGCACGCCCTCACCACCGCCGTCCTTGCCCTCCTGTCCGCTGTTGCCAGCGCCCAGCCTGCCACCAAGCCGCTTTTCTGGCCTGCACGAAACGGCCCCACAGGTGATGGCATCGTGCCTGCGGCTGAAGCGGCGCGGGTGCCTCTGGAGTGGGACGGCGAGTCCGGCAAAAACATCGCCTGGCGTGTCGCGCTCGAAGGCGAGGGCCATTCCACCCCGGTGATCGGTGGCGATCTGATCTGGTTCACCGCCGCCACGACGGACGGCAAACAGATGTTTGTTTATGGCATCGACCGTCACAGCGGCAAGATCGTGCATCACAAGCGGGTCTTTGAAAATGCGACGCCGGAAGAACTTGGCAATCCGCTCAACAATTACGCCGCGCCATCGCCCGTGCTCGAAGAGGACGCGCTGTATGTTCACTTCGGCACCTACGGCACCGCCCGCATCGACCCGGCCACAGGAGAGAAGGTCTGGGAGCGCCGTGACATCAACGCGCGTCATTACCGTGGCCCCGGCTCGTCCCCGATCATCCATGGCGACCTGCTCATCCTCACCTTTGATGGCATCGACCAGCAGTATGTCACCGCCCTCGACAAAAAAACCGGCAAGAGCGTCTGGAAGACCGCCCGCACCACCGATTACGGCGATCTCGACAAGGATGGCCTGCCCACCCGCGACGGTGACATGCGCAAGGCCTACCACACGCCTGCGGTCTTTGAGATCGGCGGCAAAGAAGTGCTGGTTTCCGTCGGTTCGCGTGCGGCCTTTGGCTACGAGGTCAAAACTGGCAAAGAACTCTGGACCATCCGCCACGGCGGCTTCAACGCCGCCATCCCGCCGCTGCGCCTGGGGGACAGGCTCATTCTGAACACCGGCTCCGAGCGCGCCCATACCCTTGGCGTCCGCATTGATGACAAGATGACCGGGGACATCACCGAGAGCCATGTCCTGTGGGATCGCGAAAAGCGGAATGCCAGCGAGTCCTCCCCGGTCCTGGTGAACAGCATCCTTTACCAGACCACCCGTGGCGGCATTGTCAGCGCGGTCGATGCCAAGGCTGGCAAGGATCTCTGGGAAGACCGCATGGAAGGCCAGCATCTGCCCGGTCCGGTCGTGATCGGCGATAAACTGCTGTTTTCCAATGATCGCGGTCAGACATTCCTCGTCCGAGCCTCACCCGAAAAATTCGAACTGGTGGGAAAAAACCAACTGGCCGAGCCGATCACATCCTCTGCGGTGGTGGCCGACGGGGCCATTTTCATCCGTGCCAAAGGGGCGCTGTACAAGATTTCGGGCAAGTAAGCGCGACTGTTCACTCGAACCGCTGGAAAAGGCCGCTTGCCTGCGTGAAAGCAGGGTTTTGAACCTCTGGCCGGGCCTTACGATGGCAAAGTTCGATTTCTTACGATGCACATGCGGCGTAAGAGAAAAAGCTGCCTCGTGGCACAAAACCGTCGCAAAGGAGTGAAAGATGTGCTACTCTGCCCTTCTCTATGGCTACCACTACACCGACACGCAAGACACGTTTCTCCCGCCGAGTCCCTGACCATGTGACCGACGAACTCGTCAATGTTCTCTCCAAGCCTGAAACATACGAGTTCAACACCCTCTTCGGCCTGGTGTATGACAATCTGAAGCTGAAGAACGCCGTCAGCGGTGGTGAGGAAATGCTCCGCCTGCGCTCCTACGAGAAGCTGCAGAACCTCGTCAGCCGCGGCCTCTGCGCCAAGGTCGGCAAGACCTACCGTGGTCTTGAGGGTCTCCGTGCCGCGCATAACGCCGCCATCGCCGCCCGCAGCGCCGCCGTTGTGGCCCGCACCACGGCTGCCGCCGCCGCTCGTTAATCCATCCTTCAATCCAGGGCCGCCTGCTTCCGAGCACGGCGGCCCTTTTTGTTTCAGGGTTTGACGCTGCCCAGCCTCTCGCTACCCATCCTGCATCATTCACCCCCATGTTTGAGAATTACATTCCCGTCCTGCTCCAGATCGTCATCGCCGGTGGTTTCGCCGTCGTGACCCTTGCTGCATCCGCGCTCCTCGGCAAATCCGCCAAACGCAACGCGATCAAGGACTCCGCCTACGAGTGCGGGATGCTCCCCATCGGCGACAGCCAGCCGCGTTTCAGCGTGAAATTCTACATCATCGCGATGCTCTTCGTGCTTTTCGACATCGAGGTCGTCTTCCTCTATCCCTGGGCCATCATTTACAAGGACTACCTCGCCGCCTTCGGCCCCTCCATCCTCGCCGTGGCCACCGGTTTCGTCTCCATCCTGCTCGTGGCCTTCGTGTATGCCTGGAAGAAAGGCGTCCTCGACTGGAAATCGTAGTCTGCCATCGCCGCAGACACATCTGTTGCCTCCATGATCGCCTACCTCAGCCTGTTTCAGCTCAAGCCTCAGGTCACGGAGGAAAAACTGGAGCACATGATGTCACAGACCCGCGTCATGCTGCTACGCGTGCCCGAGGTGCTCACCGTCAAAACCGGCAAGCGCGTCAATCCTTCCGAGCCTTACCCGTGGTTCGTCTATCTTGAGGTCGAGAGCATGGACAAGCTCGCCATCTGCCAGGACGACCCCAACTACTTCAAGTTTCGCGAGGACGTCCTCAAGCCGAACATCTCCGAGCAGGAGTCCACCGCGTTTGAGATGGAGCCGCGCAAGGATGTGAAGTTTTCCTGAACGCGTCCGGCCGGTTCACGCGCTGGCCCGCAGCCAGGCGATGCTGCGCTNNTAGATTCGACTGGCAGTCGAATCCGTTTGCTCCAGCGGGTCATTTGGTGCGCAAATGCCCCGCCAGATCCCCGGCATACCCCGCCAGTTCCAAAAACGCCCGGCCCCCGATCTGCCCGCGTGAGTCGAGCACATCGCACGCGCCCTCCCAATACGGCAGCCGCGTGATCCCGCCGTCCTGCTCCTGATCCTCCGTCAGCGGCTTCAGCTCGAACGATTCGCCCTCAAACCGAATCCTCACACGAATCGGATACTCCGCGCCATTGCGCGGGCTTTTCCACGTCCCGAGCACCTCCCATGCAAACGCGTCACTCGCCAGATGCCGCACCGTGCCATCACGCTCCACCACCGCCAGCGTCGAGGCCGTGTCTTGCCTCCCATCCTTTCGCCGCATGCGATACACCATCACCTCGCGCCCATCCTTGAGCTGAAGCGACGCCCAGTCCCAGCCCACCTGTCCGTCTTCAAGCTGGCTGCTGCTGAACTCATGATCCATCCAAGCCTCGCCGCTCACCGCATGCTCCTCCGCGCCCAGCTTGACCGTGCCGCTCGTCTTCAAACGCGGCCACGTCAGGTAATGACTCGCCGCTTCAGCACTCGCCCCTTTGCGCGACACGCCATCCTTCCCGAACACCACCAGCGGCTTCACCGCCTCCAGCTCCAGTCGCAGCAAAACCTCGCCCTTCACCGTCGCCGCGATGCGCATCCGCTGCGTCGCCTCATCCAGCTTCAGCGACCAGTTTCCGTTGCGCACTGCCAGCGTCGTCTCAGACGATGCCGCGTCCCATCCTTCACGGTTCAAGCGCTCCTCATGCACGAACCTTCCCGTCCGCGCATCCAGCAGCGCCGCATGCGCCAGATGCAAATGCAGCGTCTTCCCATCCGCACGTCGCGCCTGCCGGAAAAACGTCACCTGAAACCCAAACCGCTCTCCATCCTTCGCATCATTCCCATTCCTCCCATCCAGATGCCCAGTCACATACCACCACTCGGTTCTGAACTCCGCATGACTCCCATGGTCACGCGGAAACCCAAACACCCGCCCCGCTTGCGGAATTGCAAAGCCATCCGCCGTCGTCTGCGCATGCAGCAGCGTCGTCATCAAGAGAAAAAGCAGCATCCAGTGTTTCATTTCATTCCTCCGTGTGTTCCGCCGGCAGCATCGCCGCCCATCTTCCGACCAACGCGGCCACCAGCATGCCAGCCACGATCACCGCGGCGCCCAGCACCGCCAGATGCCACCACACCGCATGAAATTGCAGCGTCCAACCGAAGCACTGCTTGTTGATGCGATAAACGAGCAGCCACCCGAGCCACAAACCCGCAGCGATGCCCGTGAACGCCCCCGCGCAGGCCACGCCGAGTCCTTCCAGCGCCGCCGACCTCGCGATCTCACTCCGCGTCATGCCCAGCGACCGCAGCGTCGCCAAAATCGCCCGTCGTTCGAGCAGCAAGCTCGTCAAAGCCAGGCCGAGACCCACCACTGCCACGATCACGCCGATCACCTCCAGCGCATGCGTCACCGAAAACGTCTGCCGGAAAATGCGCAGCGCCTCGCTGCGCAGATGCGCATTGGTAAAAACGCTCAAACCTGGCTGCTGGTCTTGAATGCGATCTCTCACCGTCTCTGCATCCGCGCCCGGTTTCAGCATCAAGGCCACGCGCCACGCCTCCTCCGTCTCAAACCACTCGCGAAACACCGCCGCAGGCAGCGTCAGCGACCCGCGTTCATTGCCATACTCCGCGTTCATCGCCACCACGCGCACTTGGCGGCCCACCAGCTCGATCACATCGCCAACCTTCGTTTCAAACCGCTCGCTCCAGCTCTCGCTCATGATCGCCGGAGTGATGCCATCGTTCGTCTTCCACCATTCATCATGCTCTGGAGCCTCCACCCACGCATACAGCCCATGCTTGTGCGCAAACACGGGATCAGTGCCAAGAATCAGCACCTCGCCGCCCTTCCACAGCAGCGTTCGCGCCTGCACAAACGCCATCTCCGCCACCTCAGGCTCCTCCCCTAGTTCCGCCACCGTTTTTGGGGAGATAAAATGCGTCGATGACGCGCTCTGCGCCCCGGCGCTGCTCACATAAATGTCCGCCTTCATCGTGCGGTCGATCCAGCCGCGCATCGTGTGGTCAAAGCTCGCCACCATCACCGCCATGCCCGTCGTCATCGCCACCGCGCTCGCCAGTGCCGCCACCGCAAAACGATGCCGCACCGTCGGCCGCCGCAGATGCGAAAGCGCGACTCTCGCGACTGCGCCGCTCATGCGTCCCATCCTTCCCATTCCTCTCAGCACCGCGCCCGCCGCCAGTCCCGCACCCACCAGCCAAAGCAGCGCCGCCGCATAACCCGCCAGCGGCAGCCGTGTGCCGCTCGCAAACCGCAACACCGGCACTTGCGCCAGCAAAACCGCCGCCAGCATCATCGCCCAGCCAATCCACTCCACACGCCAGACCGTGCCACCTTCAAACGGCGTCGCATGCCGTCCCAGCATGTGCGCCGGTGGCGTGCGCGCCGCCATCCGCGCCGGCCACCATGCGGCAATGAGGCTCGCCGCTATCGAAATCGACAGCGCCAGTAGCGCCTCATGCACGCTCAAAGCCGCCCGCTGCTCGCTCGTCGCTCCATACAGTGCGTTCATCGTCTGCGTCACGCCGCCCACCGCTCCTTGAGCACCGAGCCAGCCCAGCAGCACGCCCAAAACACCACCGCACAGCCCCAGCAGCCCAGCCTCGATGAGAAACGCCAATTGAATCGCCCGATCCGTCACACCGAGCGATTTCAAAATCCCAATCTCCTCCCGCCGTCGCAGCACCACGCCATCCAGCGCCTGAAAAATCAGATAACCGCCCACCAGCAGCGCCAGCAGCGAGAGAATCGTCAGATTCAGCCGAAACGCCTGCGTCATCGTCCCCGCCAGTTGCCGACGATTAGCCCCGCCCGTCACCTGCCAGCGCGATTTCAGCAACTCGCCCGCTTCCTCACGCAAATTCGGAAACAAGGCACTGTCTTGCGCCAAAACCTCCACGCGATCCACCTTGTCACCGCGCAGCAAAACCTCCTGCGCCTCCGGCAAATCCATCAGCAGCAAATGCTTGGGCAAACTCGGCACTCCCGGCGTCTCCGGCACCACACCCGCCACCTTCAGCGCAATCACTCGATCATCCACGATCAATCGCAGTTCCTCACCCTCCTTCACACCCAGCTTCGGACTCACATAAACGCCCGAGCGCACCGCTTGCATGTTCGCGCCGAGTCCCGCCGGTGCCTCGCCGCGCAGATTGAGCAGCGCCACAAAATCCACGCCCAGCAGCCGCCATGTCGCCCGCGATCCGATTTCGCCATTCCCCGCATCCGCCGCCGGTGTCACCGTCTCCTCCACCACCGGCAGCAAACTCACGGGACGATCCCCCAGCGCCTCGCGCATCTCCCGCACCTCGTCTTCACGCAAAACACCGCTCATTGCCTGCACCGTCCAGTCTGGCTGCCGTGTGATGCCGTCCGTGAAGGTTTCAAAGCCAGACAGCGCCGCATTGCTCGCCAGCCGCACCGCCAGATACACGCTCGATCCCAGCGCCAGGATCAGCATCAGCGCGATCTGTTGCCGCAAAGCCAACCGCCAGTGCCTCAAAGCACAGCGCCGCAAGATGAGAAGCACCGTGCTCATGATATCGCGGATTTGAGTTGCCCCCTCACCCCAGCCCTCTCCNNATCATTCTATTAGCGCCAGTTGTTACCGGGGAGAGGGAGAATGCCTTTCCACCCGCCACAAAACAAAACTCCTCTCCCCGCCCCAGGCACTCGCATTCATCGGTCGTTCCTTTCGGGGAGAGGTCGGGTGAGGGGCCATGCTTCATCGTCTGATTGCTCCTGAGTTCATCCTTCGACCAACTCACCGTCCTGCATGCGCAGCACACGCTCGCAGTGCCTCACCGCCTCCGGGCTGTGCGTCACCAGCAGCAAAGCCGCTCTCGTTTCTTGCACAATCTCCGCTAACAGTTCCAGCACCTGCGCACCCGTGGCCGAATCCAGGCTCCCTGTCGGTTCATCCGCCAAAATCAACGTCGGTCGATGCACCACCGCCCGCGCAATCGCCACGCGTTGCNNCCCGCCCGAAAGCTGCCCCGGCAGCGCCGCCGCCCGATGCAAAATGCCCACGCGTTCCAGCAGCTCCCGCACCCGCGCTTCACGCTCGCTCGTCGCCACACCGATCAGTTGCAGCGGCAGCTCGATGTTTTCCGCCGCGCTCAGCGTCGGCAGCAGATGATAAAACTGAAACACCGTGCCGATGTGCTTGCGCCGTAACCGTGCCAGCCCGTCCGCGCTCAAATCGCCGAGCACAAGGCCAGCAATCGTCACACCACCGCTGTCCGCGCGATCCACGCCGCCAACGCAGTTCAACACCGTCGTCTTGCCACTGCCCGAAGGCCCCAGCAGCGCCACACGCTCTCCTTGCTCCAGCTTAAACGACACGCCACGCAGGATCGGGCGCTCCGCGTAGGCTTTGGTGAGGGATTCGACTTCGAGAACAGGCATGAGAAAAGGAAACGGCCTGTCCGGCCTCATGGACGCTCACTTCATCGCCCGCATCAGCTCGCGCACATACTTGCCCAGCATGTCGA
>DNXB01000212.1:27581-28783 GCA_003506995.1 Verrucomicrobiales bacterium
CCGGAATCTCCACCTCCAGCCGATGATCCTGCCCGTGAGCGCTCCAATCGAGGATCTTCACCGTCGCATCCACATGTCCTTGGACAAAGTGCCCGCCAAATCGTGCCCCCATCG
The DNA here is from genome assembly GCA_003506995.1 of Verrucomicrobiales bacterium. Lineage (GTDB taxonomy): Bacteria > Verrucomicrobiota > Verrucomicrobiia > Verrucomicrobiales > Verrucomicrobiaceae > Prosthecobacter. The sequence goes on from DNXB01000212.1 coordinate 27,696, forward strand.
CCATCGCGCGCTCCAGATTGACCAAGGAGCCGGTTTGCAGATCACCGAGACTCGTCACCTTCAGCGTTTGCATCAAAAGATCGAAGCACGCCGTCTGCGCCGCCTCATCCTTCGATGTTACGGTGAGGCAGCAACCGTTCACCGCCACGCTTTCGCCATCCGCCAGTTCAGCCGCCATCGCGCCGACCTTCAACGTCAGCCGCGCGCTTTCGCCGCGTGGCTCCAGAGATATGACGCTGCCGGTGGTTTCAACAAGACCTGTGAACATGTCGCGAGATAAACGGGCAAAACGCCGCTGTCGATGCGCGGTTCGTCCAAATCTTCACCGGGAAGGATCAAGCAGGCCTGAGGCGTATTGATTCACGCTGTGTTACGCCGCCTCCTCCAATTCGGTGCGCTTCTTGTCTCCACGAGTCTCCTCTCGGCGGAGCACTGGGCGTTTCAGCCGCTGAAGCGGCCAAGCGTTCCAAGTTCCACGTTTCAAGTTTCAGGTTTCCAGCCCGGCCGTCCTGAAACCTGGAACTTGAAACATGAAACGTCCCCCAACCCCATCGACGCCTTCATCCACCATGCGTTGACCAAGAGCGGCCTCCGGCCCGCCCCACGCGCCGATGCCCGTACGCTCATCCGTCGTGCGCACTTTGACCTCACCGGCCTGCCGCCGTCGGACTTGTCAGACACGTCCGACCTGTCCGACAAAGACTACACCGCGCTCATCCACCGACTGCTCGCATCACCCCACTATGGAGAACAATGGGCGCGCCACTGGCTGGACGTGGCACGTTATTCAGACACCAAGGGCTACGTCTATGCCCGTGAGGAAAAGAACTGGGTGCATGCCACGCCGTATCGCGACTGGGTCGTGCGCGCGCTGAACGAGGACATGCCGTACGACCGCTTTCTGCTCCTGCAAATCGCCGCGGACCAAGTCGTGCCGCCCAAATCACCCGATCTCGCGGCGATGGGCTTTCTCACGCTCGGGCGGCGCTTTCTCGGCGTGACGCATGACATCATCGACGACCGCATTGATGTCGTCACGCGCGGCACGCTGGGCCTCACGGTTGCCTGCGCCCGTTGCCACGATCACA
>DNXB01000212.1:28872-29325 GCA_003506995.1 Verrucomicrobiales bacterium
AACTCGAAAAGTATCCCGAGGAGGTGTTCGGGCAGCTCCTTGACGCAAAAGACCTCAACCCCTTCATCGTGCATCGCTTCGTCGCCTGGCTGGAAAAGCATCCGGGCGTCGAATTGAACGAGGCAGTGCTCAAACAGCCGGATTCGCCCGCTTTCGTGCCCGATGAGCACATCGCGAACATCGAGATGTATTTCCCGACCGGCGTCACCACCGAGCTGTGGAAGTCGCAGGGCGATGTGGACCGCTTCCTGATCAAAAACAGCACTGCAACGTCGCACGCGACGGTTTTGGTCGATCGTCCGTTGCCCAGCACCCCACGCGTCTTCAATCGCGGCAATCCACTCACCAAAGGCGATGCTGTCCCACGCCAGTTTTTGAGCCTCTTCGGTCCGCAAAAGCCATTCACGAAAGGCAGTGGCCGACTGGAGCTCGCGCAGGCCATCATCGACCCGC
>DNXB01000212.1:29382-44864 GCA_003506995.1 Verrucomicrobiales bacterium
CATCCCGAGTTGCTCGACTGGCTTGCGCAGCGCTTCATCGACTCCGGCTGGAGCATCAAGGCGATGCACCGGCTCATCATGCTGTCGGAGACCTACCAGCAGCGGAGTGATGGAGTGATTGAGAAATGGAGTGATGCCCCAAACTCCAGCACTCCAGCACTCCAATACTCCGCTGCGAAGCAGTCCGATCCCGACAACCGCCTGCTCTCCCGCATGACCCCGCATCGCCTCAGCTTCGAGGAAGCACGCGATGCCTGGCTCGCCGCCTCAGGTCGGCTGAATCTGCGCGTCGGTGGCCGACCCGAAGGATTGTTCGCCGCCAGCAACGCCCGCCGCACGCTCTACGCCTTGGTGGACCGGCAGAACGTGCCGTCGGTCATGACCACGTTCGATTTCGCCAATCCCGATCTCTCCATCCCCCAGCGCACCGAGACCACCGTGCCGCAACAGGCTCTCTTCGGCCTCAATCATCCCTTCGTCGTCCAGCAGGCGAAAGCGCTCACAAAGTGGTCCGCTCAGCCCCCTGAGCGGCGCTCCGATGCGGAAAAGACACACTTCATCTACCAGCGCCTCTTCCAACGTCCTCCCACATCCGAAGAACTCGCTTCTGCTCTCGCCTTCGTCCAAACCGACACCACGCCAGTCATCGCCGCGTCCGATCACTCCAAATCCTGGCACTACGGCTACGGCGAATGGGACGAGACTTCAGGACGCGTGAAGACCTTCAAGCCGCTGCCTCACTTCACCGGCAGCGCCTGGCAGGGTGATGAAGCGTGGCCCAATGAAAAACTCGGCTGGGCACAACTCACCGCCGAGGGAGGCCATCCCGGCAATGACCGCAAACACGCCGTCGTGCGCCGCTGGATCGCGCCCGCCGACGGTAGCTACGATCTGCGCTCCACGCTCATCCACGAGCCCAAGGTTGGTGACGGCATTCGCGCCTTCGTGAGCCACTCGCGTCTCGGCAAATTGCGCAGCACGACGCTCCTCGGCTCCAAGTCGGACTTGCAACTCGACGCCATCGCCTTCCAGGCCGGCGACACGCTCGATTTCATCGTCGATATCGGCAGCGGCCTGAACAGCGACCAGTTCCTGTGGTCGCCGAAGATCACATCCTCCGTCACCGCGACCACAGGCGCGGGCGGCGACACTCCAAGCGACGTTTGGGATGCCCAGAAAGACTTTTCCGCCCATCCGAAATCCCAACTCAGCGCCTGGGAACAACTCGTGCAGGTGCTGATGCTCTCAAACGAGTTCATGTTTGTTGATTGATATGAGTCCGCCTCTCACACGCCGAGATTTTCTGCGCCGCTCCGGCATGGGCATGGCGGCGCTTGGGCTGGCGGATTTGCAGGCCGCGAAACCGCATTTCGCGCCGAAGGCGAAGCGGGTGATTCACTTCTTTCTCAACGGCGGGCCTTCGCATGTCGATACGTTTGATCCAAAGCCGGCGCTGGAGCGCTACGCAGGGAAACCGGTGCCAAGCCATCGCATCACGGAGCGGAAGACGGGCGCGGCGTTTCCCTCGCCCTTCAAGTTTCAGCGCTACGGACAGAGCGGGATCGAGGTGAGCGAGTTGTTTGAGAAAACAGCGGCGCATATCGACGACATCGCCGTCATCCGCTCCATGCAGGCTCAGGTGCCGAATCATGAGCCATCGCTGATGCTCATGAACTGCGGGGATTCGATCCAGGCACGTCCCAGCATGGGCGCATGGCTGACCTATGGCCTGGGCAGCGCGAATGAGAACCTGCCGGGCTTCATCGCGATGTGTCCAGGCGGCATGCCGATCAAGAGCGCGGAGAACTGGCAGTCGGCGTTTCTGCCCGGCGCATTTCAGGGGACGTATGTCGATTCGAAGCACGAGGCGGTGGATCGTTTGATCGAAAACATCCGTAGCCCGCATGCGGACACGAGCGTGCAGCTCCGCCAGCTCGACTTGCTGCGTCGCATCAATGCCGCGCATCGTGCCGAGCGCACTGACCCACGTCTGGAGGCGCGGATTCAGAGCTTCGAGCTGGCCTTCCGCATGCAGATCGAGGCGGCGGACGCTTTTGATGTAAGCAAAGAGCCTCAACACATCCGCGAGTTGTATGGCGAGGGCGTTCATGCGCGGCAGACGCTCATCGCTCGGCGCTTGCTGGAGCGCGGCGTGCGCATGGTGCAGCTCTGGCATGGCGCGGGGCAGCCGTGGGACAATCACGACAATATCGAGACGAATCACCGCAAGCTCGCCGCGCAGATCGACCAGCCCATCGCCGCGCTGCTGCATGATTTGAAGCAGCGCGGCATGCTGGAGGACACACTGGTCATCTGGGGCGGCGAATTCGGCCGCACACCGACCGTGGAGCTCGCGGGAGGAAAATCGAAGCTGGGTCGCGATCACAATCACTACGGCTTCAGCGTGTGGATGGCCGGCGGCGGCATCAAAGGCGGGCAGATTTACGGCGCGACGGATGAATTCGGTTACAGCGCCATCGAGAACAAAGTCTCCGTGCCCGATCTGCATGCCACGATGCTGCACCAGCTCGGGCTGGATCACGAGCAACTCACCTATCGCTTCACCGGAAGAGATTATCGGCTCACGGATGTGAGCGGCGAGGTGGTGAAGGCGCTGCTGGCGTAAATCGCTGGTGCTGCTAATGAGGAAGGCATGCGCTCACCTTCAGACATCGTTCTCACCTCGCTCATCGGCGACGCCCTCGCGCTCGGACCGCACTGGATTTACGATCAGGGTGAGATTGCGGCCAAACTGGGCAGGGTGGAACGGTTTCACGCGCCGATGACCTCGTATCATCCGGGGAAAGCGGCCGGTCACTTCACGCACTATGGCGATCAGACGATGGTGCTGCTGCGTTCGATCCAGAAGGTCGGGAAATTCGATCTGGCGCAGTTTGCCACCGACTGGCGGGCGTTTTGGGAGAACCCGACGACGATTTCGTATCGCGATGGCGCCACGAAGGCGACGCTGGCGAATTTGCAGGCGGGAATGCCGGTGGAGAAGGCGGCATCGGGCTCGCATGATCTGGCGGGCGCGGGACGCATCGCGCCGCTGTTTCTGCTGAGGTGGGAGGATGATGCGGCGCTGGTGGCAGCGGCGCGGGCGGTGACTGGATTCACTCATGGCGATCCGGCGGTGGTCGATGCGGCGGAGTTTTTCGCGCGTGTGGTGCTGGCGGTTCAGCGTGGCGCGGAGATTCCGACGGCGTTGAATGAAGCGGCCTCAAGCCACCCGAAGTGGGTCGCGGCAGGCCGTGAGTCGGGCGCTTCAACAGCGGGTGATGCGGAGGCGTTGATGCGTCACGGCCTGTCTTGCGACATTGGGAAGGGATTTCCGGCGGTGTGCCATCTGCTGTTCCGTCATCCTGAAGATGCGGCGACGGGTTTGATCGCGAATGCGAGTGCCGGCGGGGACTGCGCGGCGCGTGGAACGATCCTGGGCATGGTTTATGGGGCGCGGTTTGGAGTTTCGGAGCTGCCGGAGGAGTGGGTGAACGGATTGAAGGCGCGGGAGGAGATCATGGGGCTGCTGATGTAGCGGCGCTGGACGGAACCACGTTGTGGTTCGCCCTTGGCGTAAGGATGTTTTGATCCGTTTTCCCAGGGTTCTACGAACCCTGGGCTGCATGACGGAAGGCCGTTGGCCTTCGAATGCAGCGTGAGTTGTTTATTCCTCGTGTCATCAAGTTTTGGGACTCCCAGGTGTTTGGAGCGATGGAGTGGTGGAGTTCTGCATTCCAGTATTCCATGACTCCATTGCTCCGTAGTAAAGACTCACCAATCATGGTGACTCTGGGTTAATAGCCCAAATCGAGCTCGTCCTCGCGGCGCAGAAGGCGCTTCATCATGATCTTGTGGTCGCGCATGAAGCTGCGGGTGATCTGGTAGTGCTCGGTGTCCTCGTAGGCGACGCGTTGGATGCCTTCGGGGCCGAATTGATAGATCCAGGCATCGGGGTAGGCCATGATGAGCGGGGATAACTCGTCCACTCGATTGTGCTGACATGATCGGGTGGAGGACGAGAAGAATATTCGATCCAGGTCCACGGATGCCGAGAGCAATCCCGACATTGCGCTCAAGTGGATCAAGAATTGGTGAGGTGGGAACTGTGACTTGCCTCACCCAAGGGCGACTAGTTCAAGGAACGGCGGTTCATGACGAAGACAATAACTGCAAATACTCCAACTGCTTCTCAGGAGGCGATTCATCGGCGTGGCAGGGCAGAACGCCGTTGAGGGGCAGCGCCAGAGCACGGTGAACGCTGCGCCGGGCCTCGGTGTTGTCTTGATTGAGGTAGAACGGGGCGATTTGCGGTCCGAAGCCGAAAGTGGCGAACAAATCGCCGCTGAAGAGCAGCTTGTGACTGGCGGAGTAGTAGCCGCAGTGGCCATGCGTGTGGCCGGGGAGCTCAATGACGCGGAGTCCGCCCCAAACCGGCAGTTCATCGCCATCGTTTAGCAGTTTGTCGGGGTGGAACGATGGCTGGCGCAGCAAGCGACGGCCAATCCACTCGAAAACACCCGCCACGCGTCCCCAGCCATTGTAGCGGGCGCGGTTCTCGTAGTGTTCGAGATCATGTTCCGGCCCGGCGATCCAGGCGCCGTGCTGCTTGGCGAGCGCAGGGGCGTTGCGCACATGATCGAGGTGGCCGTGGGTGAGGAGAATGCCACGAATGGGCAGCTTGTCCCAGCCACGGGTGATCAATGCCTGCTCCAAGGCACGCATGCCGCCAATGAAACCGGTGTCGATGAGATAAAGCGCGTCACCATCGCGCAGGACGAAGAACTGCACGATGAAGGTACGGACGATGAGAAGATCGGAGGGCATGGTGAGTGATCGTCTCGATAACCTGTCAAAATTTCAGGTTCGAGGCCGCTTCAAAGCCCCGCGCAGCATGCCGAGACCGCCGACGACGAAAAGGAGTGGAAACCAGATGGCGTAGAGCGCGGCGCGGGAGGCGTGTTCCAGGACGGCTTCCTGAGGCACCGCAGGATTCACGAAGCAGGTTTGTGCTGAGCCAGGCGGGTAGTTGAGCTGCTTCCCACGCGCTTGGTCGAGATGCTGCGTGGGCGCGGCCTCCACACGGCGAAGGCGGGTGCCGGTGTGATTTTGACCGTTGAACTCATACTCGTAGCGCAGCTCGACGCGATGCGCGGGGGCGGAGTTTGGTGTGGGACGCTCGCTGACGACGCGGGAGGAGACGATGCGGCATGAAACGGGCGTCCAGCGGCGGGTGATCGACGCTGTTTCATACGAAAGCCACATGCGCCACGCGAAGAACGAGCCGGCGGCGATGAGGAACAAAGCCATGGCGCAAAGCCACCAGCGGCCGGTTTGAGAGTGTGCCAATTGATTCTGCGACATGGGCGAGGGAAGCATGCTTTGACTACGCTTCGCGCATGTTCCATACAGAGATGCGTCTTTCTCGCAAACACCCTCATGTCCGACCTCTCTCCCATTTCGATCCGACCGCCGCGCTGGCTGCTGAAGCCCGCCGTGGAGGGGGCTGCCGAGCTGGCGGCGGACATGGGCGTTTCCCCGCTCATGGCGCAGCTTTTGGTGCAGCGCGGCATCACCACGGTGGAGCAGGCGCGGGATTTCCTGGTGCCAAAGCTCGCCTCTCTCGGTGATCCCACCGTGCTGCCTGAAATGAATCAGGCGGTGGAGCGCATGCTGCGGGCGGTGGACAACCAGGAGAACGTCGTGCTCTACGGCGACTATGATGTGGATGGCGTGACCTCCATGGCGCTGATGCACCTCATTTTGAAGGCTTACGGCCTCAACACGCATCTGTTCCTGCCGACGCGCATGGAGGAAGGCTATGGACTGAGCCACGACGGCATCGCGAAGTGCTATGAGCAGTTTGGCAAGCCGGACCTGCTCATCGCGCTGGACTGCGGCACGACCTCGCTCGGCGAAGTGGCCAAGCTGCGGGCTGATGGTGTGGACTGCGTGATTGTGGATCATCACGAGCTTTCACCGCAAGGCCGTCCGGACTGCCTCGCGCTGGTGAATCCGAAGCTGGGCAAAGATCATCATTATTTCTGCACGGCGGGCCTGGTTTTCAAAGTCTCGCACGCGCTGCTGAAGGCGCGGATGCTGGAGAATTATGATTTGAAGGAGACGCTGGACCTCGTGGCGCTGGGCACGGTGGCGGATCTGGTGCCGTTGATTGATGAAAACCGGCTGCTGGTGCGGCGCGGACTCGAAGCGCTGGCGCAAACGACACGGCATGGCTTGAAAGCGCTCAAACAGATCGCCGGGGTGGAAGGACTGGTGCAGACGCATCATGTCGGCTTTCGTCTGGGGCCGCGCTTGAACGCCGCCGGCCGTCTGGACACCGCCGCCACCGCGCTGAACCTGCTGCTGGCGGACAATGACGCTCTGGGAACGGAACTCGCCGAGCAGCTCGAAGCACACAACAAGGACCGTCAAAACGTCGAGCATGCGGTGCATGCCGAGGCGGAGGCGATGCTCGCGAACATCGGCGAGATCGACAAAGTCTCCGCCATCGTGCTCGGCTCGCGCAAGTGGCATCCGGGCGTGATCGGCATCGTGGCCTCACGCATCTCGCGGCTGTGCCACCGGCCGACGATTCTGGTGTCGATCGACGAAAACGGCATCGGCAAGGGCAGCGGGCGCAGCATTCCGGGATTTTCGCTCGTCGCGGCCATCGAGATCTGCACGGAGCATCTGCTCGGCGGCGGCGGACATGCGATGGCGGCGGGCATCTCGGTCAAAGAGGGAAACATTGACGCGTTCCGCACCGCCTTCCAAAACGCGGCGCGCGAGGCATTGAGCAAGGAGGAGATGACCGCCGTGCTCGAACTCGACGCCGAGGTGAGGCTGCGTGACCTGTCGCTGAATTTTTTTGAGAGCTACAAGCTGCTGGAGCCCTTCGGCCAGAAGAACACAGAGCCGCTGTTTCTGTGCCGCCGCGTGACCCCACGCCTGCCCGGCCGCACGATGAAGGAGAAGCATCTGCGCATCATGCTGACACAGGATGGCGCGTCGATGGAGGCGCGCTGGTTCAACGCGCCCATCGGCAAGCTGCCCCCCGCCCCGTGGGACGTGGCCATGCGCATCCAGCGCGGCTGGTTCCGCGGCGTGGAGCAGTGGCAGCTCACGCTGGAAGCAGTGCGTTCTTCAGAGTGACATGAGGCTCAGCGTCCGAGGATCATCAAAATCCCGGCCGCAAGCGCGAGCACCGGCACGACGATGCCGAACTGGCCCAGACTGACGCCAAAAGCGCCGATGACGCCGACGAGGATGAGATAAATGGCGAGCAAGAGATGACCAAGGTTGGAGGGAACTTTCATGGGAGGAATATGCTGGCTGGAGTCATGGCGATCACGCCTTTCTGCCGCTGGTGGCGAGCAGGAAAATGCCGCCCACGATGGCGATGGCCCCGACGACGGGCGGCAGCGGGAAGGTGTGCTGTTTTTCCGCCGTGACCTGGATGGGGCCGAGGTCGATGGCCTTCTCCGTGGTGGTGTAGGTGAAGCCCTGGTAGGCTAAGGCAATGACGCCGAGGATGATGAGCAGGATGCCGACGATGGCGGGTGTTTTCATGGGAGAGGCGGCGGTTAAAAGGTCCAGTTGAGCGAGACGCTGCCAAAGACCTGGGGCTCGTACTGGTTGTCGAACTCCTTGGTGCGATAGACGAAGGCGTAGGCGAGCTTGGTGTTCTTGTAGTTGAAAGCAAAGCCGACGCTGAGATCGGCGACGAAGAGCTTGTGACCCACGGAGTGGCTGCTGCCGAAGGTGTTGCCGTCCAGGAAGACGTTCCGGCCCACGGCGCGGCCGTCCATGCGGGTGAAGACATACATGCCGAGCGGGAACCAGGACCGCTCAGCGCCCATGCCGCCATCCACGGGCGTGGAGGTGGTGGAGGCAGGGCCGATGACCCCGGTGCCGAAGTCATCCGGCAGGTTCAGGCCAAAACGCAGCTCCGCGCCGAGGTTGGCATAGGTTTTGACATTGCCGACCGCGCCACCGGCATGCGGCAGGAACTCCCAGTCAAAGCCGCTGCGGCGGGTGATGTGCGGAAAGCGCCAGGTGCGCTCGTAGGCAAGCATGACGCCGAGCTCGTTGTGGAGCTGGTTGTCCCAGCCGTTGGGATTGTCAAAGCCGCGCACATCATGCACGCGGCGCTGAGATTCCTGCGCATAGGACCAGGAGCCGACGACGCCGATGTCGAGCACGAGCGAATTGCGCACGCGCTCATTTTTCCACACGACGCCGAGGCCGACATAAAGCCAGCCGGCGTAGGGCCGGTCACCGCCGACCAGACCGACGGACTCGGTGTCATCCGGGGTGTAAATGTTCTGGCCGATGGCGAAGACGAGGTTCTTTTGGTACTCGGTCTCGTTGATGTAGGGCAGCAGGTCGAACAACGGCAGAAACGGGCTGGCGTAAGGCGAGTCGCTGAAGCGTTCGAGATTCGGCGAGCTCCAGCTCAGCTTCACACCACTGGTGTAGTAGCGGTCGGTTCCGGCAAACATGTCATTCTCGTGATAAAGGCCGAGCGTGCCGCTGGAGTCGTCATTGTCCGCTGCTGGAAGGCTGGTGGTGAGGATGCATGCCAGCAGCAGCAGGCTGCCGGCGAAGCGGTGGGTGGTGGATGAGCGCGGGAGGAGCATGGTGTGTGTGGGCTGAGTGCGGAGGGGGGGATTACTGGGGCGGCGTGGTGCGTTTTTTGCGTTCCTGCCCAGGGCGGTCGCCATCCTGCGGCCTCTCACGCGCTGGGGGAGGCTGCACGATGGGCGGCGTTGGAGGCAAGGGCAAGGACGGTGTCACCCGAGGTGGCGCGGGCGTGACAGGCGGCGGGATCGAAGGCACCGCCGGCATGACTGGCGCGGGCCGGACGATCGGACGCTGCGGCAAAACGCGCTGCGGAGCAGGCTGCGGCGTGGGCACCACCTGAGGACGCGGGTCGGGCTTGCGGTTTTCAGGACGCTGTGACGTGGGCGGCGCTTCGGGACGCGGCATGGGTCTGGGTGTTTGCGGACGCTGCGATTGAGGTGGGGCTTCGGGACGAGGAACCGGTTTGAGGGCTTCCGGGCGACCAGGACGCTGCGGTGTGTTTTCCGGCGGCCGGGGCTGCATGCGCTGCTGCGGCGGCACGAGGTTTTTGTTCTCTGATGGCCGTTCCACCTTCGGCGGCGGCACGTTTTCGCCACCTGGACGACGAGGATCGCTCATGTTGTTTCTGCCGCCTGGATTGGGGCTGTCAGCGGGCCGTTGCGGGACGGGCATGGGCTCACGACCGGCCCCAGGAACGGATGTGGACGGACGATCCCGATCCTGCGGCTTTTTCTCCGGCGTCATGGGCGGTGTGTTGGGATTGCGCGTTGTGTCATCGCGCTTTTGCGGAGTCGGCGGCGGTTGGTCGGCAGGCTTCCGAATAGTTTCGTCCTTGCGCTGCGGCCTGGATGCCTCAGGACGCTCAAAACGCGGCTGCGGCGGCAGTTGCTCGGGCACGCGGACCGGGCTTTTCAAGCGCTCCCGCATCGCCGCGATCTCTGCGGGAGAACCGGCGTTTTTCCAGCCGTGATTAACCTCGGCACGGCCGACTTTCTCAGCCAGCCGACGCGGTGGCGCGGAAGCCCGGTCGTTGAACGGCAGCGCGAGCACGCTGAGCGAGTTGCCACGAACACGCGAGTTCAAATGCTCCGCTGACTGCCGGCGGGGATCGCCCTCGAACTGCTGACGGCGGTCCAGTTGGTAGCGCTGAATCGGTGACGCGCTGTAACGTGCCTGCTGGTCATAGAGGGGGCCGCCGTTGTACACGACGTTGTTGACGTACGAGATGTTGGTGATGTTCGTCGTCTGGTTGATGATCTGGAGATTCTGCCGCCGGTCGATGAAGACGGTGTTCAGCCGGTGGGCTCCGAAGTCACGGTTTTCGATGAAGCGGTAGTTGCCGGGGCCGATGTCATAATAATCATCCACCCATATGCTGAAGCCGATGGCGCGAAGAAACAGCGCCTCCGGCGGCAGCGGCGCCCAGCCGACGTAACGCGGGCTGTGCCGCCATGAGACCCAGCCTGGACCCCATTCAGTGCCAGGCACCCAGATCCAGCCGACTCGGTTCACATTGGCCCAGCGGCCATAGTGATACACCGCCCAGCCAAAGGGCTCGTTGGAGTCCCAGGTCCATCCGGCATCGGTGTACACCCAGCGCCCGTCGCTGTAGGGCTGCCAGTCGTCACCGACATCGTGGGGTTGCCAGGCGTACCCGTAGTCACCGACTTCGCGCCAGCTCCCGTATGGGTCGAGGTTGTCATAAAAGAAATCCATCGAGGCCGTGTCCTGGGCCTTGGCGGAGGGTGTGGCCACACCGAGGAAGGCGGCGGCGGCGAAGAGAGACAAAAGCAGTTTCATGGTGGGCGAACGGGGTTGGAGGCGGCGCGGGCCGCGCGTCAGAGGACGCGGCGGCCCTGAATGACGCGCAGCAGCACGATGATGACGGCCACCACGAGCAGGATGTGGATGAAGCCACCGACGGTGTAGCTGGTGACGAGTCCGAGGAGCCAGAGAATGATGAGGACGACGGCGATGATGGTGAGCATGATGTTAGGGCCTTTCTGGGGATGGAAAACTGCCGGGCAACGTGTGACACGGCAGTCCTGGGATGGTTTTAGTTCGCGCTGACAACCGGCTCGACGACCATGTTGTTCACGACGCTCTTCACGCCGTTGATGTCGGTGACGAGCTTGGTCACGAGGTCCTTTTCAGCGGCGTTCTTCGCGCTGCCACCGACGGTGACGACGCCTTCTAGCGTGGCGACGCTGGTCTTGAAGGCGCTGGTGGAACGATGTGACATCAGGGCCATGCGCACCTGGGCGGAGATGGAGGCGTCGTCGATCAGGGTGGCCAGAGGCAGCGTCGCGGCCGGTTTGTCCGCCACCACCGCCACGGTCATCTCATTCTTCACTTCCTTGATGCCTTCGACATCCTTGGCGTATTCGGTGGTCAGCTCCTTTTGAGCCTCGCTGGTGGCCTCGCCTTTGAGTGTCACCACGCCTTGTTTCAGCTCCACCTGGGTGTTGTAGCCGCTCACGCTGCTGTGATAGGCCAGCGTGCCCTTCACCTTCAGGTAAAGCCAGGTGTCGGAATGCTCCGGCGGGCTGTCCTTGACCTCGATTTGATTGTTCACGCTGATGACGCCCGGCAGCCCGGCGACGGTCTCCTGTGCCAGTTGCTTGTGGGATTCCTCATGCACCGTTCCGGTGAGAGTCACCACGCCCTCCTTGGACTCCGTCCTGATCGCATCATCTATGAGGAAGGTTTTGAAGACATAAGAAGACTGGGCGGCGGCCTCGATCTGGGTGTCCACTTCAGCGGCCTGGAGCGGAGCGTGGGCAAACAAGGCCATCAGCAGGAACACGCTGCCAGCAGGCAGGTGACGGGTGTGGCGGGTGACCTGAGTCAAGGGGGTGGGTTTCATAGGTTCCATGCTAGAACCCGCGTCTCCCGCGCGCGATGGGGTGTAACCCTACCGCCTCATGCCGCCTGCACTTTGGCAGGCGGATTCTTGAGCACACGCTCCTCCGGTGTCTCCACCCACATGAACATGGCCTTGATGTCATCCTTGAGATCCAGCACCTGATGCTGCTCCTGTTCGATTTCGACGGCGGCCTGGTCAAACTTTCGCGTGTAGGCCGCCGGCTCCATGCCATCCACGCCAGGACGGGCTGGCGGGGCAAGGCTCGCGGCATCACCCATCACCGAAAATCCTGCTTTCCATGCCTCCAGCCGCGCGCCGATGCCTTTGGCGGCTGTCTGCACGACTTTTCGATAAGACTCGACGGTAAGCACCAGTTCCAGCCACTCCCCGCGGGCGGTCTCGTCGAGCTCCAGGCTCTGCGCGCGCATTCCGGCCAGCGCGGCGGCGAGTTTGATGCCCTCCTCCTGGATCGCCGCCCAGGCGGCGCATGCCCGCAACGCCCCTGGCTCGTCACTGCTGATGATGGCGGTGTGCATCTCGCTCACCAGACCATGAATGACATCCAGGATGTCCTCGACAAGATCCCACTGATGATGGCAGCCCGTCTCCCAGTCACCGGGCTCCCCCTGCACGCTGGCAAGCTCTTCGGAATGACTCAGGGCGGTGGCCAGATCCGACTCAAGGCCCATCAGTCGTGATGCATCGGCATGGAGCCCGGCGGCGAGACTGGAATGAGACGGGGGAGTGAGAGCATGAGTCATGGCTGGGGCACTGCTATGAGCGGAACGGGCGGCTGTGCCATGGGGTGTAAACCTACCGCCGCCTCATTTGCGGTGACGGCATCCGGCTGATTGGACCAATACGCCGCCCCCACCGGACCGCGCACGCAGGGCGGCGTGCCCCTGCCGCCATAAACATGATTGAGGCCGATGTGCAGGCCGAGCGATATCGACGCATTCTGCCCGGAGAGTTTGATGAGGTTTAACACGCAGTTAGGGCTGTCGTGATGCTCGCAGCTCAGAGGACAGTCCAGACATGGAGAGTGAGTGTTCATCGCTCCATCCTCAGGCCTCGGCCAGATGGTGTTCCGCGATCAGCTCCGCCTCGGCGCCGAGCCAGTCGGCCAGGTCACGTCCATCCATGAGCCCATGGTTCTGATGCTTGAGATAAGCCCGGTAAGCCACGTCATCAGCGGCGGGGGTGAAGGCTGCGGCTGCCGTTGATGCCGGAGCATCCACGGGTGGTTGGGCGGCCTGAGCGTGTTTGCGGGAGCGGTTGGTCGGTGGTTTTTTCATGGCAGGCTNNAGGCCGATCATCCATTTACGCTCTTCGATTCGCCATGGGGTGTTGTCCCCATGGCGTGCATGCCATCGGCTGCTTATCGCTTGGGCCATGAAACCCAAGCTCACGCACACCCGGAACAGCCTGCCGGAAAAAACCCGCCGGGAAATCGCCGCGCAGCCGCCCCACGAGCAGGCGGAGCATTAATCTTCACCGAAATCCTCATGAAAGCCCTCGTTTATCACGGTCCAGGCCAGAAAAGCCTGGAGGACATGCCCAAGCCCGCCCTGCTGGAGGCCACGGACGCGCTGGTGCGCATCACCAAGACCACGCTCTGCGGCACCGACCTGCACATCCTCAAAGGAGATGTGCCCACCGTCGGCGCAGGCCGCATCCTGGGCCATGAGGGCATCGGCGTCATCGAGGCCACGGGTGACAGCGTCACGCGTTTTCATCCGGGAGACCGCGTCATCGTCTCCTGCATCACCGCCTGCGGAAAATGCGAGTATTGTCGGCGCGGCATGTGCTCCCACTGCGAAAAAGGCGGCTGGATTCTCGGCAACACGATTGACGGCACGCAGGCCGAGTTCGTCCGCGTCCCCTGGGCGGACACCAGTCTGCATCTCATCCCCGAAGGCTCTGACGACGAGGCCATGGTCATGCTCAGTGACATCCTGCCCACCGGCTACGAGTGCGGCGTGCTCAATGGCTGTGTGAAGCCCGGCGACACGGTGGCGATCATCGGCGCGGGCCCCATCGGCCTCGCCGCCCTGCTGACAGCGAAGTTTTACGCTCCGGCGGACATCATCATGATCGATCAAGACGACCATCGTCTTGATGTCGCCAAAAAACTCGGCGCCACCCGGCTGATCAACAACGGCGATGGCAAGGCCATGATCAAAATCATGACCATGACCTACGGCCGTGGTGTGGACGTGGCCATCGAGGCCGTCGGCATTCCAGCCACCTTCGATCTCTGCCAGTCCATCATCGCCCCCGGCGGCCACATCGCCAACGTGGGCGTGCATGGCGAGAGCGTCCCTCTGCACCTCGAAACCCTCTGGTCGCAGAACATCACCATCACCACACGTCTCGTCGATGCTGTCACCACGCCGCTGCTGCTCAAGACGGTCATGGCCGGTCGGCTGCTGCCCAAACAGCTCATCTCACACCGCTTCCCACTGAGCGAGGTGATGAACGCGTATGACACCTTTGCCAACGCTGCGCGCGAGAAGGCGCTGAAAATCATCCTCACCAACGAACCTCCCGCACCATGACACTGACTCCCCTCACCCAAGAAACCTTTTCCGCGCTTTTGACCGAGACCAGCCCGCCTTGTGTTTCGCTTTATCAGCCGACGCATCGCCAGCATCCCGAAAACCAGCAGGACATCATCCGCTACCGCAATCTGGTGAAGGAAATAGAGCAGACGCTCCAGCAGCAGCACCCCGCCGATCTGGTGGCCGCTTTGATCGAGCCGTTTCATGCCCTGGCTGAGGATGAGGACTTCTGGAGTCACACGCTCGATGGTCTCGCCGTGTTTGGCGCGCCTGGGCTGTTCCATGTCTTCGGTCTGCAACGCAAGGTGCAGGAACTGGCCGTCGTGGCCGGCAGCTTTCACACCAAGCCGCTGCGCCGCTTCCTGCAATCGACGGATCGCTATCAGTTGCTCGGCTTGAGCCTGCAGGAGGCCCGGCTCTATGAAGGAAACCGCGACGGGCTGCATGCCATCAAGTTTGTGCCAGATGACGCGCCGGACGAGGACGGCGGCGCTGCCACCAAGGCCAAGCCGCACACCCAGGGCGGCAGGCAAAACGAGGCGGGCACCAATGAGAGCGCCTTCTTCCGCGCCATCGACCGCGCCGTGCTGGAGCAGCATTCACGCCCCTCCAGCCTGCCCTTGATCCTGGCCGCCCTGCCCGAACATCACGGCCTGTTTCGTGAGATCAGCCACAATCCCTTCTTGCTGGTCGAAGGTGTGAAGATCAATCCTGACGCCCTCTCGCCGGAAGAGTTCTGCGCACGGGCCTGGCAGGTGTTTGAGCCGCAGTACCACACACGTCTCGCGGCACTGGCCGATGATTTTGCCGTGGCAAAATCGAAGGGCCTCGGCCTGGAGGATTTGGAGCAGGTGGCCGAGGCGGCGGTGGCAGGCCGCGTTGACACGCTGCTCATCGAGGCCGATCGGCAAATCGCCGGACGCATTCATGCGGGCACGGGAAATCTGCATCTGGCAGGCTCTGACACGCCGCCGCCTGACGGCCTCGAAGACGACCTGCTCGATGATCTCGGCGAGTGGGTGCTGAAAATGGGAGGCCGGGTCATGGTGGTGCCAGCGGCGCAAATGCCGGTCATCACCGGCGCCGCCGCGACCTGCCGCTACTGATCACTCCAGGGTAGGAGAACACCCCATCGCGCAAGCTCTGCGCGTGCCTTTAAATCCATGCTTATGAAAGACCACGTCTATAAACTCATCGAACTCACCGGCACCTCGACCACCACCATGGAAGATGCCGTCAACAAGGCCCTCAAACGCGCGCACAAGACCATCAAGAACCTCAGTTGGTTCCAGGTCATGGAAACGCGTGGAAGCATCGACAAAGGCAAGGTCCAGCACTGGCAGGTGACCCTCAAAGTTGGATTCGCCGTGGAGGACTGATAAGCATGAAACCCACACCGCCCGAAGCCCAGAAAAAACTCGGCAAAGACCTCGAGACGTTTGCGCAGCTCCCCGTCAAAACCAAGGAGC
>DNXB01000212.1:44959-48709 GCA_003506995.1 Verrucomicrobiales bacterium
GGACTTATGAACCCGATCCAAGACAAGCTGACCGACCCGTTGAACACGTTGAACACGGATGATCTCAACGAACTGGTGCTTGAGGCCGCCGCCATCACGACCGCCCAAAAAAACGCCCTCGAAACCAGCCCGGAAAACGCCCCCGTCGCCGCCTTGGACGAAACAGCAGAAGCCGGCGGCCATCGCCTGGAGGTGAAACCTGTGGAGAGCTCGGAAACCATCGCAGAACAACTGGTCGATGCCGGCAACGATGAGGCTGATCTCGAGCAACGCCTCGCCACGGTCATCAACCAGCGGGCGAAGGAGTGACCGCAAGCGGCGTCATTAGCAAAGCCTGCGCACTGCTGGCGCTGACCTCCTGCGTCGGCAAAGGCACACGCGAAATGGCTGCCGATGCCGTCGTCGTGCCTGCTAAATGGCAAAACGGCTCCTCTACGCCCAAACCTCTCGATGTGGCGCTGTGGTGGCGGCGGTTTCGTGATCCGGTGCTCAATGGATTGATCGCGGATGCGCTGCAATCGAGCCCCACGGTGCGTTCGGCGCTGGAGAAGGTGACGGAGTATCGCGCGCGACGTGGTGGGGAGACGGCGAACTTGTTTCCATCGCTGGCGGCGAATCAATCGGGACGTGGCGCGCGCACGAAGAGCGGCATCACGGATGTCATCACGACGAGCGAGTCCTACAAAGCTTCGTTCGATGTGAGCTGGCAGGCGGATTTGTTCGGGAAGCAGTTTCAGACCCTCAAGGCGGCCTCGGCGGACCTGGAGCAGATCGGCGAGAATTTCTACGGAGCGCAGGTCACGCTCGCTGCCGATGTGGCGACGGCGTATGTCGCGCTGCGTTCGGCGGAGGCGCAGTTGAGCGTGGTGCAGCGCAGTCTCGGCACGCGGGGCGAAACGGTGCAGCTCACGCAATGGCGCGAGCAGGCAGGCACGGGCGATACGCTCGACACGCAGCGCTCCATCAGCACGCTGGAGCAGGCACGGGCATCCATGCCTGCGCTGCAACTCAGCGTCGTGCAGAGCAAAAACCAACTCG
The DNA here is from genome assembly GCA_003506995.1 of Verrucomicrobiales bacterium. Lineage (GTDB taxonomy): Bacteria > Verrucomicrobiota > Verrucomicrobiia > Verrucomicrobiales > Verrucomicrobiaceae > Prosthecobacter. The sequence continues at coordinate 45,998 of DNXB01000212.1, forward strand.
CCTTGCTCTCAGGCCGCACGCCGGGCTCGCTCGATTCGAGGCTCGCGGCCTCGCGTCGCGTGCCGGAGATGATTTCGCGCATCGCGGCCGGTGTTCCTGCTGAGGCGCTACGTCAAAGGCCCGATGTGCGAGCTGCTGAACGGGCGCTGGAGGCCGCATTTGCTCGCACGCAGTCGGCGAAGCGTGCGCGGCTGCCTTCGCTCAATCTGAGCGGCTCCATCGGCATCGACGCACTCAAGGCGGGAAACATCTTTTCGCCTGAAGCCGCCATCGCGAGCATCCTGGCCAGTCTCGCCACGCCAGTGATCGATGCGGGCCGCATTCGGCAAAACATCCGCGCCGTGAGCTCACGCGAGAGACAGTCGCTCATCGCTTATGAAGCGACGGTGCTCAATGCCCTCGCTGAAGTCGAGAACGCGCTCGCTGCCGTGCGTCGATATGCCGAGCAGCATCGCACCGTCGAAAAAGCAGCCGCCGCTGCGCGTGAGGCCGTCACGCTCGCAGGGTGGCAATACGAAGCTGGTCAGGTGGATTTGCTCGTCTCTCTCGATGCGCAGCGCACGCTGCTCACGCTGGAGCAGCAGGAAGTCACCTCCAGCGCGCAGAGCGCCAACGCCTGCGTGCAACTCTACCAGGCCCTCGGCGGAGGTTGGTCGCCCTTTTGACATGAAAACCTCCACGCCATTGGCCCCTGCCGATCTCGCCAAAGCCATCCAGGCCAGCGGATCAAAGGGACACTTCAAACGCAACGCCATCCTCGGTCTCATCGTCATCGCGCTCGGTCTTGGCGGATGGTTTTGGAGCAGCCGCATCGAAAAGGCCAGACAACAAGTGCCGCGCTATGTGACCGAGCCGCTCACGCGTGGAGATGTTTTCCTCACCATCACCGCCACGGGCAATCTGGAGCCGACCAACGAAGTCACCATCGGCAGCGAGCTGTCCGGCATCACGCTCGAAGTGAACGCCGACATCAACGACCGCGTCACCAAAGGCCAGCAGCTCGCCAAGCTCGACACCAGCAAACTTTTGCAGCAAACCGAGAGCAACCGCGCCGCCGTGCGTGCCGCGCAGGCCCGCGTCACGCTGGCCGAGGCCACGGTGAAGGAAAGCGCCGCGCTGCTCGCACGCCAGCAGGAGCTGCAGCGCATCAGCGGCGGCAAAGTGCCCTCCAAAGCCATCATCGACTCCGCCATCGCCACCGCCGAGCGTGCCAGGGCCGATCTGCTCAACACGCAGGCCGGAGTCGGCACCGCCGAGGCCCAGGTGCTCATCAACGAGAACGATCTCGGCCGCTCCATCATCAAATCGCCCATCGACGGCATCGTGCTCACGCGCAGCCTCGAGCCCGGCCAGACCGTCGCCGCCAGCTTCACCGCGCCGGAGTTGTTCGTCATCGCCGAGAAGCTGGAGCGCATGATTTTGAAAGTCACCATCGCCGAAGCCGACATCGGTCGCGTGGAGAAAGGCCAGAAAGCCACCTTCACCGTGGATGCCTGGCCGGATCGCACTTACAGCGCCGTTGTTTCCGTCGTGTCCTACGGCTCCGCCGTCACGCAAAACGTCGTCACCTACGAAGCCGATCTCGACGTCAGCAACGACGATCTCAGCCTGCGTCCCGGCATGACCGCCACCGCCGACATCGGCGTCGCCGCGAGCCAGAACGTCTTCCTCGTCCCCACCGCCGCCCTGCGCTTCAATCCCGCCACCGCCGCCGCCAAGACCGGCACCGCGAAGAAATCCTTCGTCCAAAGCCTCATCCCCATGCCCACCCGCAACCGCAGCCGCCCCGCAACCACCGGCAAGGACGACAAAACCAAACCCTCCGCCCACATCCACATCCTCCGCGACGGCAAAGCCGAACCCATCCCCATCAAAACCGGCCTCACCGATGGACGCTACACCGAGATCTCAGGGGAAGGCTTGAGCGAGGGGATGCTGGTGATTTTGCGGAATAACACGCCTGCGACGTGAGGAGCAGCGACTGTATTTCCTCGTTACCGCCACGCGTTGACTTGGCGACGGTATCACCAGGAAGCGGAAGCCGCCTCAGCGCTGAAGTCACCGAGGGCCGCACGCAGTTCAGGATGCGCATGGAGAAAGTCGGGAACGGAGCCAGCCAGATTTGGTGGGTGGCCTGGCCGTTGGCAGCCGCCCGCCATTCGCCACTACACATCAAGACTTGCGAGGATTCGGCCTTCTGAATAGAATGTCTTTATGAGCTACGCTGACATCCAAGCCCAGGCCACGCTTCTGCCACTCGCGGAGCGGATCGAACTGACGCGTTATCTCACCGCGCTCGAGACGGAAGATGAGCTGCGTGTGCTGCTCTCCCAGCGGATGCGGGCGATGGATGCGGGGCGCTCGGTTTCGTTGGATGCCTTCAAGCAGAAGCATGAGCAGCTCGAAGCGGAGGGGCGATGAGTGGCACCTCACAAGGTCATCCTCGACAGTGATCTCGCCGAGTCTCTCTGGCGACTGCCGGCACGCTCACGGCGCGAGATCATCGCCATCTTTGAGAAGATGGCCGATTGCCCGCTGGCGGGCGTGGAGGATCAAATCCGGGCTACGGACGGGCGCATCATCCAGCGTGCTCGATTCGGTCGGTGGCGGGTTTGCTTTTGGATCGACGGTCCTGTCGATGAACTGCGAATCGTGGAAGTGTCGAGGGCCAAGTGATGCAGGCTTCGCCAGACTGAGGTGGAGTTCATCGTC
>DNXB01000483.1 GCA_003506995.1 Verrucomicrobiales bacterium
GCATCGCCCATGATTTCAACAACCTGCTGATGGCCGTCCTCGGCAACCTGGCGCTGCTGAAGAAACGCATGCCGGAGGATCCGCGCCTCCTGCGGCTGGTCGATGGGGCGTTGCAGGGGGCGGAACGCGGCGCGGCACTGACGCAGCGCCTGCTCGCCTTCGCGCGCCGCCAGGAATTGCGGCCGGAGCCGGTGGACCTCACGCAGCTGGTGCGCGGCATGATGGGGCTGATGGAACGCTCCGTCGGTCCGGGCGTCGATATCGTCACCGAACTGCCCGATGGCCTGCCCGCGGCGCTGGCCGATGCCAACCAGCTGGAACTCGCGCTGCTCAACCTCGTGGTGAATGCCCGCGACGCCATGCCGGGCGGCGGGCGCATCGTGATCCTGGCCGAGAACATGACGGTGGACGCGCACTACGCGGCGATGAACATCGAATCGCGCGTGGGCGCCTACGTGAAGATCGAGGTGGAGGACAACGGCAGCGGCATACCGACCGACATCCAGGAGCGGGTCTTTGACCCCTTCTTCACCACCAAGCCCGTGGGCGAAGGCACCGGCCTGGGGCTGGCCACCACGCTGGCCATCGTCAAGAGCCACGGCGGCTTTGTGCGCATGTACAGCGAGGTCGACAAAGGCACGCGCTTTCGCATCTACCTGCCCGCCGACCCACAGGCCGTGGGCGCACAGAGCAGCCCACCCCAGACCACGGTGCCCCGGGGCAACGGCGAGCTCATCATGGTGGTGGACGACGAAGCCGCGATCCGGCAGGTCACCCGCCAGACGCTGGAGGCCTATGGCTACCAGGTGATCGTGGCGTCCAACGGCGCCGAGGCGGTGGCCCTGTACGCGCAGAACATCCAGGGCATCGCCCTGGTGTTGACCGACATGATGATGCCGGTGATGGACGGGCAGGCCACCATCCAGGTGCTGCGGCGGATGAATCCCAAAGTCCGCATCATCGCCGCCAGCGGCCTCAACACGAGCGGCATGGCCGCCAAGGCCACCCAGGCCGGGGTCAAACATTTCATTCCCAAGCCCTACACGGCGGAAATCCTGCTCAAAACCCTGCATCAGATGCTGCACGAGTCTTGAGCCGCCCCGCTCCAGCAAGACGGTTTCAGGCTTTCACGGCCGCCGTGTCCACGCCAAGATGCTCGGATCATCATCTCCACCCACCTGCCATGTCCACGCTCGCCCCCGCCGCCGTTTTGTATGAAGCGAAAAAGCCCCTGCGCATCGAGGAGGTGCGCGTTTTGCCACCACAGAAGGGCGAGGTGACCGTACGGATGAAAGCAGCAGGCGTCTGCCACAGCGACCTGCATGTGATGAAGGGGGACCTTGCCATGCCGATGCCGATCATCCTCGGCCACGAGGGCAGCGGCGTGATCGAGGCCGTCGGCGAGGGCGTGACCTCTGTGGAAGTCGGCGATCATGTGATCCTCGTCTGGCGCGGCTCCTGCGGAAAATGCGAGTATTGCAGCAGCGGTCGGCCCGCGCTGTGTGACATGGGCACGGCGATGCGCTTCACCGGCCTCATGCCGGATGGCACCACACGCTTTCAAAACGCGGAGGGCGAGAGCATCCGGCACTACGCGGGCGTTTCGGCCTTTTCCTCGCTCTCGACGATGCCGGAGGCCTCGGTGGTGAAGATTCCCAAGGAATTCTCCTTCGAGAAAGCCGCGCTCATCGGCTGCGGCGTCATCACCGGCGTCGGCGCGGTGGAACGAGCCGCCAAGGTGCAACCAAACAGCACCGTGGCCGTCATCGGCTGCGGCGGCATCGGTTTGAACGTCATTCAAGGCGCACGCATGGCCGGAGCGCGGCAGATCATCGCCGTGGACAAATTCACCCGCAAAGAAGGCGACGCACGGCAGTTCGGCGCCACGGATTATGTTGATGCCAACGCCGGTGATCCCGTGCAGGCCATCAAAGACCTCACCGATGGCAAAGGCGTCGATTATGCCTTTGAAGCCTACGGTTCCGGCAAAACCGCCGAGCAAGCCTTCGATGCCACGAAGAAAGGCGGCATGTGCGTGATGGTCGGCATCACCAGCGCGGCGGATCGTGCCTCCATCAACGTCAACCAGCTCGTCTATGCCGAGAAAACCCTGCGCGGCAGCCTCTACGGCAGCACCCAGCCGCGAACCGACCTGCTGCTGCTCATCGGCATGCATCAGCACGGCCGCCTCATGCTCGATGAGCTCGTCACCAAGCGCTACCCGCTCGAAGGCATCAACGAAGCCTACGACGCGCTCCAACGCGGCGAGGTGGCGCGGAGTTTGATCGTGTTTGAGTGAAGATTGGCCGCAAAAAAACGCAGAAGCCGCAAAAAATTCTGATCTGAATCCAATATCATTTTTTTGATCACTTTTGCGGTTCTTTGCGGCAATTGCTCAACCCCACAGCGACTGCGGATACTCGCCTGCGTCAATCAGCGCGCGAATGCTCGCGACGACCTCGGCCTTGTCCTCGGGATAAGTCACGCCGAACCACTTGCCGGTGGTTTCCAGCACGCGCACGTCGGCCTTGCCCGCGTGGATGAGCGCATTCACCTCCGCAGGCACATAGCACTCGGATTTGAGCTCATTCCCGCGCTCCGCGAGAAATGCGGCAAACGCCTGGCGCAGGTGCGTGAAGATGTCCGGCGTGAAGCCGAAGAAGTTCATCGAGACGACTTCATCGCCCGTCAGCGGCACATAAGCGCCCTCCACCTCGCGGTTCTCAGCACCAGCGCCGAGTTTGAAGATCTTCGTCATCTCCGTGACCGTCGCCAGCATGCCGTTCGCATCGCACTGGCAGACCCCGCGTGACACGCTGCCGTGCTCCGAGAGCGTGTTCTTCAAATAGAAGCCCACCATCGACCAGTGGCTCTTCCCGTCGCTCGGGCGCGTCTGCGTCAGGTCGGCGGCGATCTTCTGGAAGGCGTCCTGACCATAAAAGTCATCCGCGTTGATCATGAGGAAAGGCTCATTCACCACATTCGCGGCGGCGAGCAGCGCGTGTGCCGTGCCCCAGGGCTTCGTGCGGCCCTCCGGCACGGAAAAACCAGCGGGCAGGTCGTTCAAATCCTGAAACGCATAGTCCACGGCGATACGGCCCGCATACTTGGAGCCAATCTGCGTGCGAAACAGCTCCTCGAAGTCGCGGCGGATGACAAACACCACCTTGCCAAAACCGGCGCGGATCGCGTCAAACACCGAATAGTCCAGCACCACCTCGCCCGAAGGCCCCATCGAGTCGAGTTGTTTGAGACCGCCGTAACGGCTGCCCATGCCGGCAGCGAGGATGAGGAGAGTGGGCTTCATGGTGGGAAAAAGAGACGCGATTCTGGCGCGTGCGGGGTTTCGTTCAAGGTTCAAAGTTCGCGGTTCAACGTTTCAGTGCTGAACGAAGCCTGAACTTTGAACTTGGAACTTTGAACCGAACCGGCTTACATGAGGCACGCATGCTTCCAGACATTCCGAAACTCATCCAGCTCCAGGAGCGCGACCAGCGCATCCGCGCCCTGCAAAAAGACCTCAAAGACATCCCCACGCTGCAAGCGCGGGCCAAAATGCAGCTCGCCGGGGACCAGGCTGCGGTAGAAGCCGCGAACCTGGGCATGAAGGAAATCGAGGTGAAGATCAAAAACATCCAGCTCGACGTCCAAACGCGCCAGACCTCGATCAAGCGCCTCCAGGACCAGCAGTTTGAGACACGCAAGAATGACGAGTTCGCCGCGCTCGGCCATGAGATCAAACGTTACGAGGCCGAGGTCACCAAGCTTGAGGACGGCGAGCTGGATCAGATGGAGGCGCTCGAAACCGCGAAATCGAAACTCAAGGACGCCCAGGCCAAGCTGGCCGAAACGCAGAAGCGTGTGAACGAAGATCTCAAAAATCTCGAAGAACGCGCCGAAGGCGTGAAAAAGCGCCTCGAAGACCTGACCGCCGAGCGCGCCGCCCTCGCCGCTCCCATTGATCCGGACGCGCTCGATCTCTACACCCGCATCTTCACCAAGAAAGGCGATGCCGCCATCGTGCCCATGGAGCATGCCATGTGCGGCGGCTGCCACATGAAGGTGGTCGTCGGCGTCATCCAGTCCTTGAAGCAGTCCGTGTCACTCACCCAGTGCGAAAGCTGCGGCCGCATCCTCTACATGGTGGAGTAGGAAAGGGATCATCCTGATCCCTCGTCTCAAACCGTCAGCCCCAGCGCCGCCAGCGTCTTGAGCACGATGGGCTCGCCAGGCTGGAGCTTTTCCCGTTCTTCAAACAGCACCTGCGTCACTTTTTTATACGCAGGCATCTTGCCGGTGCGGCGCTGCGCCAGCAGGCAGACATAACGCACGGCGCGGTCGATGAGCTTGTTGTTGCTCGGCTTCACATAGGTCATGAGATTGTCGAGGTAACGGCCCAGCCGGCCCATGACGAGTGTGGAATGGATGTTGATGAGCATCTTGAGGAGTAAATGCGCGTGAAACTCATGCACGCCGCTCAAGTCCAGCCGCTCTCGAAGACCGTCGAACTCCCAGACCATCTCCCCTGCCCCGCCACCGACGCGGAAGGGCAGATGTTCCGCGCCTTGCGTGCGGATTTCCCGCCGCCCGGTCAGTTGCGCGGAGAAATCGTAGCAGGCCAGCACCTCGGCCCCGGCGACGTGTTTCACATCCGGCCACTCAAGCGTGCGCGGATCGCGATGCAGCAACGCCTTCCAGGCAGAACGCGCGTCCGCCTGCTCTGGCATGATGAAATGACACCACGCGGCAAGCGCGGCGGGATCATCCTGCTTTTCAAAAGGTGCGAGGCTGAAGGTCGGCGCGCGCTCGGTCGTGTCCGTGACGACGGTGATGCCAAAGCGCCCGCTTTCATACAGCACGAAGGCTCCACGCTCATACACCGCCGCCTCATGCTCGATGAACGGCACCATGAACTGCCCGTTGCAGTGCGCCACATGCCGCAGGAGCTGCAGCACCTCCGCAGGCGCGTGCTTGGGATCACGCATGTGCATGAAAGCGAAGCCAATGGCCGCCATGAGCACCGTGCTGGCCTGCATGCGCGTGCTGCCGGCCACCGCCATCGCCCCGACGGCGAGGTTCATTTTGCGGATCTTGCGGTTTTGAATCACGCGTTTGGAACGCTCGGCGGCCTTGATGAGCTGCTCGTCAGGATTGCAATACAGGAACCACGGACGGTTGGCGGACAATTCGGAAGCGCGTTCAGTGGCCCCGATGACGAAAGGCGTCTCGCCACCTTCCGTCGTGGCAATCAAGAGGTCGCCATCGGCAAAGCCAAGCTCCTCAAGCTGCCTTGCGCCGTATTCGGGATGATCTTCAAAGGTTTCGAT
>DNXB01000088.1 GCA_003506995.1 Verrucomicrobiales bacterium
AAAGCCGAGGGGATAGTTTTGATCGCGTGTGGGAAAGAGAAGCGTGCCTGGGTTCGCGGCGATGATGCGCTGAGCATCACCGGGCATGAACGCGGCCATGCGATGAAGTATCTGCCCGCCTGCCGAGTGTCCGATGAGGTAGCACGGCATGTCCGCGCGGCCTTCCCGTTTGCGAATCTGCGTGATGACTTCGATCACATATTGGAAGGTCCATTTTTTACCCGACTGCAGCTTGCCATCGCGAAGCACGCCGCCGCGCTGATATGCCTCCGTGGAGAAACGGTCCTTCGAGAAGTGCGGGGCCACCACCAGCGCCTGTAGCTGCTCCGCCAGCGGCACGGCGCTGTCGCGATAATCATCCGCGTTGCGGTTCAGGCCGTGCATGACGACGAGCAACGGGCCATCGCGATACGATGCCGGGCGGTAGGTGAAGACATCCAGCGCGGAGCCATTCACGGCGAACGTCAGCTTCGACTTACCTGATGGCACCGGCTCGGAGCCACCCGCCAAGACGGTCAAGGCAGTCAAGATGGTCAAGAAGGTGGCTTTCATCGTGTGCCTCCCTTCTGATGCTCGCGGATCGCGGCACGGGCGAGCACCTGCGTGGCATTCACCACAGGCACGCGTGAGCGCTTCACGTCAAAGGCCAGCGGAATCTCCGTGCAGCCGAGCACCAGCACGTCCGCGCCACGGCGGATGAGATCCTCGCCCGCGCGAGCGAGCAGATCCGCCTGCTTCTGCTTTGAGCCGCCCGATTTGATGCTGTAAACGGCATCCATCACGCAGCACTGCTGCAGCGTCTCCGGGAGCAGCAGCACCTTCAGACCACGCTTGGTGAACTCGTTCTCATAGAGCTTCGCGCGCACGGTGCCGTTGGTGGCCAGCAGTCCCACCGTGCGGGCCTGCGGCTGCTCGCGCAGCACGGCATCCGCCGTCTCAGTGATCATGTTCAGCACCGGGATGCGCACCGCCCGCTGCATGTCCGCATGGTAATAGTGGACCGTGTTGCACGGGATGGCGATGAACGACGCGCCGCCGCGCTCCAACTTGCGCACCGCCTGCGTGATGTAGGGCACGATCTCCCGGCTGCCGGAGGCGATGCAGGTGCTGCGGTCCGGCACCTGCGGCAGGCTGTAGATGAGCACGGGCAGATGATCCTGGTCCTTCTTCGCCGGGGTGAGCCGCACGATCTCAGAGTAAAAGTTCGCCGTCGCCTCCGGCCCCATGCCACCGAAGATTCCGACGATGCGGCGCGGCTCAGTGCGGTGGCCGCAGGAGGTGAGCAACCACAACGCTGACAGGAGAAGGACGTGATGAGGGAAGCGAGATTTCATGCGCGAAACGCACTAACGCGGCCAAAGCACCCGACTATCCGCATTCAGCGTCCACGCGAGCGGTCATTCAAAGTAGATCGCGTAAACCTTGGCCTGGCTGTTGGCGGATAAATTGACCCGCAGGGCGAGCTTTTTGCCTTCGGGAAGAGGTTTCGGCCACTTCAGAGGCACGCGCACGCCATTCGTGGTCAAGGTGAGCTCAAAGCCGTCAAGCGGGTGGTCAAGATGGTCAAGGAGCTGGAGCTTGAGCGGCGACTCTGCCGTGACGCCATCCACGTTCAGTGCGATTTGCTTCGCCTCAAACGAGTTCGTGATGAAGTGCCCTTCTTCGTCCGCCACTTTGCGAGACAGCGAGCCAAAACCATCGCGTCGTAGTGTCGCGAGGCCGATGTCCATATCTTCGAGCACGCCACCCGTGTCCCAGTGCGAATACCAGATCATCGTCTTGTCGCCCTCGTTCACAAAGGCGTGGCCTTGCAGGATCGCGACATCATCCCATTCACCTTCTTTACCTCGCGGGATGATTTGGAAGCCCGGCACCGGTTCGCGGAAATGCACGCCATCATTGCTGACGACGAGTCCCAGATCGACACGCACGCCGTAGTTCCAGCTTTTGCCCTTCGGAGGCGGTTGCTCCGCGTCTTGCCACATGCCGTGCAGGCCGACGATAACATTGCCGCGGTTCCAAATGCCCGCCCCCATGTGCATCTGCTGGCCTTTGACCGGGAGTTCGGAAAGCTGGCCGGGGCGTGCATACGAGAACGCTTTGGCCTTCGACCACCTCACAAAATCTGGCGAACGATAGGCGAGCATGTCGCGCCCGATGTCGCTGCCATCGGGGCGCCAGGACCACGGACTCAGCAACTGTCCAGTGACGTAATAAAAGTCGCCGAAACGATACAGGCCGCTCACTTCAAAGCGCTCGCCACCTGCGTTCGCGGGACGATCTCCCACGCATTTCCAACTCAGGCCGTCCGCGCTCGTCGCGGTGATGAATGCACCCCAGCGCCGCTCATTCGGCCCGATCTTGCTGCGACCGCCTTTCACCTCTTCGAAGGGCATGTGCGCGATATAGGCGCACTTGTAGCGTTTTGCCGGATCCGACTCGTCCGGCTCATAAAGCACCGAGAGAAAGTCGTTCACGCGCGTCATCGAATGTGGATCCCCCTCGATGAGGCAGATGTTGTTCTTCGTACTGCCGTTGAAGTCCACGAGGCCAAGCTCCGGTTTCGTCCAGGTCACACCGTCTTTGCTCTCTGCATAACACATCGGCCGCCACCAGCCAGGGGCTTGCCCCGCTTTGATCTCCGGCTCATGCATGCCGAGATACCACATGCGGAACGTGTCGCCCTGCTTCAGCACCGTGCCGTAGAGGATCGCATGTCCATGGTCCGGCGTTCCCGGTGGCCCGCTGCGCAGCACGGGATTGGCCGGATGCTTCTGCGCCGTCTCCAGCTTGAGCTTCAGATTGTGCTGCCACGCGATGTTGTGGTCATCAAAAGCAAAGAACACCTGCTCGGCGGCATGAAGTTGGAGCGCGAGACAACTCAGGAGGCAAAGGCTGGATTTCATGAGGAGATTCTGATCCTCAGCCATTCCCCTACCAGCACAAGTTCCTGGTTCATTAGGCGGACCAGCCGTTCCTCGTAGCTTCGGTTGGCAACCGAAGCCGGATTTGATTGCCAATCGAATCTACTTCACATAAATCGCGCTCAAGCGAATGTCCGAGCGCTTCGGACCCTCGAACACAATTCGCAGCCGCACGCGTTCCGGCAGTCTGGCTTCACTTTTGAATGTCACAGGCGTTTGAAAGCCATTTTGGCGAACAACGGTGCTGCATCCTGGAACTGGCCGCTCAAGATGATCGAGCACTTCCACTCGCAAAGCCGCCTCTTCGCCCAAGCCGTCTGCATTGAGGAAAAAACGAGGGTTTTTGACTTCGAGAGAGGTGGTGACGAGTTCAGCGGTGACTTGTGGCAGTTGGTAATCCCCCGGGCCTTCGTTGCTGGGATCGAAAACGAGATCAGCGAAGCGATCTCTTGGCAAAACGGCGATTCCGACACCTCCGCGAGGCACTTCGGGGCCTCCTGTTGGCCTTGGGTCCCAAGTTCCGTAATAAACAAAGGTCTGCTCGCCGATGTTCTCGAAGCCCTGGCCTTGAATCAGTCCGCCCTGGTCCCATTCACCGTCTTTGCCGCGTTCGAGGAAGGTCCATTCGTGTTTAGGTTCGCGGAAGTTGAGGCCGTCGTTGCTCATCACGAGACCGAGGTCGATGCGCACATCCTTCCACTCCGCCGCTCCGTGCCAGCGTCCATAGATGCCGAGCAGCACGTTGCTGCGATTCCACACGCTGATGCCCTCGTGGCACTGCTCGCCCTCGCGGCTGCGGTTCGGTCCCAGCCATTCATATTGCGACGCGCGCACGAAGGCGATGTTGTTGGTAGCTGACCAGTTCACGAAGTCGGCGCTTCGGTAGTGCCGGGTCGAGCGGCCCTGATAAGTATGAATGCCAGGCAAGGCGTTTTGCCCGGAGATGACAAACTGCCCCTCCCATTGGTAAAGGCCGCCGCTGGGCTCGAAGTGAAAGCCGGGAATGAAGAGGTCTTCCTTGCGCAGTTCCGCCTTGAGCGGCTTCACGTCCTTCACCGGCTTCCAGCGCAGACCGTCCGCGCTCACGAAGGGCAGCAGCGTGCCCAGGCGTCGCGTGTGGCGATAATAAACGTGCGTGGTCATCTTGTAGCGCCGCGCAGGATTGGGATCAGCGTCGTCTTTGAGAACTTTGAGATTCACAAAACCCCAGGACTCGCCGCCCATGTCGAGCAGGTTGTTGTTCTTGCTGCCGTGGAACTCGACGAGGCCGAGTTCCGGCTTCACCCAGTTCAAACCGTCCGAGCTCTCCGCGTAGGCCGCCCGCCAGCGTGATGATGCCACCTTGTTGCTAGGATCGTCATCAAAGGCCACATACCAGAGCCGGTATGTGCCGTTGTCTTTGATGATGGAGCCATAAAACTGCACGCCCTGCGCATCCGGCGATCCAGGAACACCGCGTTTCACCACGGGATTGCTCGGATGCCGCTGCGGCTGGTGCATTTCGAGCTTCAAATTCTGCGTGTGCGGGATGGACACGTTATCGAAGGCGAAGAGTGTCGTGGACTTCGTTTCGTCGAAATAGTCGGCTGCGTGACTGGTTGTCGAGCCCAAGCCTGTCCATGACAAAATCATGGCGGGTAAAATCATTTTTTGAAGAAGGCAGGGGAATGATTTTACCCAGCATGATTTTGTCAGTGGTTTCATACAAGTGGTTCGTCTTTCCAGGTGTCGTCGTGATGTGCTCCAAACAAATCGGTCTGCGGCAGAAGATGCTCCAGCAGGTTCTCGGGCGGGATGTTGGGCGGTAGAGGCTTGAATCGTGCGGGAACGCCCATGGCGATCATGCCGGAGGGCACGTCTTTGTTTACCACCGCTCCGGCGGCGATGAAGGAACCTCGGCCGATGGTCACGCCCGGACAGATCGTGACTCCACCGCCGATGCAAACGTGTTCCTCGATGGTCGCGCCTTGGACGGTGCCTTCGCGCATGGGATACTTCGCATTCAGGAAGGTGGTGCCGGGGCCGATGAAGACGAAATCGCCAATGGTGGTGCGGCTGGGCACATAGACGTGCGCCATGATCTTCACGCCGTTGCCGATCTTGAGCTTGCCCTCCAGCGTGCATTTGTGATGCACCACGCAGCGGTTGCCAATCACGATCTCGCCACGGATGAGCACCTGATGCCCGCATTGAAAGCGATGCCCGATGGTCGTGTTCGCGTAGATGATGCTGCCACTACGGATGATAGCATGATCGCCGATGCGTGTGGGCTGCGAGTCGCCGGGATAGCGGTAGCCGAGGATGACATCAGCGTCGATCTGCGCGTTCGCGCCGACCAAGTAATCGGGGCATTCCTGGCCCGTCTCATCAACGAACGGGCCATGAATGGCCTGATTACTTTGGATGCTCATGGCTGTAGTGATATTGTCAGTCCGGTTTGGCAAAGCGGCACAGTGTTTCTAGCGCCTGCACGGCGATGACATCGCCGCCGGGCTTGGCATAGGGCGGGCGGAACTTGCTGTAGCGGTAGTTGGCGCTCATGTATTCGGTGCCGCCCGTGTTGGGGCCGTCGGTAAGGTAGCCGTGGGAGATGTTCGTGTAGCCACAGGGCAGCGCGAGCGGCAGCGGCGAGCCTTCACGAATCTGGCGGCCAATGCCCTGAAACGGCTCGAACGGCATGCCGACGATGCCCACATCGCCGATGCGCAGCACCTGGATGTCCACGTCGAGCGTTTTGGCCACGGTGTCAGCTTTTCCCTGCTGCCGCAGTTCCAGCGCCCACTGGCTCCAGGGCAGGATCATCTCGACGAGCTTGCCGCGATACGCGGGCGTCAGTTCACGCGGAAAGTTTTGGCCCACGCAGAGACGCGTGTTTTCATCGCCTGCATTTGCACGTTTGATGAAGTCTTGCATCTCGGCGATCTCCGCTTTCAGCACATCCTCCGAAGGCAGCGGCGCGAGCGGGATGCGTACCTTTTCGATGGAAAAATCGAGTCCGTCACGCTTCGACGGCTGAAGTTTCTCCAGCGCGGCGATGTAGCTCTCCGCGAGCATGCGGCCATACTGTTTCGACAGGTTCACATCGCCACGAAACATGCCCTTCGAGTTCACATCGCCCGCGCAGCCTTGCAGGAAGCTCACGCTGATGGGTTTGTTCGGAGAAAGATGCGCGGCGAGGTGATCGCAGGCCACCTGCGGCCAGTCACCGAAAACGACGGGCTTCTCGGGATGATAACAAGTGCAGGGATGCGCGGTGAAATGCGTGAGCGCTGTCACGACCTCGCCACGCTCATTCTTCAGCACGACAATCGGTGCCTGCTCATCCACATCGCCTTTGAAATCCACGCCCATGAGATCGCGATCCTCCTCACGCATGAGATAGGTGCTGCCATCGGCGCGGCGGCCTTTGCGATTGTAGCTGATGCGGCCTTCGCTGCCCACCGCCCACCACACGCTCACGGGTTGGAGCAGCGCGGGGAGTTGCTTGGCCGTGGCGGCGAGCTTTTGCAGAAAATCCTCTCCCGCAGGCACGAGCTGAGGCTCCGGCAGCTCGCCTGGCGCAAGCCGATACGTCACCGAGGCCTCGATGTGGTTGCTCACCAGATTGAAATCGGTGTGGTTGTGCGAGACCATGAGCAGCACGTTTTCCACCGGCATGCCCAGCGCCTCAGCCGCCGTGCGACGAATCAACGGGCTGATGTTCGCCCCCTTCGGTGAGTTCATGTGCGGCGTGATGAGGCATACCCGCTGCGCACCATCATCGAGCAGCGTGATGGTCGTCTTCAGCGGCCCTGCCACCTCCCGCACCAGCGCACCCACTTTGCTGGCCGTGACCCCGCCAGGCGTTGGAGTGACTCCAAATTCCAGCGCTGCCACTCGCAAGGAGGCCAGCGATTTATCAGCGGCTTTCACCCAGCCAACGGAGATGAAAGCGAGGGCGACGAGAAGTAAGCGATTCATGATTGTGAGAGAAGATCAGGCTTTCGCATGATGCGAACCGCCAGCACCAACAACGCTGTCATGGTCGCCGAACCTGCAAGCAGGAACACGCCGGCAGCATATCCGGTCGTGTGCTCCTTCAGCCAGCCCATCGCATACGGCCCGGCGAAGCTGCCGAGATTGCCAATGCTGTTGATGAGGCCGATGGCCGCCGCATTCGCCGTGCCAGCGAGGAAGCTCGTCGCATAGGCCCAGAAGCTCGGGGTGTAGCCTGTGAGGCCGATCACCGCGATGCAGAGAAAAAACAGCGCAAATGCGAGATGCGCCTCCAGCATCGCCACCGCCGCGAGGCCCGCGCCGCCGAGCAACAGCAACCCCGCCGTATGCCAGCGCCGCTCGCCTGTTCGGTCCGATGACCAGCCCGCGAGCACCTTCGCGACCACTCCCAACGAGTAAGGCAGCGACACGAGCAGCCCCACCGTGAAGTTTGAGAAACCGGAGAGCGACTTGATCATCGTCGGCAGCCAGTAGCCGAGTCCGTTGGATGCCAGCAGTCCGAAAAAATACGCCGCTGAAAAGATCAGCACGCGTGGATCACACAACGCCTGCCACACGGTTGGTTTGCGCGTCTGCATGGCCTCACGCGCCAGACGCTCGCGCTCCAGTTCGGCCACCAGCCAGGCTTTCTCATCGTCCGGCAGCCACTTCGCATCCGCAGGCCGTTCCGTGAGGAAAAACCAGCTCGTGATGCCCAGCACGACCGCCGGCATTCCTTCCAGAATGAACAACCAGCGCCACCCCTCCAGCCCCAGCCAGTCCAGCTTCAGCAACGCGCCAGAGACCGGCCCGCCGATCACCATCGCCAGTGAAATGGCCGACATGAACAGCGCCACCGCCTTCCCGCGATCCGCCGCGCGGAACCAATGTCCCAGATACACGATCATCGCCGGAAAAAAACCCGCCTCCGCCGCACCGATGAAAAAACGCAGCCAGTAAAACTGCTGCGCCGTCTGGATGAAGCCCATTGCCGCCGCCAGCACGCCCCAGGTGATCATGATCCGGCACACCAGCAC
>DNXB01000142.1:0-500 GCA_003506995.1 Verrucomicrobiales bacterium
CACGATGGGTTACAGGGAAAAGGAGGTGCGGGGCAAAACAGCCTGGGAGATCGGCCTCATGGACGAGCTGGAAATTGCGCGCTCCAAAGCACGCTTCGCCCGCCTGCTGCGCGGCGAGGACAACCCGCCCGCCGATGTGCGCCTGCGCGCCAAAAACGGTGAATGGCACACGATCGAGCTGCGCAGCACGTCCACCCGCAAGCCGGATGGCAGCCCAGACCGTCTCATTATCACCGGCTCGGACGTCACCGAGCGCAACCGCCTGCAACGCGAGGTGCTGCGCGTGGTGGAGCAGGAGCAGGCACGCGTGGGACATGATCTGCATGATGGCGTGGGCCAGACGATGACCGGCATGGTCATCATGATGGAGGCGCTGGAGGCGGAGCTTCAGGGAGAGGCCAAGGCCACCGCCCGGCGCATCCACGAGCTGATGAACGAGTCCGTCGCCGAGGTCCGCCGCATGTCCCACGGTCTCTCACCCACCAGCGTCAAATATCGCG
>DNXB01000142.1:552-4761 GCA_003506995.1 Verrucomicrobiales bacterium
CGCATCGCCCAGGAGGCGGTGAACAACGCCCTGCGTCATGGCAGGCCGGGCGAGGTGAAGATCTCGCTGCACGGCGCCGGGCACCGCGAATGCGAGCTGCGCATTGAGGATGATGGCGTCGGCATCAGGAAACCGAAATCTCCGCAAGAAAGTGGCAACGGCGGCATCGGCATGCGTGTGATGGAGTACCGCGCCAACCTCATCGGCGGCAGGCTCAAAATTCAGAACAGGCCCAAAAAGGGCGTCATCGTCACCTGCCACTTCGAATGTGATGAGGCCAAAAAGGCGAAGTCCCCAAGAAAACGAAAAGCCGCCAAGTAAGCAGCCCTGCTCACTCGCGGGTGATCAGTTCGTCCAAGTTCAGCACGATGCGCGCCGTCGCCACCCAGGCGGCGTTTTCGGACGGAGGAACGTTTGAAACAGCGTGAGCGCCAATCGCGGCCTTTGCCTCATCCGCAGGACCGTTTTGATAGGCGTAGCGTGCTTCATCGAGAAGTTTCGACATCGCGGTGAGCTCGTGCTTCGTCGGCGCCCGTGAAACACAGGCACGGAACGCACGCGTGAGGCGGGATGCGTCATCTTTGAGGGAGGCATCGGTCAAAACACGTTTCGCCAGGGCTTGGGCGGCTTCGGCGAAGGCTTCGGCGTTAAGCGTGGTGAGGGCTTGCAGCGGCGTGTTGGAAACGGTGCGCTTCACGTTGGTGGTGTTGGCATCCGGGCAGTCGAAAGCGGTGAGGTCGGGATGCGGGGCGGTGCGTTTGAAGAAGGTGTACATGCCACGGCGGTAGCGGTCCTCTCCCTTGCTCGTGGTCCATTTGAAATTACCCGCGTAGCTCAGCGCATCGATGCCGTCGGGAATGGGCGGGAAGACGCTCGGACCGCCGATCTTGGTGGAAAGCAGGCCGCTGGCGGCGAGGTAGAGGTCGCGCACGACTTCTCCATCGACACGCAGGCGGTTTTGACGCCAGAGGAGGGTGTTTCGAGGGTCGATCTCCTGGATGAGGGCGATTTCCTTCGGCGAGTGGAAGTGCTTAGTGCTCAGTGCGGAGTGCTCAATCTTCAGAGAACTGAGCACTGAGGACTG
This sequence comes from Verrucomicrobiales bacterium, assembly GCA_003506995.1. Classification (GTDB taxonomy): domain Bacteria; phylum Verrucomicrobiota; class Verrucomicrobiia; order Verrucomicrobiales; family Verrucomicrobiaceae; genus Prosthecobacter. Next base: position 1,637 of record DNXB01000142.1, read on the forward strand.
AGCACTACTCTGCCGGTAGGTCGCCGACATCATGATGGTCTTGAGGATCTTCTTCCGGCTCCAGCCCTGCTTCATGAACTCATCGGCCAGCCAGTCGAGCAGTTCGGGATGCGTGGGCGGCTCGCCGCGCACACCGAAGTCGGCGACGGTGCGCACGAGGCCCTCGCCGAACAAACGATTCCAAAAGTGATTCACGGTGACGCGAGGGGTGAGCGGATTGTTTTTGCTCACAAGCCAGCGTGCGAGATCCAGGCGCGTGGAGCCTTTCACGGGCGGCAGAATGCCCAAAGCCGCCGGAACGACCTCGTCAGCAGGCTGGAGGAAGTCGCCGCGATGCAGGAGATTGGTTTTGCGTGGATTGCTCACGCGCTGGCCGATAACACGCACGTCCATCACGGGTTGTTTAGGCAGTTTGGCTTCCGCTTCCTTCAGAACACGATCTGCGGCGACGACTTCAGGATCGACCTTGGCCATCCATTCCCACAGCGGCAGGATGACGACTGGATTGCGGCGTTTTGGCTCCTCGCTGAGGATTTTGCGAATCGCCTCGGGCACGATGCTGTCTTCCGTTTCCTCGCTCGCGGCGAGGATGCGGAAGCGACCAATAGTGTGGCCGAGCTGCTTGTAGTTTTGATCGAGACGCAGCGTGAGCTTGTCATTGGGCTGCAAGATGACGGGATCGGCCAATTGCAGCGTAAGCGTGTGCTTCTTGCCCGTGGCACCGGAAACGGCCCAGCCCGTTTGATCGTCGGCATCGAGCGTCTTGTCGGCGGTGAAGGTCTTCTGCTCGAAATCGGCCTTCGGTGAATGAAGGATGAGTTCCTGCGTGGTTTTGCCGTGCTGAAGCGTGGCGGTGAGCTTGGTGAGCACAAAGTTGCCGCCCTTGTTATAACCAGGGCCTTTGCCGGGCAGCGAATCATCCGGCAGCACCTCGATTTGCAGCGCGGTGATGGGTTTGGCGTGGTCGCTGATCTCCAAGGTGTAGCTGTCAGTCTTCGGCATCTTGTTTTGCGCGAGGAATGAGCCGTCCGGCTGCTTTTGCAGCTTGGCGGAAAGCGCCTTGGCATTGGAGATCAGCAATGGCTCGAACTTTTGCACCGCTTTGGCCTCAGCGGCCTTGGTGAGGCGTTCTTTGATGCCTTTCTCCCATTCGGGCAGTTTCACAGGCAATTCGGCCTTGGCGGCGTCGAGGGCTTTGCGCAGCGGAATGAGCCGCTTCACGGCGTCGCCGTTCTTTTTCTCGTATTCGTTCCATGCCTCGGGTGTGGTGGGCACCTGGCGGTTCACTTCGTCGCCATTGTTGAAGTAGGCGAAGAGCTGGTAGTACTCCTTCTGCGTGATCTGATCGTATTTGTGCGTGTGGCAACGCGCGCAGCCGACGGTGAGGCCGAGCCAGACCGTGCCGAGCGTCTCGGTGCGATCCATGCAGGCCTCGATGCGGAACTGCTCCTGGTCGGTGCCGCCTTCGGTGTTGGTGAGCGTCTGGCGGTTGAACGCTGTGGCAACGATTTGCTCGGGCGAGGCATCGGGTAGCAAATCTCCGGCGAGTTGCTCGATGGTGAATTGATCGAAGGGCAGGTCGTCGTTGATGGCGCGGATCACCCAGTCACGGAAACGCCACGCGTCTGGACGCGGGCGGTCTTTTTCATAGCCATCGCTGTCGGCATAGCGTGCCATGTCCAGCCAATGGCGGCCCCAGCGCTCGCCGAAGCGTTCGGAGGCGAGGAGGCGGTCGAGCAGCGTTTCGTAAGCCTGGGTGATGACGGAGGAAGTGCTCAGTGCTGAGTGCTGAGTGCTCAGTTTTTTGATTTCGGCGACGAAGGCGTCCACTTCTTCGGGAGTGGGAGGAAGACCGTGCAGATCATAGGCAGCACGGCGAATCAAAGTGATGGGATCGGCTTCGGGGGAGGGTGAAACGCCCTTTTCAGCGAGTTTCGCCCGAACAAACAGATCGACTGGATGGGAACTCGGCTGAGCACTAAGCACTGAGAACTGAGCACTTGCTGGCGAAGGCAGTTTCGGGCGTGTGACCGGCGTGTAAGCCCAATGCGACACGAACTTGGCGCCTTCGGCGATCCACTGGCGCAGCACTTCGATGTCTCGCGCTTTGACGGGATGTTTGGCGCGATGTTTCGGCGGCGGCATTTGCTCCTCGGGATCATCCGAGGTGAGACGGGCGATCATCTCGCTCTCATCCGGCTTTCCGGGCACGATGCCGTGCGCGCCGCTTTTCAGCGCTTTGAGAGCAAGTTCCCGGCTGGTGAGGACGAGACCGCCCTTGGAATCATCCGGGCCATGGCATTCGAGGCAGTGCTCGGCAAAGAGCGGCTGAACGTCACGGGCGAAATCAACCGGCGCGGCATGGAGGCTCGCGACGAGCAGAATGAACGGGCTGAAACGCAAAACGGGCATGCTGGGTAAACGCCGCATGCCCGCTGGGTGTTTCGAGTTCGGAGTTCCGGCTTCAGCCGGGAAAGTGCCACAAGCATGATGCGTTGGCGCTTTACCCGGCGGTTGCCTTGCCGCCTGAAGGCGGTACTCCAAACATCAATGCTTCAACAGCCACTCCGTCGTGCGCGGGTTGAAGTCGCCCATTTGCTCCCAGTGGAAGGCGTGGCCGGCGTTGTCGTAGAGGTGCAGGTCCGCGCCGGGGATGGCGGCGGCGACTTCTTTGCCCATCCACTGCGGGGTGAAGGTGTCGTCCTTGCCACCGATAACGAGGGTGGGGCACTTCACGTTTTTGAGCTCGTTGAGCGTGTTGTGCGTCATGGCGGCGGCGCTTTGCGCCTCGGTGGCGTGCAGCGGCTGCGGCGCAGGGTTGGTGGCGGCGTCCTTGAGGCCCTGCTGCATGTTGTTCCAGCAGTCGTCGTTGTCGAACCAGGGCTTGGTGAAGATGAGCATCTGAATCCACTGCATGAAGTCTTCGGGACGCATGTTCGCCTTGGCCTTCATGAGGTGCTGCCAGGTGTAGAGACCGAAGCGGTCCTGCCGCGCCCAGGTACACATGAGGATCATGCTTTTCACTTTCTCGGGATGACGCAAAGCAAGCTGCTGGGCGATGACGGAACCGAGCGAGCAGCCGACGACGCGGGCCTGCTTGATGCCGAGCTTGTCCATCAGGCCGG
>DNXB01000142.1:4766-5036 GCA_003506995.1 Verrucomicrobiales bacterium
CGCCGAGGATGCAGCGGAAGTGCTTCTCCCAGGCCTGCGCATGCGCGTCCCACACGCCGCCGGGGGCGGTGACGCCCATGATGCAGACCAGCGGTTCGCCGCTGCCGCGTTCTTGGTAAAACATTTTGATTCCGTTGGTTTCGACGTGGGGCATGGGGAGTGGTTCTTGGTTCGAGGTTCTTAGTTCAAGGTTGAGGCGGGGATTTGAGCAGGAAGGCAGGAGAGCGACAAGCAAAAATCACCTGCCGTGTGGCGAAGTGCGTGCATGAT
>DNXB01000345.1 GCA_003506995.1 Verrucomicrobiales bacterium
ATCCGCGCGATCCTGCGCCGCACCGCCATGCGCAGCGGCGCGGGAACCAAGGACGCGGACGAGACCTTCACCATGGACGACCTGCGCATCGTCCCCGCCGAGCTGCGCGCCTACCGGGACAAGCAGGAAATCCAGCTCAGTCCTCGGGATGTGAAGCTCCTGCGCCTCCTGCACGACCGCCGGGGCAAGGTCATCAACCGCAACACCCTGGCCGACGAGGTCTGGGGCGTCGATTTCTTCCCCGAGAGCCGCGCCCTCGACCAGCACATCTCGCAGCTTCGCAAACGCATCGAAAAAGACCCCTCCCAGCCGCGCATCATCCGCACTGTACACGGCGCGGGCTATCGCTTTGAATGACGCGCCGCCGGTTCTGCGTAGAGTGACGCCTCCATTCGTCACATCACGCTCATGCTTACCTTCGACGCCCACCTCGACCTCAGTCTCAACGCCCTCGGCGGCTTCAATCGCGACCTCCGCCTACCCGCTCATGAGATTCGTCGTCGTGAGGCCGGCATGACCGGCAAAGGCCGCGCCGCTGGCACCACCGCCTTCCCTGAGATGCGTCGTGGCAAAGTCGGCCTCTGCGTCGCCACCCAGCTCGCCGGTTGCATGCCCGGAGCCTCTCCCATCGCTGGTTGGATGTCTCCTGAGCAGGCATGGGCAGAAACCCAGGGCCAGCTCTCCTGGTACCGTGCCATGGAGGAGGACGGCCAGCTGCGCCAGATCACCAACCTGCGTGAATTCGACGAGATGATCGCCCTGTGGAACGACACCAGCATTCCCGACGACACCAAGGCCATCGGCTACATTCTCAGCCTCGAAGGCGCCGACTCCATCCGCACCGTCGGCCATCTCGAAGACGCCTGGGCGCAGGGTCTGCGTGCCATGGGGCCCGCGCACTACGGCGTCTGCCGTTACGCCCTCGGCCACGATCAAGTCGGCCCGCTGCGCCCAGGTGGCAAAGAACTCATCCAGGAAATGGACCGCCTCGGCATGATCCTCGATGTCACTCACTTGAGCGACGAATGCTTCTGGCAGGCCCTGGACATCCATCACGGCACCGTCTGGGCCAGCCACAGCAACTGCCGCGCACTCGTGCCCGATCCTCGCCAGTTCTCCGATGATCAAATCAAAGCCCTCATCGAACGTGGCGGCGTCATCGGTGCTGCCCTCGACGCCTGGATGATGGTCCCCGGCTGGACGCGTGGCAAAACAACGCCTCAAGAAGTCGGCCTCAAGCTCGAAGTCATCTGCGACCACATCGACCACGTCTGCCAGCTCGCCGGCAACGCCAATCACAGCGGCATCGGAACCGATCTCGATGGCGGCTACGGCACCGAGCAAACCCCCGAAGACCTCGACACCATCGCCGACCTCGCCCGCATTCCCGCCATGCTGCAAAAACGCGGCTACGCAGAAGAGGACATCGCCAACATCATGCATGGCAACTTCTTCCGCCTCATCCGCGAGGCCTGGGCCGAATGACGTCCTCATGCGTCGCCGCCGGGCGATTTCACACCACCGCCTTCAACAACCGCGCCAGATACAGGCTCGCGGTCTTGCCGACTTCGACGACTTCGGCGTGATGCAGCGTCTGCGGTCGCAGACCGGCGGCCCAGTTGGTGAGCATGGAGATGCCGGCCACTTCCATGCCGAGCGCACGGGCTTGAATCGCCTCCGGGACAGTGGACATGCCGACGGCGTCGGCTCCAAGCGTGTGCAGCATGCGGATTTCGGCGGGCGTCTCATACTGCGGGCCAAGCAGCGCGGCATAAACGCCCGCATGCAGCTTCAAACCGATCTCCACCGCCGCCGCGTGAAACTTTTCCGCCCACGCCCGCGAATAGACCTCGCTCATGTCATGGAAGTTCGGGCCGCCGAGCAGCGGCGTGGTGCCCTGGAGGTTGATGTGATCGGTGATGAGCATCAAACCACCGACATGGAAGTGCTCGTCGATCGCTCCCGCCGCATTCGTGAGCACGACGCGCTTCACGCCGAGGCCGTGCATGAAGCGAATGCCCGCCGTGACTTCCGCAGCGCTCAGACCTTCGTACAAATGCCGCCGCCCTTGGGCGATGAGAACCGGCTTGTCGTGATGACGTGCCAAAACAAACCGTCCCGCATGCCCCGGCACCGTGGAAGCACTCAAACCGGGCACTTCGGCATACGGCACCTCGCATTCGACCCCAAACGCCTCAGCCACACCTCCGAGACCCGAACCAAGCACGATAGCTGTTTCAGGGCGGGCGTTTTGAAGAGCAGTGAGTGACATGGCGGTAATAAAGTGGTCCGCACAGTCCTCTGTGCGGTCAGGGTCGTCAGGAAGCGCTCTATACGCCGCACAGAGGACTGTGCGGGCCACTATCTGGCGCTGATGCGCAGCTTCAACTGCTGATACAGCTCCTCTACCCTCGGCATCTCGATCCCGGCAGCCTTCGCCCGGCGCACCGGTTCGCCCCAGATCGCTTCGAGTTCGACTTCGCTGCCCGCGAGGAAATCAATGAAGCTGCTCGGCTTGTAGGCGGACATGGTGCGCGTGCGCTCGATCATCGTGTCGATCAAACTCAGCGGTATCGCATGACCGAGCTTGCCAGCAGTTTCGACAATCTCGCGCATCAAATCGCGCACACGCTGCTCCAGCGCCGGATCCGCAAGAATCGCCGCCGTGTCTTTGCCACCTGCGGCAATCGAGAGGCCGTTGAAGGGAATGTTCCAAACGAGCTTCTTCCAACGCGCCGTGATGAGGCTCGCTTCGACGACACAATCGACTCCGCAACGCCGGAACTCGTCCGCCAGCGCCTCCGTGCGTGCCTGCGGTGCCCCGCTGTGCTCACCGAGCGCGATCTGCCCCTGCGCGATGTGGTGAACCACGCCGGGCGCGATGCGGTTGATGCACACGAAGCACAAGCCGCCCAACACGCGTTCCGAACCAAAATGCTGTGCCAGGAAGTCATCGCTGCCGAGGCCGTTTTGCAGCGTCAGGATCATCGTATCGTCCTTCAGCAGCGGCGGCAGCAATTCGAGCAGCACCTCGTTCGCCGTGGCCTTCATCGCGATGATCACGAGATCACACGGCCCAATTTCCGCCGTGGAGCGATGACAGTTCACCTGCGGCAGCTCGAAATCGCCAAGCTGACTGCGCACCTTCAATCCATGCCGCTTCACATGCTCGTAATCCGAGCGCATCAGGAAATGCACATCGTTCCCATGCTGCGCCAACCGGCCGCCGTAGTAGCAGCCCACTGCGCCGGAACCGACGATGGCGATGCGTGGCGATTTTTGTGTGCGAGACATCAGCGGCCAACATGTTTCGGCACCAACCTGAATTTCTGTCCGGCATCCATTTTGGTCATGCGTCGGCTCATCTCCCTTCGCCAGGCTGGGGTCTCTTGTTTGAGACGATGGAGGAACGCAGCCACCTCCTGACGCTGTTTCACGCTCAATCTGACAAGCTGCTGCTTCAACTGGAGCATGGCTGCTGTATTCATGACGCATGAATGAACGAGGATGACGTGGGATTCAACGTGTGAGCATATGTGGATCGCTCTTGATCCCGGAGGGATCAAAGAAATTAGCCAGGGGTCGCAGACCCCTGGACACCGACGAACCCAAGACCTTCTGAAGAGCGCATGCCGGAGGTATGCGAGAGGTTTTCGTCCGCTCAACGATAACGCCGGATGCACGGACGTTTCTCGCATACCTCCGGCATGCGCCCTTGATCTGATTGATGCCCTCGACTGGTCCAGGGGTGGCGCTCGCTATGCGAGCTTAGCCCTGGCTAACTTCTTTGATCCCTTCGGGATCTTCGATTCAACCCTCACTTCACCATCAAATAATGCCGCGTCTTGCCGTGCCTTTGTTTATTTGTCAAAGACGGCAGGTCGAGGTGGAAGAAGTGGCGCAGGGTCTTGGTGTGGTGTTTCAAAACGGCCTTCGCCGCTTCCTTGAGCGCAATCCAGCGCTTCCATGGATGATCAGGCGCGTGGCTGATGTGGCGCAGGAGGCTGAGCCATTCGACATAGGCGCGGGAGATGTCGCCCTCGGCGATGTCGGCCTTCAAATCCTGAGCGCCAGGCTGTTCTGGATGCAGCATGGCATCGAGCAGTTCCGCCGCGCCTTCGCCGTAGTCGATGGGCAGGCCGTTCTCGAGGTAGCCGTGATGATTCACGAAGCCGTAGGTGCCGCGACACACGGCGGCGAGGCGTTCGGAGCCGCAATCGAGCGGCAGATCGAACTTCGAGCCGCTGCGCAGGTTCGCCATGTGATGCACGAGGTCGTCAGCGGGATAACTTTCGTCCTCCATCGCAGCGACAACGGCCAAACCCTCGCCGTGCTGGAAGAAGCTGAAGATTTCGCCACGTCGAGTCGGCACACCATCGGCGTCGATGAGACCGAGCGTGCGCCAGGCATGAATGGGCGAGCCTGGACGCGGTTCGCGGTCGGTGGTGACCGTTTCAGGCATATGGACGCCGGTTTCGTTCCTCACCACGATGCTGCGTTCTTGCGGCGCGAATAGAAGGCGTCCGTGACTGTCCTCATACGCCATCACCTCGACCGGTGAGAGGTCGAAGCAGGCAAACACGAGGTTTTCCTTCGCTACCGTGCCGATGAACTCGGGAGCGACGTCTTGAATCACGTCCTCAACATTCGCGAGGATCGCGTTCGCCAGATCACCGGCATGCAGCACCGTGATTTCCTCCAGCGGCACCGTCTCCGCCTTGCGCGGCAGTTTGAGCAGGCGGCGGATGGACTTGGTGGGCTTGATGTCATCACCCACCGGCGTGCCGAGGCTGATCTCGACACCATAGATGACTTCTTTCTCACGACGAATCTTGCCGACGCGGCCGATGCCATGAGCAAACTTCGCCGCGAAGGCGGGAACACCAAGTATGGCATGCACGCGGCTCAACGGCACGCGTTGCAGCGCATGCTTGTGTTTGCGCTCCCATTCGCCAAACGAGTTCAAAATCTGCTTCTCCGTCGCTTCGAGACCAAACAGAGCCTTCGCGTTCTCCAACTGCGGAGGCACGACATTCGGCTCCAGCTCCTCCAACCCGAGCAGCGGCGGGACTTTGGCGAAAAGTCGCTCGGAGAAGTGTTTCGCGGTCTCAAACGGGTTTCCCTGCTTCAACGCGGCATGCTTCATCACGCGCAGGAAAATCGGCCACGCGAGCAAATCACTGCGATGCAGCCGCGCGGGCCGCGCATCGAAGATGGAAGGGCTGTCCCGACTGGTGACGACGTGGCCTTTGTCATCGAGACCACGGCGACCAGCGCGACCATACATTTGCAGCAGCTCGTCGGGCGCGAGTTTATGCTCGCTGCGGCCGTCATGATAGGTCGTGCCGGCCACATGCACGCTGCGCACGGAAAAATTGATGCCTGCCGCGAGTCCCATCGTGGCCACGATCACGCGGAGTTGCCCCGCCTTCGCCAGTGGCTCGATCACACCGGCGCGCGCGCCATACGAAAGGCCACTGTGATGAAACGCGATGCGCTTTTCGATCAGCGTCGCCAGATCCTTGCCGCAGACGGCCCGTTGTTCCGGCGTGAGTTCCAACGGATCGCCCATCGGCAGATCGGTGGCGAGGCGTCGCGCAATCGACTCCGCCTCCTTGCGTCTTGGCGCGAAAATGAGCAGCGGCGCGAGATCAGCGATCATCACGGCGGCGGCAAAGCGCGGCCAGTAATTCTCAAACTGCCGCTGACGCTGCGGCAGCGTCTCCATCGGCACTTCTTCGAGCGGCACGGGCCGTTCCTTCGTCAAAACGACCTCGGCCTGGCGATTCAAACCGCGCAGCCACGCTACCACGTCCTCGGGATTCGCCACCGAGCCGCTAAGCAGCAGCAAACGAGTGTCCGCTGGTGCCAGTGCGATGGCTGCCTCGTAGTTCGCGCCGCGAGCGTGATCCGAGATCATCTGATACTCGTCGATCACGAGCAAAGTCGGTCCATGGCCGCGCACGAGGCGCTCAAGCTGCGTCTCCAGCGTCGCCACCACGACCGGCGCATCGACATTCTCAGCGATGTCTCCCGTGGCGATGCCCACATTCCACTTCGCCTCCTTCCACTCCGCGTATTTGTCATTCGCGAGAGCACGAGTCGGCACCGTGTAGATCGCCTGGCCCTGCAAATGACGACCTTGGTGCAGCAGCTCAAAAATGTACGTCTTCCCTGCCCCGGTCGGTGCGCTGACGACCACATCCGTTCCTGACCGCAGCAGATTCACCGCCTGGTGCTGCCAGGGGTCGGGAAGTTTGAGCTGGTTGATGTTCGCGAGCACTCGCCACGCCTTTAAAGCGGCGAGGAACTCAAAACAACGTCATATCATGTCTCAAAGAACAGGCGTGGCGCTCACTGCGCGTCGTAAAACGGAAAGAGCGTCTTAATTTCCGCCGCGCTCGGACGGCGGCCATACTCGCAGATCTCGAAGGTCTCGGCGTATCGCACCGCCTTGCCCTTCTCCTCGCCGTAGAGCTTGATCAACAAGTCGCGATACTTGTCCGCCTCGCTGCCCTGGCGCGCGCCCCAGCGGCGCTTCAGCCAGGCACGACGTCCCACCTCATCACTGGCCGGCGGCACGCTCTTCATGTGCTCTGCCGATCCGTTCGCGCCACCCTCGTAGTGCTGGGAGGTCAGTTCATGAATGCCGTCGAGCTTTTGCTCAAACGAGTCATCCACGCTCACCGCGATGTCCGGCGTGAAGGGATACGGCTTCTGGAAGCCGTCGCTCGAATACAGGAACACCGGGTTCTTCTTCAAATGCGGCACATCCGGGCAGATGAACGGCACCGTGACCATGAAGGCCGCGTCCTGGATCAACACGCCGACATAACGATGATCGGGATGATAATCCCAAGGCCGGTGCGCGATCACGATGTCCGCCTTCCACTCGCGAATGACACGCGTGATGAGCTTGCGGTTCTCCAGGGACGGCACCAGCTCGCCATCGTGAATATCGAGCACTTGGGAGGTCACACCGAGCTTTTTGGCGCAAGCGGCGGCTTCGGCCGTGCGACGCATCGCCAGCGGCCCGCCCGCCTCCTTCCAATGCCCCACATCACCGTTCGTGACCGACACCAGCTTCACATGATGCCCCAACCGCGCCCACTTCACCGCTGTGCCCGCCGTTTTATATTCCGCATCATCGGGATGCGCCCCGAAGACAATGATGCGCAGCTTCCCATCGTCCTGTTGCTGGGCGTGGAGGCTGAATGCGGCGAGACAGGCGAAGAGAGTGAGAAAGAATCGAATCATGGCGGCAAGAGTACGCCGCCATGCAGCACCCTCTCTCGACTCAACCTTCCTCGGCCTCAGCCTTCGGCTCCGGCAGCAGGAAGCCGAGCGCGAAGCTGATGACGACGATCACGCTGGCAACGATGCCGGCCGCTTTCGCGACATGCATGGGAAGCAGCGGCCCGCTGCCGGCGAGCATGGGGGCCACGAGATTCGCGGTGACGAAGGCCATGCTGGTGCCGATCATGCGACCACCGACGTTTGTGGCGAAGCTGCCGCCAGTGCCACGCAGGTGCATCGGGAACACCTTGGGCAGGTATTCGCCAAAGTAGCTGAACTGCGCCACGGTCAGCAGACCGCAGATGGCGTAGGACCAGAGGAAAGCATTGCCGCCCTGCTCGAAGAAGTAAAAGTAAGTGGCTGGCAACACGATGAGCGCGGGGATCTGGAAGACCTTCAGCAAGGCCACGCGGCTGATGCCGACGATGAGCAGGATGGCCAGCAGGATTCGACCGATGAGACCGCCGATTTCCTGATGAAACTGCACGGTGTCAGCCATCTCCTTCACCTTCTTGTTGAAGGGCAACTGCTGGCCGAAGTTCTCCTTGATCTTCGCCGTCAGTTCCTTGCGCGCCGGATCATCGGCCTTCAGACCATTGAGCTGCGTGTTGAGCGCCTCACCGGCCTTGCGCAGCGGGGCCAGAGCCTTGGATTCTTCACGGAGTTCCGGCAGTCCCGGGGTGACTCGGGCGACCGTCACCTGCAGCGCACCAAAGGCGATGCCATAGGCGCAGGCAGAGAGGCCCGCCGTGACCAGTGTCACGCGGCGCAGCTCCGGAGCGAACAAGGCGGCGAAACTGGGGCGCTTGAGCGTGCCCGCCGCCTTCTTGTCCTTCCAAACCTTCGACTCAGGCACAAACGGCAGCAGCAGCGCGATCGGGATCGCAGGCAGGATGCCGGTCATCAGCAGGTAGCGCCAGGTCGAAGGAACGTCCGAGCCGAGTCCGGCAGGCAGGCCGATGTGGGGGAAGTCGGCACCATGCTTGTTAATCCAGGCACTGACCATGGTGACCAAGACGCCGCCGAGCGAGGCAAACGCCAGCGTGATCCCCATCCACTTTTCCTTCTGCTTCTTGTCGGTGAACACCTCCGCCATCCATGTGATGGCCGCGACAAACTCGATGCACACGCCGATGAAGGTCGTGCTGCGGAAGAACACGAACAACTCGATCGAGGTCGCATACGCCGCAGCGAACGGCGAGAAGGAGTACAGGAAGATGCTCGCCGCCATGATCGTCTTGCGGCCGAACGTATCGACCAGCCAGCCGCCGATCAGGCCGAATACCCCGCCGCACAGCGCCGCGATCCAGAGCAGGCGCCCGATCCAGCTCGTGACGATGGGGTTGTTCGTCGGCAGTTGCAGCAACTCGGCGATGGCCGGCGCGGCCACGAGCGGCGTCATCAGCAGCTCGTAAGTATCAAAGAGGAAGCCGATGCTGGCGATGACGATGATGAGCCAGTGAGTGGTGGTGAGCTTGGTGGCGGGAGAGGACATGGCGGCGCGATGCTGTCAGGAGTTGGGAGGCAAGTCAACGTGTGGCGTGTCAGAAGTCTTTTTTCATTTCTTCCGTTTCTTTCGGCCATCATCTGGGAATCTTCGATTCCTCATGCCGCACGATCTCACTTCCGCTCCGCAAACCGATCCGCTCAACATCTACCGCTACCGCGACAGCCTCTACGCGGTCGATTTGATCACGGCGGCGCTGAGTTTGGATTTCTTCACCTGGCTGGCGGCGAATCCATCGACCTTGAGCGGCATCTGTGAGCACTTTGGCTTCAAAGAGCGTCCGGTGGATGTGATGCTGACTCTGTTATCGGCCAACGGCTGGGTGGAGAATCACAGCGGCACCTTTCATGCTTCGGCGACGGCCAAGGAACATCTGCGGGCGGGATCGGTGTGGGATGTGCGGCCGTATTATGCCTCGCTGCATGACCGTCCCATCGCGCGGGATTATCTGGAGGTGCTCAAATCCGACAAACCCGCAGGCTGGAGCGGTGACAAGGCGTCCTTCGACTGGCACAAGGCGATGGAGCAGGAAGACTTCGCGCGGAAGTTCACCGCAGCGATGGATTGTCGCGGCCTGTATCTCTCCCAGGCACTCGCGAAGAAGCTCGATCTCACCGGCCGCTCATGCCTGCTCGACATCGGAGCCGGTTCCGGCATCTACGCGTGCTCCATCGCGGCGCAGCACACGCATTTGAAGGCCATCGCGTTTGATCAAGCGCCCGTGGATCGCATCGCGGCCAAGTTGATCGAGGAACGCGGCTGCGCGGATCGCGTGAGCGTGGCGACGGGCAACATGTTCGATGGCTTGCCGACGGGATGCGATGTGCATCTTTATTCCAACGTGCTGCACGACTGGGGCGTGGCCGAGGTGCGGAAACTGCTCGCCGTTTCGTACGCGGCGCTGCCAGCGGGCGGAATGCTGATCATTCATGATGCGTTCATCAATGCGACGAAGACCGGACCGCTGCATGTGGCCGAGTACTCGTGCCTGCTGATGCACTCCACGCAGGGGAAATGCTACAGCACGAGCGAGTATGCGGCGCTGCTTGATGAGGCTGGCTTCACCGCAGGTGAGTATCATGACACCGCTGTCGCGCGTGGCTTCATGACGGCGATTCGTCGTTAAAAATTAAATAGTGCAAAGAAAACAGCGTGTCGTATCGTCTCAGCAGTCGCTTATGAAGCAACTCACTCTGCTCTCCCTGTTTGCTCTGGCCGCGTTTGCGCGCGCCGAGACCACCATCACATTGAATGGCGTTCACAACTGCTGCCGCGGTTGCGCCAACGGCATCACCAAGGCCGCCGCTGATTTCAAGGACGTCACCGTCACGCCTGCGGGCAAGAAGGTGACGATCACCACGAAGAAGAAGTCCGACGCGAAGAAAGTCGCCGAGGCCATCATCGCCGCCGGTTATTACGGCACCATCGAAGGCGACGAGTCCGCCGACAAGAAGCCCGCCACCGCCTCCAAGCCTGAGTCCAAGGTCGCCAAGGCCACTGTCTCCGGCGTGCATCTCTGCTGCCAGAAGTGCGCTGATGCCGCGACGGACGCGGTGAAAGCCGTGGCCGGTGTGACGAAGTATGACATCGTTTCCAAGTCCGAATCCTTCACCGTCGAAGGTGAGTTCGCCAAAGCCGACCTCGTCGCCGCGCTGAACAGCGCCGGCTTCGCGGGCGACATCAAATAATTACCGCAACCAACAACGAGCGGGGCCGGGGTTTGCGAAAGCGGCCCCGGCTTTCTTTTGCCCGCGTGGCTCACCTGCTGGCATTTGGCACAGGTGTGTAGCCCCAAACCCAGTCAGCAGGATAGGCGGCATGGTGAATCCGTCCTGATTTGCCCTCAGGGGGAGGTGTGCCGTTGTCGTCTTGTCTGTCAGCGCCAATGGACCAGAGGATGTAGCGTCCACCGAGAGTTTGACGGTAACGCATGGGTTGGTCGTCGATGGGATCAAGCGGGACGGACTTCAGAAGCGATGGCACGAGCTCCGTGAGCGCCTCTGGGTATTTTTGATGCAAAAGATAATGACGTTCGAGGGCTGTCGCGATGACGGACTGACGGTGGACGGCTTCAGAATAAACAATTTGCCTCAAGACTTCGCCGTGAGCGGATGTCGCAAGCACGAAAAGGATATGGTGTGGATGACTGAACCCACGATGTTGACCGATCAACTCATGCAGATCATCCATGCCTTCCATGAGGTGGACATAACTGCCGCTCTTCAACGGCTTGATGATGTAGTCCGCTTGAAGACGGATGACCGTGGCGATGTTGTGGTCAAACCAGCCATCAGGGAGAAGCGGGCCGATGATCCGTGCCATCAGCGGCGTATCCTGGTGCCCATCTATAATCTCTATTGCGAAGGCATGGCCTCGCATGGCCGCACGAAGCTTGTGCCAATCCACGGTGCCCGCGACGTAGGCGAGCTGACCCCGGACAGCCATAAGTGTGCCTTGTGTGAGGTCGATGCTGTCCAGATCTGACTGCAACCGGGCCAGTTGATAGTCAGAAGCCGCTCTTTGCTCCAGCAGCCCCCAAACTGAGTGCAATGTGATGGCGAGTTCGTTGACACTCACGAGCATGCTGACAAGCGACGGCTCTTGAGTGGTGGCTTGCGTGAGTCGCAAGGCGGCTTGGATGGAGCGCACCGCCGTCTCGGAATCACTGGCAGCCATGCTGATGTGTGAGCGCAGCGACAATGCTCTCACAGCCTCCAAGGAGGCGCTGTGATGAACCAATGGAAGCTCAAACGGAGGGCCTTCATGATCCAATGCAAAGATTGGCACAAAGATGGCCTGATGATGGGTGAGGGCGTCGTCACTGAGCTGCTTCAGCAGAGGGTGTTTGGCGTCTAGGGCAGCCAGAACATTTGTTGCATCGGCATTTGGTGGAGTTTCGACATACTTGATCTCGGACAGGTAGGCAGCGGCATCCTTGAAATTGAATGGTCGGGCGAGATCGAATCCACCCCCAAGAGTTAGCGAAGGTCTTTTGGATTCGTGTTTAATGGCGTGAGAAAGCCAGCCAAGCGAAGTAAGAGCCTCCCTTTTCCTGGATGGCAGGCTGCCCACTTCCATCTGAGGCGTCGTGATACCGAACAGAGGTTCGATGGCGCAGAAGTTTTCGGCATCGGGAATGGGTTTGGGCAGCAGCTTTTGAAAGTTGAGCGTCTCTCCTTCGCGTTCGAGCATGGCTTTGGCCTCGGCGAGGGATCTTGCGCCAGTCCAGTTTTCGCTGACGACGAGGACGAAGTAGAGCGTGAAAAGACCAGCCAGTATCCAAAGAAGCGATCTCAGGGAGAAGATGCGACTCAGAAGAGCTTTCATAGCTGGCCGAGGTTGTGGCGTATGCTCACTTCACCATCGCCAGCGCGGCATCGACGCTCGCGCCGTCATGCACCATGGCCATCAAGGCGCGGGTGATGCCCTTCGGATTCGGATGCTGGATGACATTGCGGCCATAGACGATGCCGGAGGCGCCTTGCTGAAGCATGCCTTGGGTGCGTTCGAGGATTTCGCGGTCGCTCACACGGCCACCACCACGCACGAGCACCGGGATGCCGGAGGCGGCTTCGATGATTTTGTGGTAGATGCTCACGTCGTCAGTGGGATCGGCCTTGATGATGTCGGCACCGAGTTCGACGGCCTGACGCACGAGGTAGGTGATGGCGGTTTCATCGCCATTGACCATGTAGCCGCCGGCTTTTTCGTTCGGCTGGAACACGAGCGGCTCCACCATCATCGGCATGCCGTAGTAATCGGCATGGGGCTTGAGTTTGAGGATGTTCTCGACGCACTCGGCATGCACTTCGGGCGCACCGGGGATTTGGAAGAGGTTCACGCAGACGCAGGCGGCGTCGTAACGCACGGCCTGGAGCATGCAGTCCTCAAGCATGAGGCTGAAGCGGCGGTTTTCGGGCAGCGTCTTGCCATAAATGTTCGCCACATCCGTGCGCAGCACGAGGCTGGGCTTCTCGCGGCCCGGGATCTCCTGCAAATGCCGTGCCATGCCAAGTGTGAGCTGGATCGCGTCCGGCGCGGCCTCGACGAGCGTCTTCACGACCGTGCGCATGTCCTCAATGCCTTGCAGGAATCCGGCTTGGTTGAAGAAGCCGTGATCGACGGCGACGTCGAAGCAGCGGTTGGACTTGGCGTTGAAGAGGCGTTTGAGGCGGAAGGATTTCATGGTGGGGGGCATCTAAAAGTAGTCCAGTTGCTTCGCAACTGGAGGTTTGGACCAGTTGCAAAACAACTGGGCTACTTTACAGGGCCGTCTTCAAGATCTCGACCAGCTCGTCATGCATCAGCGAAACCAGATTCGCCTTCATGCTGCTGGCAGCGGCGGCTTTGCTGGCGATTTCGTCGAGATCGCTGTCTCGAATGCCCCAGGCGCTGAGTTTGGGAATGTGAAGACGTTGGGTGATGCTGTGCAGCCATGCGATGGCATCGCCACCGAGCATTGAATCGACTTGATCTAACTTGGCGCGGTTTTGAACGCGTTTGGAGTTCGCTTCCCAAACAGGCGCGAGCAACGCGGCACAGACAGCACCGTGCGGCGCGTGAAACATGCCGCCAATCGGCGCGGCGAAACCGTGAACGGCACCGAGACCGGCGTTGGCGAGGGCGATGCCGCTGTTGAGGGCGCAAAGGGCCATGTCTTCGCGGGCGTCGAGGTCGTGGCCGTTTTGAAAGGCGCGTTCGAGAGATCGAACAGCACGCTGGATGCCGTCGAGGCACAATGCGTCGGTCATCGGCTGCGCACGCGAGCAGACGAAGGCTTCGAGGCATTGCGTGAGCGCGTCCATGCCGCTGGCGGCGGTGACGTGCGGCGGGAGATCGACGGCGAGTTCGGGATCGATCAGCGCGATGCGCGGGAGCATCGAGAGATGACGCAGACTGGCCTTCACGCAGTGCTCTTCGCTGGCGATGACGGCGTTGCGCGTGGCCTCGGCTCCGGTGCCGGCGGTAGTGGGGACAGCGATGAATGGCAGCGGCGCGGCTTCGAGTGGTTTGCCTTCGCCGATGACTTCGATGTAGCGCATCAAATCACCCGGCTGGGTGCTCATGGCGGCGATGGCCTTGCCTGCATCGACGACACTGCCGCCGCCGATGGCGATGATGACATCGGCGTTGTGCTGTTTCGCGAGTTCGACGCCGCTTTGGATGTCTTGAACCGTCG
This sequence comes from Verrucomicrobiales bacterium, assembly GCA_003506995.1. Taxonomy (GTDB): domain Bacteria; phylum Verrucomicrobiota; class Verrucomicrobiia; order Verrucomicrobiales; family Verrucomicrobiaceae; genus Prosthecobacter. The sequence continues at coordinate 13,983 of DNXB01000345.1, forward strand.
GCTCTCCGCGAATCGATTTGATGCCAGCATAAGACAGCCGGGTTTCCCATTGTGCCGGGCGGCTGCCGGTGATGAGAAGCACACGCCGGCCGAATTCGGCGACGAGCGCAGGCAGTTCGCGCATCACGCCACGGCCAAAGATGATGCGCTGGACGGTGGCGAATTCGAAACGGTTCATGGCGGTGATTTGAGCGCGTAGAGGTCTTTCAACGTGTGAACGCGGACGCCGGGCAGCTTGGCGCTGGATTTGACGGAGCGGACGAACAGGCGGCGGCTGATGGTGGCGTTGCGTTTGTTGGGATAGAGCGGGATTTTGGACTCCAGTTCGTCGGCGAGCGGTTTGATGGAAGTGATGTCCTTCCATTTGCACTCGCCGAGGTCGGTCCAGCCGTCCTGGCGCACACCAACGACATCAATCTGCGTGTTTTTATCCCAATACTCGCCGCATTCGAAGACGGCGCGGACGTTTTCGGCCTGGTAGATCATGGGCAGGCATTCGCGGCAGAGGCGCTCGAAGCAGCGGCCGAAGTAGGCGTCGAGTTCGGGCTTGATGATCTCGGTGAAGCCCTGCTTCGGGCCGAGCAGCCGCAGCGTGCTCTGATGCGGAAAGAGGAAGCGGAACCAGAAGCGCAGGAAGGGATCGTCGAGCGCGTAGCGCACGGTGCGCACGCCGGGTTTGTCCTCGGTGAGCGGGTAGCGGCGCTGGACGTAGCCGAGATCGACGAGGGTGCTGAGGTGGTAGTTCAAGCCGCGCACGTCGATGCCGGTGGTGCTGGAAAGCTGCGCGGGGGCGGTCTTTCCCTGCGCGAGCGCCATGAGCACGGCGTGGTAAGGCATGAGGTCGCGCAATTCCTCACGCAGGAGGAATTCCGGCTCGCGGAAGAGCACGGAAATCTCGTCGAGGACGCGGGCGATGATGTTTTGCTCGATGGAGAGCTTTTCATCGAAGGCGAGGAGGTACATCGGGATGCCGCCGCAGATGGCGTAGGCTTTGGCGTGGTCGATGACGGACCAGCGCGGATGAAACTCGGCGGCTTCGAGGTGGTTGAAGGGCCGCAGCAGGATCTGCCCAGTGCGGCGGCCGAAGAGCGGGCTTTTCTTTCCCAGCACCTCGCGCTCCATGAAGCCGAGGTAGGAGCCGCAGAGGATGAGCATGACGCGGCCGGACTTGGCCCAATGGCGGTCCCACAGCTCCTGGATGACGGAGGGCAGCTCGGTCGCGCCCTCGGCCATCCACTGGAACTCGTCGAGGGCGAGGATGAGCTTCTGTTTGCCGGTGTGGCGCTTCACGACGAGGTCCAGCGCCTCGCGCCAGCCGCTCACGCGGGCCTGGGCGAGCAGCGGCTCATTGAGCGCACGCGCGGCGGTTTCGAGGAACTCGGTGATCTGCGTCTCACCGGGGGCGCGTTTGCCGACGAAGTAGATGCCGGGCTTCTTCTCCATGAAGTGAACGATCATCTCGCTCTTGCCGACGCGTCGGCGGCCATAGACGGGCAGGAACACGGAATCCGGCCCGCGCCACATGGCGTCGAGCGCGGCGATCTCACGATGGCGGCCCCGGAAGTCGATCATGTCTGAGTATAGGTCATCAAAACATGTTTTGTCAAAACGTGTTTTGATGACTTTGGATGATCTGGCTTTATCGGCCCAGCGTCATGACGCATTCGAGATGCTTGGTCTGCGGGAACAGATCAAATGGCTGCACGGTGCCGAGCTGGTAGCCGGCCTCGGTGAAGAGAACGAGGTCGCGCATCTGCGTGGCGGGATTGCAGGAGACATAGACGACGCCTTTGGGGCCGAAGGCGAAGAGCTGCTGCAAGAACTCGGGGCTGCAACCAGCGCGCGGCGGGTCGATGAGCACGACGGTGTCGGCTCCGGCATGCAGCACGTCTTTGAAGACATGCTGCGCATCGGCGGCGATGAAGCGGCAGTTCGTCAGCGCATTGAGTTCGGCGTTGTGCGCGGCTTTTTTGACAGCGCTTTCGGAGATCTCGACGCCGATGACCTGGTCGAAGTCGCGGGCGGCGCTGATGGCGAAGAGGCCGCTGCCGCAGTAGGCATCGACGAGATGCTTCGCGCCGGTGGCTTTGGCCTCGTCGATGGCGTGGCGGACGAACTTGGGCAAAATGAAGGGATTGTTTTGGAAGAAGTCGCCGGCCTGGAACTCGAAGCGGATGCCATCCACGTCTTCAATGGCGATTTCATCGCTGCGGGTGAGCACGCCGTTCTGCGCGGCACGCATGAGCAGCGTGGCACCGTTCTTGAAGGTGTCGGAGTTCGCTCGGGCACGTTCGCGCACGGCGGCCAGCTGCGCGTTCAGCTCGGGCATGGCGATGGGGCAGTGCTCGACATCGACCATGGCGTTGCGCGTGCGGGCGCGGAGGAAACCGATGGCGCCGATGCCGCCGCTTTTCGGGCGATGGAAGTGCGGCGTGATCTTGGAGCGGTAGCCGTATTCGACGGGCGAGGGGATGACCTCGCGCACAGGATGCTCGATCTTCGCCATGTGCTTCAGCAGCTCGGCGACCTGGCGCTGCTTTGACTGAAGCTGCTCGGCATACGCGAGATGCTGATACTGGCAGCCGCCGCACTGGCCGAAGAGCTTGCATTGGGGCGCGACGCGATTCGGCGCTGGCTCCAGCACCTCGATGAGATCGGCCTCGCTGTAGTTCTTGTGATTGCGGAAGACACGACACTTTACCAGCTCACCGGCGAGCGTGAAGGGCACGAAGACGACCCAGCCATCGACTCGGGCGACACCAGCGCCCTCGTTGGTGAGATTGTCGATCCTGACGTCGAGCTCCTGATGATACGCGAAGGGATGCGGATTGAATTTGCGCGGCGGTTCCATGCGGCGCGTCACTTCTTCTCCGGGTTTTCCATGATCATATAGGTGCGGCCTTTGACGTCGCCGTTGAGGGGATTGATCGTCTCGATCTTCAATTCCTTGAGCACGGTGGCTTTGTCCACTTTCTGCACCTTGGTGACCTGATAGCGCTTCACGACCTTGCTGTTGCGGTCGTAGGCCTCCATTTTCGCCGCACCGCCGCTGCCCTGATGCACATAGATGTCCACGACATAGTACGGACCGTCTTTCCCAGGATTGGTGACGCGCACGATCCAGCACTTCTGTCCGCTGACACGGCCCTCGCCCATCAACTGCGGACGCGGCCAGTAGAGGAAGCGCAGGGAGAGATCCTCATAATTGAAGGCCATGCCGCGCACGCTTGCGCTGTATTGGTTGCCTTGAACCTGCGAGGTGCCGCCGGCGCGCACCTGATAGAGCGTGGCCGGCGTGGTGTTCAGGTCGAGGTGAACGATCTCCTTCGGCTCGTTGGTGAAAAGAAAACGCATGACCTGGTTCTCCATCGTCAGGGTCAGCGGCTCGGTGCGGCCTGTGGCGTCGTCGCGCAGATGGCCATTCATCTTGTGGTTTTGCAGGGCGTAGCTGAGGCGCACGATGCGGAGGATTTCCTCGGCGGTTTTCGGCTGGGCGTCCTGAGCATGCAGCATGGCGGAGGCCAGCAGGGGCAGAAGGATAAGAAGACGTTTCATGAGGGTGGAGGAAAGGAGACGGCGCTTTGACATGGCGGCAGCCGCCTCTATTCAATGCCGCAACCACCATGCAGCGCCAGCGCTTTCTCTTTGCCGCCCTGGGCCTGCTCACGCTCTGGCGCTGGGCGCTGCTGCCGACGCTGGAACTCGCGCCGGACGAGGCGCTCGCGGTTTTTCGTGTGAAACACGGACATTGGGGCGGATTTCCCGAGATGGGGCCGCTGGTGCCGTTGTTCGCGAGGCTGGGCATGCTGATTGGCGGTAATGGCGAATTCGGAGTGCGTTTCTTTGCGCCGTTGCTCGCGCTGGCGGCCTCGCTGGCCGTGTGGCGGCTGATGCGGAGCTTGTTTGATGCGCAGATCGCCGGATGGGCGGTGGTGATCGTGAATGTGCTGCCGGCTTTCAATCTCGCCGCCGTCACGCTGACCTCGTCCACGGTGGTGTTTGCACTCGTACCGGCGGCGGCGCTGTGTTTGCGTGTCGCCTTGCTGCATGCGCATCCGCTGCACTGGGCCTGGTGGGCTGCTGCGGCGTGTGTTTTGGGCACCGCGCTGGCACAACCGCCGGCTCTGGGCGTGATGGCGGCTGTGGTGCTGGTGTTCGCATTGCCTGAGCGGCTGCGGCATCATCTGCATGCGAATGGGTTCCTGGTGATCGCTGGCTTTTGGAGTGCTGGGGTCGTGTGCTGGCTTTGGAATGGTGCGCATTGGGTTTGGCCGGAGTGGCGGCTGTTTCCGAATCTGTTCCGCTGGGCCGTCCTCGCCTCGCCGCTGCTTTTGGTGTTGTTCGTGCTCGCCACGAGGATCGCATGGGATCGCGTCACGCTGATGTCACAGCGCAGCCTGCCGCTGGCGATGCTGCTGCCGCTGGCGGCGATGGATTTGTTTTACGGGCCGAATCATCGCTGGCCGGACATGGGTGGCGCGGTGTGGATGATTTTCGCGGCCATGCTCCTCGCACATCGCGGCACGGTGCTCGGTGGCATCGCCAGCGAGGAGAAAATCAGCCTGCGTACCATCGCGCTCGTGCTCGCGGCACTGCAAAGCGCCTTCCTGCTGCAAACCGACCTCCCGCGCACGCTGGGCCTAAAATGGCCGTTCTCGCGGCAAACGAACGCCAGCTCCGTTTACGCGCATTTCTTCACCGCTGATCCTGCCAAAGCCATGCGCGGCTGGCGTGAGAGCGCGAAACTCATCTCCGCCGCGTTGAAGCAGGCCGATCACGATGACTCATGGTTCGTGATGGCGAATGGCTGGCGGCTCGCCGTCGAATTGGATCATTACCTCGGCCAAACCGAGCCGGTGAAGTCGATGGAAGATGATTTGAGCGGCATCAAAGGCCGTGGCGCGATCTTCGTCACCGATGATCCCGCCGCCATCGCACCTCCCGAGTCGATCAAGGCGCGCTTCGGACGCTTTGAGGTGCTTTCCGTGGCCCGCGTCATGCATGCGGGCAACGAGGTGCGCTGGCTGAAAATCTTCGCTTGCCACAACTAGCCTCCGCCCGACTTTTGCGCCCTTTTCGCCCGCCCATGCCGTCCTCGCCCGCCATTTCCGTCGTCGTGCCTCTTTATAACGAGGAGGACAATGTCGTGGAAATGCAGCAGCAGATCGACGCCGCGATGGCCGGACGCGATTATGAACTCGTGCTCGTCGATGACGGCTCCAAGGACCAGACGCTGGCCCGCGTGCAGCGTGGCGACCGGGTGCGCGTGATCATCTTTGAAAAGAACAGCGGCCAGAGCGCCGCCATGCATGCCGGCATCTACGGCGCGAAGGGCGATGTCATCGTCACGCTCGACGGTGATCTGCAAAACGATCCCGCCGACATCCCCGCCATGATCGCCAAGCTCGACGAAGGCTTCGACCTCGTCTGCGGCTATCGCGCGAAGCGCAAGGACACGCCGTTCAAGCGCCTGCAGAGCCGCGTCGCCAACTTCGTGCGCTCACGTTTCGTCGGCGATCATGTGCGCGACACCGGCTGCACCTTGAAAGTGATGCGCCGCGACTGCCGCGAGGCGCTGCTGCTCTTCAACGGCATGCATCGCTTCATTCCCGCGCTCATCCGCAACATGGGCTGGCGTGTCACTGAGATGCCGGTGAATCACCGCCCGCGCATCCATGGCGTGAGCAAATACGGCTTCGGCAATCGTGCGTTGCGTGCCACGACGGACATGTTCGGCGTACGCTGGCTCAACAGCCGCCGCACCAGGTACACGATCAAGGAGGAGCGCAGGGCGTAGAGCAAAGGGCAAAGAGACACCGCGCTTTCGAGCGCAGCACTCGTGCTCCTACTCGTCCTCGATCACAGCGCATGATCGCGATGCCATCGTTCGAGCAACCATGAAGTTGCCGCTGCATTGGCTTGGCCGTGCTGGGTGCAGTCGAAGCGATTTGATCGAGGACGAGTAGGAGTAGGAGGACGAGTAGGATTGGCCGCTTGGCGGCCCTGCGCGTTTTCCACCTTGACCATCACACACGCCCGCGTGCATCCTGTGACACACACACGGATGAACCTGCGCGAACAACTGCGACACCTGCTCCCCGAAATCCTGCCGGACGATCCGGCGGAGGCCATCAAGGGCACCGAGCTCATTCGTCTCGTGCGTCATCGCCTCGGCGAAGGCTACAGCGACGCCACACTGCGCTATCACTTCTCCATCCTCAGCTACGATCCCACCTCGCCCATCGCGAAGGTCGATCAGGGCCAGGGCTACTACCGCCGTCAGAAAAAAACCGCCGGGCTGAACGGCGTCACGCGCCCCAGCCTCTTCGATGAGGAGGGCGACAGCGACCAGTGCTGGTCGCGCTTCCTGCGCATGGTCGCCATTTACGAGCGCCTCAGCCTCCAGCGCTCGCGCTATCCCTTCCTGCTGAACCGCAACAGCAGCGGCGCCCCCAGCATGGAGGGCGAGTGGGACATCCCCGACCTCGTCGTCGCCGACTGGGATCTCGACGCCGGCAGCGACGACGCTCCGCGTTTCGATGCCTCCATGCTCGATCTCCGCCGTCATCTCGGCGGCCCCGAGGTCGGCATCACCGGCGTGCAGTTGAAGCTCAGCGTCTCGCTCGAAACCTTCAGCGCCGACTTCTTCCAGGCCCTCAGCGCCACCCGCTGGACGCTGCAAAGCGAGATCGTCATCGCCGAAGGCCTCAACGACGAGGCGCTCGTCGATGCGCTGCGCAGCCTCGGCCATCAGTTCGGCGTCGGCATCAGCAGCCTCGGCATCCAGCTCACACAGCTCGATGAACTGCCTTCCGCCAAAGAAATCCGCGCCATGAGCGCCGCCGAGTTCGAGGCCGTGCAGAACCTGCTGCGCATCCAAAAAATCACCCTGCCCACGCCCCGTCACAACATCGACTGGCCCGCGCTCAACGCCCTGCGCAAAAAGCACGACTCCGTCGCCGACCTCGTCCGCTGGCTCTCTGATTGTCTCGCGAAGCGCCAGCCGGAGTGGGTGGGTGGTGCGGTGAGATAATCGTTTTTATTCTCTGTGAACGCAAGCCGTGGTCCTGACTCCTCTAAAAGCGTCTTCGCTTTGGTTGTGGCTTTCTATTTGGTGCTCTCTTGGCATTTCTGGTTGGCTTGCGTGAGCTTGAAGCATTCACCGGCACCTTTTGGGCTGTCGTCATTAGCATCAATGCCGTTAACCCGACTTGGCGAACTGG